>JAZNKW010000078.1:0-2194 GCA_045578745.1 Anaerovoracaceae bacterium
AAGAAACAATAATGAGAAAAGAATGGGAAGGTTTTATTGGCGGCAGCTGGACTGAAAACATCAACGTTGACGAATTTATTCGTTTAAACTACAAGCCATATGATGGTGATGCTAGCTTCTTAGCAGGCCCTACTGAAAGAACAAAGGAATGTTCTGCTAAAGTTCAGGAATTATTAGTTGCTGAAAGAAAAGCTGGCGGTACTTTAAAGGTTGACGCAAGCAGAATCATGAGAATCAACGCATTCGGCCCTGGTTACATCGTACCTGGTAAGGACGTAATCGTTGGTCTTCAGACTGATGAACCTTTAAAGAGAGGTATCTGTCCATTTGGCGGTATCAAGATGGTAAGAGAAGAAGTTGCTGAATTCGGTGAAACTCTTCCAGAAGAAATCGATAGAATGTTCGATTACGTAACTACTCATAACGACGGTGTATTCAAGGCATACTCCAAGGAAATGAGACAGGTTAGACACTTAGGTTTAATTACTGGTCTTCCTGATGCTTACGGTAGAGGTAGAATCATCGGTGACTACAGAAGAGCTGCTCTTTACGGTATCGACTTCTTAATCGAAGAAAAGCAGAAGGATCACGAAATGATCGCTTCCAGACACGTAATGAACGAAGAAAACATTAGAACTGCTGAAGAAATTACAAACCAGATCAGAGCTCTAAAAGAAATCAAGAAGATGGCTGAAGCTTATGGCTACGACATCTCCGGACCAGCTAAGGACGTTAAGGAAGCTATCCAGTGGACTTACTTCGCATACTTAGCAGGTATCAAGGAAGAAAACGGTGCTGCTATGTCCGTAGGTAGAACTTCTACTTTCATCGACATCTACGCAGAAAGAGACTTAGCTAACGGCGTTTACACAGAAGAACAGATCCAGGAATTCATCGACGACTACATCTTAAAGTTAAGAGTAGCTAGACACTTAAGAACTTCCGAATACAACGAATTATTTGGTGGTGACCCAATGTGGATCACTGAAGGTATCGGTGGTGTTGGTATGGACGGTAGACACAAAGTTACTAAGAACTCCTTCAGAACACTTCAGACACTTTACAACTTAGGACCTGCTCCAGAACCAAACTTAACAGTATTATGGTCCAAGGATCTTCCTGAACCATTCAAGAAGTTCTGTGCTCAGGTTTCCATCGACACTGACTCCATCCAGTACGAAAACGACGACAAGATGAGACCTGCTTGTGGTGAAGACTACTCCATCGCTTGCTGCGTATCTGCTATCCAGATGGGTGAACAGATGCAGTTCTTCGGAGCTAGATGTAACCTTGCTAAGATCTTATTATTAGGTCTAAACGGTGGTAAGGACGAAAGAACTGGCGAAGTTGTAGGTCCTCAGATGGAAGCTGTTGGCGACGGTCCAATCGACTTCGAAGATGCTTGGAAGAGATTCAATGTTTACTTAGAATGGTTAATGGAACTATACGTAAACATCATGAACATCATCCACTTCATGCACGATAAGTATGACTTCGAAAGATCCCAGATGGCATTCTTAAACTCCGAAGTTAAGAGATTAATGGCGTTCGGTGTTGCAGGCTTCTCTGTAGCAGCTGACTCCTTCTCCGCTATCAAGTACGCTAAGGTTTACCCTATCAGAGACGAAAACGGTCTAATCGTAGACTTCAGAACTGAAGGCGAATTCCCTAAGTATGGTAACGACGATGACAGAGTAGACGAAATCGCTGTTAAGATCTCCGAAAGAACTATCGAAGAATTAAGAAAGCACCCAACTTACAGAAACTCTGTACATACATTATCCGTATTAACAATCACTTCCAACGTAATGTACGGTAAGAAGACAGGTAACACTCCTGACGGTAGAAGAGCTGGTACTCCATTCGCTCCTGGTGCTAACCCAATGCACGAAAGAGATAGCCACGGTGCAGTTGCTTCCTTAAACTCCGTATCCAAGATTGACTGGGATACTTGTCAGGACGGCGTTTCCAACACATTCTCCATCACTCCTGCTGCTTTAGGTAAGGATGCTGAAGATAGAGCTAACACATTAGTTGGATTATTAGATGGTTACTTCGAAAGAGGCGCACACCACTTAAACGTAAACGTTCTTAACAGAGATCTTCTTGAAGACGCTTACGAAAACCCTGAAAAGTACCCTAACTTAACAGTTAGAGTATCTGGTTACGCTGTAAGATTCAACGCTCTTTCCAA
>JAZNKW010000079.1:0-1800 GCA_045578745.1 Anaerovoracaceae bacterium
GGCAGAGCTTCCTCAAGGAACTTCTGGCTGAACGGACGGTACAGATATACTTTGATCAGACCGACTTTTTCGCCCTTAGCATTCAGGGAGTCGACAGTTTCCATGATCGTATCTGTAACGGAACCCATAGCAATAATGACTCTTTCAGCTTCCGGATCGCCATAGTATACGAACGGTGCATAGTCACGGCCTGTATGTTCGCTGACAGCCTTGAAGTACTTAGCAGCGATTTCAGGAACCTTTGCAAAGTGTTCGTTCTGAGCTTCACGAGCCTGGAAGAAAATATCGTCGTTCTGGGAACCGCCGCGTGTTACTGCGTGTCCATGCGGGTTCAGAGCGTTTGCACGGAATGCTTCGAGTTTTTCTGCAGGAAGCAGTGATTTGAGGAAGTCATAATCCATGACTTCGACTTTCTGGATCTCGTGTGAAGTTCTGAAACCATCGAAGAAATGCATAACAGCTACGGAACCGTCAATAGCGATTAAGTGTGCAACACCTGCCAGGTCCATGCAGTCCTGTACAGAGTGGGAACACATCATGACCATACCGGTCTGACGGCATGCGTAAACGTCCTGATGATCACCGAAGATACTCAGTGTGTGGCTTGCGAGTGTACGTGCAGCAACATGTACAACGCCCGGCAGAAGCTCACCGCTCAGCTTGTAGAGATTCGGGATCATGAGAAGCAGACCCTGTGAAGCTGTGAAAGTTGTAGCCAGTGAACCGCCCTGGAGAGCGCCGTGAACGGCACCTGCTGCGCCGCCTTCTGACTGCATTTCAACAACCTTTACACGGTCGCCGAAAATGTTTTTCCTTCCCTGCGTGGACCATTCATCAACGTTTTCGGCCATCGGTGAGGAAGGTGTGATGGGATAAATCCCGGCAACTTCTGTAAACGCATAAGCTGAATGAGCTGTTGCAGCGTTACCATCCATTGCCTGGAAAACCTTTTTGTTTTCTGTGCTCATATGTCCTCCTGTTTAGACACCATAATTATATAGCAGATGTTTTTGTTTTGACAGAGATTATCCGTCCGTTTTCAAAGCGTTTTCATTATTTTACTTTCATTAATCTCTGTCAGACTGCCAAGAACAAAGTGACTTAAGGTTAGCACCTTAAGTCATTTTTACTGACGATCGGATATACTTTAATCAGAGACATACGTTTATGATCGCCGATAATCTAGCAAAGCCAATCGCTGATACTGCTGCCAAGGCTTTTTGTAAAGACTATGACCCTGACAAGACCTCTTTTCAGGTTATCTTTCATGAGATGTGGGAACCTTTTCTTCAGTTCTGTGAAGAGAACAACTATAAAATCCGACAAACAATTCGTGATGAAGTTGCCAGAATGACTGCCTGCGGCACATTGGATATGGGGTTCGAAATATACGAATGTCCTAACTGTCATAAACACCATATCATCTGCTATACCTGCAAAAGCAGATTCTGCCCTTCCTGCGGTGCCAAAATGACCAGAGCCCGTGCATTCCGCATCGCAAAAGAGACTCTCGACGTCAACCACAGGCATATGGTCTTTACCATCGATGAACGTCTACGTCCTTATTTCAAGTCTCATCCGGAATGGCTTCATTTCCTCTTCAGTGCAGCGAAAGAAGCCATTTTCTATGCCTTCTCAAAAGAAAAGAACGAGCCGAAAAAGAAACTCTCTTCCCGCAAAAAGAAACGCAAGCGGAAAAAGAATAAAATCACTCCCGGATTTATTATCACGCTTCATACATACGGCAGAGACTTGAAATGGAATCCTCATGTCCATGTCCTCTGCACTGAAGGCGGTATG
>JAZNKW010000080.1:0-22721 GCA_045578745.1 Anaerovoracaceae bacterium
TACTGTCGATATTACACTATCGCAATCAAAAAATCATCCTTTTCAGGATGATTTTTTGTATTAAGATTATTTCGACTTTACAAAGCTGCAACTTGCCCAGAAATTACTTAGGCAAACTAGAATTTACTTTGTCATCTGACCAATTAATCTGAAATATTTTAGAATCTTCTGTCAAAGAATTCTCCGGCAGCATCAGAGATTACCTGACGCATATCCATGACTTCTTCCATGGAGCTGCACGCATATTCCACGGTCATAGGACCTGTGCGCCGGATGTTCTTTACACGCATGGTTCCGTCGGCCATGCAGGTCTGCTGGAATGTGATTTCCAGCACCGGAAAAACCGGTACATCCACACATTTTCGATCAGCAATGCCGGAAACTGCCTTTCTGGCTGTTTCAGTCAGGAGTTTGCGGGATTCTGCCTTTGGCAGACATTTTGCGCAGTAACGTCCTTCTGCTTTCTTGACAACCGCCACTTCCACATCGGAACAGAATGCTTTTGCCTCACGCTCCAGTGCGTCATCACCGGATGTCATAATTACCGGAACGCCTTTTTCAGCGGCTACTAGACTGTTCAGACCGAATTCGCCCAATGCAGTTCCGTTCACCTTCAGCTCACGAATCATGTATTGATCATATGTATGATCCAGCACTGCATTCTGTGTGCCGAACATGGCATGATGACCCAGCAAAATCAGACCATCATAGGTACTGTCAATACTGTGAACCATGGATCCGTCGCGGGTGCATCCGCTGATCAGATTAACTCTTTCATCCAGCAGATCATAACGCAGATTCTGAGATATTTCATGGGAATCACAAACTGTAATTTCCGTTGCTCCGCCCTGGAAACAGCCTTCCACTACAGCATTGATTTCTTCGGTCATCAGAACTCTGGAGGCTTCATAACCCGGTTCACCCGGAATAATATCCCCGGGAGAAACTACACCGTTTACTCCTTCCAGATCTGCAGAAATAAAGATTTTCATAATAAAACTCCTCGTTTATTCACCTGCTGACACATCAGAGTCCGTGCTTTCGGCAGGTTTATCCAGGATATAAATTTTTACGCGCTCAATTCGACGGTCCTGTACCGCCATAATTTTCAGTTCGTAGTTTTCATATGCCACGATTCTGCCCACAGCAGATTCATCAGGGATTTCCCCCAGCATATCGATAATAAAGCCGCCGATTGTTTCACTGGTTTCGGACTCCAGATTAACCCCCAGTTCTTCGTGCAGGTCATCCAGGTTTACGTCACCGTCAACCAGATAAATATTTTCATCGACCTTATCAATGATTTCTTCTTCTTCGTCGTATTCGTCATCAATATCACCCATTACCTGTTCGATAATATCTTCCATGGTAACGATACCGCTGAAACCACCGTATTCATCAATCAGAATCGCAATCTGCTGTTTCAGTTTCTGCAGTTCAAAAAAGAGAGAGTCAATGTTCTTTGTTTCCGGAACAAAATATGCCTTTCTCAGGATTGGTTCAATTTCAACCGTTTCAAAGCTGTCTTCCCTTGCCTGACGGAAATAGTCTTTCACATTGAGAATACCGATGATGTTGTCGCTGTCATCACGGTAAACCGGAATTCTGGAATAGCGCAGAGCCATCAGATCGTCCAGATATTCCTCAATCGGGTCATCGATATCAATCATAAACACGTCAGTACGCGGTGTCATACATTCATATGCCAGCTTATCGTCAAAGGCAAAGATACTGTTAATCATCTTACGGCCTTCTTCTTTCAGAACGCCGCTTTCCTGGCCGACTTCAAGCATGGACATAACTTCTTCTTCAGAGAAGGAACCGTCCACAACCTGAGTTTCCTGGCGGAATAATTTCAGCAGAATGTTTGCAGTCAGCATGAGAAGGAATGTAACAGGACATACCACAGTTGCCACAGTATTCAGTAATGTTTCTGTTGCATCTGCAATCTTTTCGTCGTGCTGCAGTCCCAGCTTACGCGGGAAAAACTGTCCGATGCTGAGCAGGACTACCATGTACACAGCCAGTCCCCACCATGTCACTGAGGAATAGAATGCACCAAGACATGCAGAAACCATCTGCATCAGCTTGCAGGCTGTCTGGTACTTTTCTGTATTTCTTCCGGAAGAACCGAAAGCTGTGTTAATTGCAGTAAATAAACCGTAAACAAAAATACATGCAGCGATAACGCCTATCTGACTGGGGACGCTGCCAAGATCGTTAGACATAATGTTCTCCTTTTTTATTTCTTCTTACATAACATGAAATGAGTATCCACAGGACGGTCCATCTTGATCTTCAGGATCTGCTGCGGATGAGGAGCGGATTCAATCGGCTCACCTTCTTCATTATACATTTCAGTTAAAGTCTGTGTAAAATATTCCACACCAGGTCCCAGAACTTCGATTTCATCACCGATTACCATCTTGTTTCTCTGTTCTACGATGGCGTATCCGGTTTCAGGATCGTAGGACTTCACCAGTCCGGTGAAGGAATAATCTCTGGTATATGCACTGGTCTGATAGTTCTGGTCTTTATTGGTTGGCTGATGGAAATAGAAGCCGGTAGTAAATTCTCTGTGGCTTGCTCTGGTCATTTCAGCCATCCACTCAGGATTGAACTGATAGTTTTCCGGATCCGCGTAATAAGCATCGATTGCCTTTCTGTATGCGGAAACCAGACTTGCCACATAGAAGATACTCTTCATACGGCCTTCAATCTTTGCAGAAACAATCCCTGCTTCTGCAAGCTGAGGTATATGCTCAATCATGCACAGGTCGCGTGAATTGAGGATATAGGTACCTCTGCTGTCTTCTTCAACAGGATAATATTCACCTGGTCTCTGTTCTTCCACCAGAGCATACTTCCAGCGGCAAGGATGCGCACATGCACCTCTGTTGGCATCACGTTCAATCATAAAGTTGCTTAAGAGGCAGCGGCCGGAATAGGAAATACACATTGCACCATGCACAAAGGATTCCAGTTCCATATCTGCCGGAATCTTATCGCGTATTTCATGGATTTCTTCGAAGGTCATTTCACGTGCCAGAACGATACGCTTAACTCCCATCTTGTACCAGAAGTTTGCAGTTCTGTAGTTGGTCATGTTTGCCTGGGTGCTCAGGTGAATTTCCGCATCCGGAATAATTTCCTGAATCAGGTCGATAATGCCCGGGTCGCTGACAATAAAAGCATCCAGCGCCATATCTTTAATCTTATGCAGATATTCTGTCAGAGGCTGAATATCCTCGTTATGAGCGAAAATGTTGATAGTAAGGTAGCATTTTACTCCTCTTTCATGAGCAAATTCAATACCTTCCTTCATTTCTTCGATGGTCATGTTGCCTGCTCCGGCACGGAGGCTGAACATTTCACCGCCGAAATATACCGCATCAGCACCGTAAACAACTGCAATTTTCAGTTTTTCAAGGTCACCTGCAGGTGCCAGCAGTTCCATTTTCTGCATTGGTCTTTTTTCAGTCATTGTATTAAATCTCCTTTACCACACTGATGGTCAGTCCATCTCCGCATGAAGCGAGGCTGGTTTCCAGTGCAGGGTGGTCATAAACATATTCAATAAATTCACGCAGTCTGCGGATGTTTGTCTTATGCTTACCTGATGGATCATATTCATCAGATACTGTCTTAGCCTGGAACAGAACGTTGTCTGCAACGATTACAGTGCCCGGATGGCTCAGCTTCAGTGCGGCATCCAGGAAACGCTTGTAATGGCTTTTTGCTGCGTCGATAAATACCAGGTCGAAGGATTCTTCGCCTGCATCCAGCAGTTTCATGGTTTCTTCTTCACCGTCGCCGCAGTACAGACGAACCTGGCCTGTAAGACCAAGTGCTTCGATGTTGGATTTTGCTGTGAGATGAACGTCCTCACCCTTCTCAATCGTTACAACCTCTGCACCGCTTTTCACCGCAAAATATGCAGCGGAATAGCCTACTGCAGTTCCGATTTCCAGGATCCGCTTAGGTTTAACCATAGCAAGAAGTGTATTCAGATAATCTTCGGTTTCCTTCAGGATAATCGGAACATCGTCGGTTTCTGCCTGTCTGCGCAGAGCATCAAGCTCAGGACTGGCAGCCTTATAAAAACCGTTCATGTAATCGGTTACCTGCGGATTAGTTATATGTCTGGTCTTATTCATGTAAGCTCCTTAATACCATAAATTCTGGGAAACGGTTGCATTGTGTTCAGCTAATGTTTTGCTGTAGAGAACATCGCCGTCCTGGGTTGCGAAGAAGAAGTAATAATCGTGCTTTTCGTAATTTGCACATGCATCCAGAATTGCATTCTGAACACAGCATACCGGACCTACAGGGAGGCCTGCATACTTATACGTGTTGTATCTGGACTCCACTTCCAGATCAGCATAAGTAACATCGACTCTCTTTTCCTGCAGTGCGTACAGAACGGTAATATCGCTCTGCAGCGGCATGCCGGTTTCCAGACGGTTATGGAATACACCTGCGATGGTCTTATAGTCTTCTTCAAAGAGACTCTCCGCCTGAACCACAGATGCCAGTGTGATGAACTCATGAGCAGTCATTCCAAGCTGATTGATCTGTTCTTCATAAGGTGTCAGGCGTTCTTTCATCAGATCAAGGCAAAGACGGGTAATGGACTCGATGGTTGGTTCCTGTTCCACCACGAAATAAGTTTCCGGATAGAGATATCCTTCCAGAGGGAACATAATATCGCTGTCCAGAATGGATTCATCCAGGAACCAGTAATCACTAATCAGTTCATTCAGGAATGCGGTGTCAGACCACTTTTTCAACACTTCAGCGGTATCAAAGCCCAGGGCTTCGGCAATACCGGCTGCAGCTTCCGGAATGGTTGCACCTTCGATAATGGTAAATTTCGTTTTCAGCAGATACTGGAAATCACCAGTACTGATTATATTCAGTATGGTTTCAAGGTCCATGTTCTTATTCAGAACATAGGTATTTGCCTGGAGATTGTCCGGTGCAAACACCTTTACATAAACCTTGGCCATAGTATTATTCTTGATTAAGCCGGCCTGATCCAGGGTTTCAATAATCTGATAGTAGCCGCTGCCATTTTCGATGGTTACGACAACTTCTTCACTTTCACCGGATACAGCCTTTACCCCTGAGCTGAACATTGCATACCCTCCTGCCAGTGCGGCAATCAGAATAACTGCAATCACAGCAATAATCCCCGTAATTAATTTTTTATTTCCTTTTGCATCCATAGTAACTCCATTCATTTCTGCGTATGGGTTGCTTTTACATTTAAACAAAGGGACGCAAGTTTTTACGTCCCTTTGAATTCAGCATAATTTCAGTTATTACTTAGCTCTGCCCAGGTATTCGCCGGATCTGGTGTCGATCTGAATCTTTTCACCAGCTTCGATGAAGATAGGAACCTGAACAACTGCACCAGTTTCTACAGTTGCAGCCTTAGTTACGTTAGTAGCAGTGTTGCCTTTTACTCCTGGTTCTGTTTCGATAACAGTCAGGTTTACGAAGTTTTCAGCTTCTACGATAAATGCCTTGCCCTGGAAGAACTTAACCATAGCTTCGTCATTTTCTCTCATGAATCTGATAGCATCTTCTACCAGATCGAAGGACAGAGGAACCTGATCGTAAGTTTCTGGGTCCATGAAGTAGTACAGTTCACCGTCGTTGTACAGGTACTGCATCTTTCTGGTTTCGATGTGTGCCTTAGGGAACTTGTCATCTGGGTTGAACGCTTCTTCTCTGGTAGCACCAGACAGAATGTTCTTGTACTTTGTTCTTACGAACGCTGCACCCTTACCAGGCTTTACGTGCTGGAAGTCCAGAACAACGTGTGGTTCACCGTTAATTTCGAAAGTAATACCTTTTCTAAAATCGCTTGCGTAAATCATTTTCTTTAACTCTCCTGTCGTCAATAATATATCATTGCGCTCAGACTTTCGGAACAGATTGTCCTATTCCGAAAATCATTCTTAACTATTCTTTAACTATTATAGTATAACAGAACTTTTTTACTTTTCAAGTACTTATTTTAAAGTTACTTGCCCATCATACCGGACATATCACCCATTCCGGATGCTTCACCGATGATTTTAAACACATCATTCATCATAATGGAAAAACGCATCTGTGCCTGCAGATACTGCATAGCCAGTGGATCTCTCATCATAATTGCTGCCAGCTGCTGCATTTTAGCCATAGCTTCACTGTCAGGCTGTTCACCCATCATCTGCTTTGCCTGAAGTTCAAACTGCTGACGCTGCACATCCTGAATCATCTCAGAAAGCTGCGGATTAGCATCCACCTGCTTCTTCAGTGCATCATACTCTTTAAATTCACCGGAGGCTTTGATTGCCTGCGCTAAACCGTGAGCCTGATCATATACATTCATCTTTAATCCTCCCAAGACTATACTTCCAGGAAAATCGGCAGGATAATCGGAGATCTCTTGGTGGTTTCGTAAATGTAACCGTTAAGAGCATCTCTTACCTGGGATTTCATGGTGTTCCAGTCTTTAATGTTCTTATCCTGGCATTTTTCAAGGGCTGCCATAGCCACATTTCTCGCTTCATCAATCAGATGTTCGTTTTCTCTTACATAAACAAAACCTCTGGAGATGATATCCGGACCTGAAACTACAAGACGGCTTTCTCTGTCGATTGCCGCAACTACGATAATCAGACCGGATTCAGACAGTAGTTTTCTGTCGCGGAGAACGATATTGCCTACATCACCGATACCAAGACCGTCTACCAGAATTGCTTCCGCAGGAATGCGTGCTTCATCCTTCGCAGCACCTTTGCTGCTGAGAGAAAGAACTTCGCCATTTTCCATTACGAAAATATTTTCCGGATCCATACCCAGATTTTCAGCTAATTTAGCATGCTGAATCAGATGACGGTATTCACCATGTACCGGCATGAAGTACTTCGGCTTAATCAGAGAATGAATCAGCTTCAGTTCTTCCTGACATGCATGGCCGGAAACGTGAATATCAGCAATATCGGAATAAATCACTTCAGCTCCCTTTTCGAAGAGTTTATTTACAACGTTGGATACTGTCTTTTCATTACCAGGGATTGGTGTAGAAGAAAGAATAACAGTATCTCCCGGTTTTAACTTTACACTTCTGTGTTCGCCGCTGGCAATTCTGCTCAGCGCAGACATTGGTTCGCCCTGGCTTCCGGTGGTGATGATAACAAGCTTATCATCCGGAATATTCTTCGTCATCTTCAGGTCAACCAGTGTTCCTGCCGGAATATCCAGATATCCCAGCTCAATGGCCAGTGCAACTACATTTTCCATGCTTCTGCCGGAAACTGCAACCTTTCTGCCAACCTTAATAGCACTCTCGATAATCTTCTGCACACGGTGTACATTGGATGAGAATGTTGCAATAATAATTCTTGTGCTGCACTTTCTGAAAATAGATTCGATAGTCTGTCCAACCACCTGCTCGGAGGAGGTATATCCGCCGCGCACCGCATTGGTACTGTCGCAAAGCATCAGGGAAACGCCCTGCTGCCCCAGACTTGCGAGTTTTGCCAGATCAATCGGCTCTCCATCCAGAGGTGTATAGTCGATTTTAAAGTCTCCGGAATGGAACACCAGTCCTGCCGGCGTATCGATAGCCAGGCAGATGGAGTCGGCCACAGAATGTGTGGTCCGGATTGCTTCTACATTAAAATGTCCAAGCTGCACTTTGTCCCCGGCAAAAATTGTACGTAAATCTCCGTGGAGATTGTGTTCTTTCAGCTTGTTTTCAACCAGCCCCAAAGTAAGACGTGTTCCGTAAACGGGCACATTAATATACTTGAGCAGATAAGGAACCGCACCGATGTGGTCTTCATGTCCGTGGGTCAGTACCATACCGACAATCTTATCCTGATTATTAATCAGGTAAGTGAAATCCGGGATGACAATATCAATACCGTACATTTCATCTCCCGGGAAGGACATGCCGCAGTCAATAATCAGGATTTCATCCCGATATTCCAGCAGGGTCAGATTCTTTCCGATTTCGTTCAGCCCACCTACCGGAATGACTTTTAAAGGTGATTCCTTTCTTGGTCTCATTGGTTTTCTTCTCATAAATTTTCCGTCCTTTTCATTTTATGAAAAGATAGCAAAGCATTTTGTTTAGTTGTCTTCATAAACGGACGGAGCAGTGTTTAACGTCCCGCTGCTCCTGCCCGATAATAAATTCTTATTTTACTACGATGTTTAACAGACGGTTTGGTACAGAAATTACCTTAACCACTGTCTTTCCTTCTAATAATGCCTGGATTTTTTCACTTTCCATTACTATCTTTTCCAGATCTTCCTGGCTTGCATTATTTGCAACCATCATTTTATCTTTTAACTTGCCGTTCACCTGAACTACAATCAGTACTTCGTCTTTTACCAGGGCATCTTCATCAAATTCCGGCCATGCCATAGTAGTCAGGGAACCAGTCTGTCCGATATGCTCCCACATTTCTTCGCAGATATGCGGAGTGAATGGAGACAGAATGATAATCAGTTCTTTCACCGCCTTGCCCAGCAGACCTACATTCAGGTCTTCCAGTTCCTTATAGCGGTACATTTCATTAACCAGTTCCATGATGGAGCTGATTGCAGTATTGAAGCTGAAACGTCCGCCAACGTCTTCGCTTACCTTCTTGATGGTAGAGTTCAGAACGTAGTTCAGGGACTTGTCAGCAGCAGTCTTAGCTTCGAAGGTTTCAGGAACAGAACCGTACTTTTCTACGAATTCGTATACCAGTCTGTATACACGGCTCAGGAAACGGTAGGAACCTTCTACACCGGTATCAGACCAGTCAAGTTCTCTTTCAGGTGGTGCTGCGAACAGAATGAACAGTCTTGCAGTATCCGCACCGTACTTTTCGATGATTTCTTCAGGGCTTACTACGTTGCCGATGGACTTACTCATCTTCTTGCCATCCTTGTTTACCATACCCTGAGTCAGCAGGTTTTCGAATGGTTCTTCACAGGATGCCAGGCCCATATCATAGAGAGCCATCTGGAAGAATCTGGCATACATCAGGTGCAGGATTGCATGTTCTACACCGCCGATGTACTGGTCTACACCGTTCTTGCCGAACCAGTAAGCAACCTTTGCAGGGTCAAATGGACCTTCTGCATTCTTAGGGTCAGCATATCTCAGGAAGTACCAGGAAGAATCCAGGAAGGTATCCATGGTATCCATTTCTCTTCTTGCAGGCTTGCCGCAGCATGGACATACAGTGTCACCAAAGGTTGCGGAAGTAGTCAGAGGAGATTCACCCTTACCGGTAAATTCTACGTCAGTTGGCAGCAGTACAGGCAGGTTTTCTTCCTTTTCAGGAACCCAGCCGCACTCTTCACAGTAGATCATAGGAATTGGAGTACCCCAGTATCTCTGTCTGGAAATCAGCCAGTCACGCAGTCTGTAGTTTACAGTCTTTTCACCGATGCCCTTTTCCTTCAGATAGTCTGCAACCTTTTCGATAGCGTCACGGTTATTCATACCATTGAAATCGCCGGAATTGATCATAGTACCTTCAGCAACAAATGCTTCCTTCAGGTCATACAGATCAATTTCAGGATTCTGTGGATCAACTACAGGAATAATTTCCAGACCGAAAGCCTTTGCGAAATCGAAGTCTCTCTGGTCGTGCGCAGGTACTGCCATGATAGCGCCGGTACCATAACCCATCAGTACGTAGTCAGAAATGAAGATTGGAACTTCTTTGCCGTTCAGAGGGTTTACTGCGTATTTGCCGATGAATACACCAGTCTTTTCGTTAGCAGTGGAGGTTCTTTCGATATCAGTCATCTTCTGAACCTTTTCCTGGTATTCCTTAACTGCAGCTTCGTATTCAGTACCTTCAACCAGGCTGTTTACGTATGGATGTTCAGGAGACATTACCATGTAGGTAACACCGAACAGTGTATCACATCTTGTAGTAAAGATTCTCAGCTTGCGGTCGTCATCCTTAATGCCGAAGTCAACTTCTGCACCGTAGGAACGGCCAATCCAGTTCTTCTGCATCATCTTAACCTTGTTTGGCCAGCCATCCAGAGTATCCAGATTGTCCAGCAGTCTGTCAGCATAGTCAGTAATCTTCAGGTACCACTGAGACAGGTTCTTCTTACCTACTACTGCCTTACATCTTTCGCAGCAGCCGTCAACTACCTGTTCATTTGCCAGTACAGTCTGGCAGTCAGGACACCAGTTTACAGGGTTTTCCTTCTTATAAGCCAGGCCTCTCTTGTAGAACTGAATGAAGATCCACTGCATCCACTTATAGTATTCTTCATGGCAGGTTGCAACTTCACGGTTCCAGTCATAGGACAGACCCAGTTCCTTCAGCTGTTCACGCATTTCTGCGATGTTTTCCCAAGTCCACTTTGCAGGATGAATACCGTGCTTGATTGCAGCATTTTCAGCAGGCAGACCGAAGGAGTCCCAACCCATTGGATGCAGTACATTGTAGCCATCCATCTTCTTGAAACGTGCTACGATGTCACCGATGGAATAGTTTCTTACATGACCCATGTGCAGCTTGCCGGATGGGTATGGGAACATTTCCAGTACATAGTATTTTTCCTTGCTGTCATCTTCTACGGTTTCAAAGCTGTTGTTATCAGCCCAGTATTTCTGCCATTTTGCTTCAATCTCTTTATGATTATATCTTTCGTTCATTTTATGCTTATTCCTCCACTTCGATGAATTCACAATCGCCCCAGACTTTTTCGATATTGTAACGTTCTCTCATTTCCTTGGTAAATACGTTCACAATGATATCGCCGAAGTCCATTAAAATCCAGCCGGAACCCTGGCGTCCTTCGATGGACTTAACCAGAAGGCCTTCCTTGGCAAATGCATCTTCCACGTCGTCTGCCAGGCTCTGTACCTGACGTTCGGAACCGCCGGAGCAGATAACGAAGTAATCTGCAAATGTAGCCTTGCCCTGAATATCCACGATCACGATATCCTGAGCTTTTTTGTCGGAAAGTGTCTTTCCTGCCAGCAATGCATATTCTTTGATGGTCATGTTTTATTCTCCTTTTTCTTTTATCAGCTTTTCAAAGTACTCCTTCGCGAGTACTGTATCCTCATCCAGGAATTTTTTTTCGCTGCGGACGTAATTGATGGTGTTTGTCAGTGACTGGAGCACCGCTTTATCCAGATCATACTCCAAAATCTGTCTGAGATTCTGGACTCCCGGGTAGCTCCGGTTTGGTTCCACCGCATCCGCGATGTATATAATCTTTTCCAGAAGTGACATCTCCGGCCGGCCTGTCGTATGATAAGACACGGCATTGATGATATCCTGGTCTTTCTCATCAAAATCTCTCTGAATTACGATAGCTGCAATCTTTCCGTGGGCCAGATTGGCGTTGTCTTTATATCGTTTTTCATCCAGATCAAGATGCTTTACATAATAGTTTAATACGTCAACCGGAACACCACGGTACATATCGTGGTACAGAGCCGCTAGTTCAGCCTTTTCAACCAGTTCAGGTTTTCCATCACCAAACTTTTCTGCAAGCTTCATAGCCGTTTGACGCACACCTTCCGTATGAATTTTCCTCTTCTCGGAAAAGTTTTTCTCGATATATTCACAAATAGAGGCTGTGTTCATTGATATACCTTTCTACGGACTCAGGAACCATATCGCTTATGGAAAGCCCCTGATCCCGTCGGGCTTTTATACTTGTGGATGAAACATCCGGCATCACATGATGAAGGCGGATTACTTCTGTTCCGTAAACACCTTCATAATAACGGATTCTTTCATCCAGTTTTTTTTCCTTGTATCCCGGCCTTACACTGACGATAAAGCCATATGTCTGAAGCAAATCCTTGCCTTTTCTCCAGTATTCAATCGCCAGGAAGGAATCAGTTCCGGTAATAAAATAAAGTTTACTGCTCGGATTTGAATTTTTTAAATAAGCCAGTGTGTCAAAGGTATACGAAATATCCGTATGTACCATTTCATAATCGGAAACTTCTGCCTTTTCTACATCTGCAAAAGCCATTCTGCACATTTCCAGCCTGTGATGGTCATCAGCAAATTCCCTGCCGATTTTGAAAGGCTGTACATGTGCCGGCATAATAATAAGTTTATCCAGTCCCGCTTCTTTGACTGCCGCAGCACCCAGAGTAACGTGACCGTTATGTACCGGATCGAAAGTTCCGCCCAGTACACCTATTCTAATTTTATTCATGGGAACAATCCCCTCCTGTCCGAATTATATATATTTCTAAACAGGTATATATTTTCTCTGCAGGGGTGTTTTCGGATTGATTCCGCAGACATCTTCGATGCCAAGGACAAACGTGGAAAACAGCCCCTGCTGAAATAATAATTACTTGGTTGCGATACCCAGTTCTTCCAGCTGGTCTTCAGCTACAGGGCCAGGTGCACTTGTTACCAGGCACTGTGCCTGCTGGTTCTTAGGGAATGCCATTACTTCACGGATGGAAGATTCACCAGCCAGCAGCATTACCAGTCTGTCCAGACCGTATGCCAGACCGCCGTGAGGTGGTACGCCGTACTTGAAAGCTTCAATCAGGAAGCCGAACTTTTCGTCACATTCTTCCTTGGTCAGACCCAGAACTTCAAACATCTTAGCCTGCAGGTCCTTATCGTGAATTCTGATGCAACCGCCGCCCAGTTCCACACCATTTAATACGATGTCGTAAGCAACTGCCAGAACATCTTCCGGATTGGTATCCAGCATTGGAATCTGGTCCAGTCTAGGCTGAGTGAACGGATGGTGCATGGACTTCAGTTCGCCGGTTTCGTCGTCCTTTTCGAACAGAGGGAAATCGGTAACCCACAGCAGCTTGAAATCTCTGTCGTCCAGCAGACCCAGACGCTTTGCGATATCTCTTCTCAGGAAGCCCAGAGCGTCGAATACAACCTTTTTCTTATCAGAAATGATGAAAATCAGGTCGCCTGGCTTAGCATCGAATTCAGCTGCCCACTGAGCCAGTTCTTCCTGAGTGAAGAACTTGTTTACAGAGGAGTTGATTTCATCTTCGCCAACACGCATCCAAACCATACCCTTTGCGCCGTAATCCTTAACGGACAGAGTCAGCTTGTCGATATCCTTACGGCTGAACTTATCGGAACCGCCATCGATGCAGATACCGCGAACGTCGCCGCCTGCAGCCAGAGCATCTGTGAATACCTTGAATTCGCACTTTTCAGCCAGGTGGTTCAGGCAGTGCAGTTCGAAACCGAATCTTACATCCGGCTTATCGGAACCGTAACGTTCCATTGCTTCGTGCCATGTCAGACGAGGCAGAGGCAGCTGGATATCCACACCCATAACGTCGTGGAATACCTTCTTCAGGAAGCCTTCGTTCATAGCCATAACGTCCTCTTCGTCTACGAAGGACATTTCCAGGTCAATCTGAGTGAATTCAGGCTGACGGTCAGCTCTCAGGTGTGCATCACGGAAGCACTTTACAATCTGCATGTAACGGTCAGTTCCGCTTACCATCAGCATCTGCTTGAACAGCTGAGGAGACTGAGGCAGAGCGTAGAAGGAACCGGGATGTACACGGCTTGGTACCAGGTAGTCTCTTGCACCTTCAGGAGTAGACTTAATCAGCATTGGAGTTTCTACTTCAGTGAAACCGTTTTCGTCGAAGTAGTCTCTTGTGCACTTAACAATCTGATGACGGAAGGTCAGGTTTCTCTGCATCTTTGGCTTACGCAGATCCAGGTAACGGTACTTCAGTCTCAGGTTTTCGTCTACATTGTCGTCATCCTTGATGTAAATCGGCGGAGTTTCCGCTTCGGAGTACAGAACCAGGTCGGTTGCAAATACTTCGATTTCACCGGTAGGAATATTCATATTCTTAGCAGATCTTTCCTTTACGATACCTTTTACACCGATTACATATTCACTTCTCAGAGAGTCAGCTTTTTCGAATACTTCTGCAGGAATCTTATCGTCGAAAGTTACCTGCACGATACCTGTTTTGTCTCTCAGGTCTACGAAGATCAGGCCGCCCAGGTTTCTTCTCTTTGCTACCCAGCCGTTCAGCATAACTTCCTGATCTACATTTTCAATGTTTAACTTGCCGCACATGTGTGTGCGCTTGAATAATTCGCTCATTCTATATATCTCCTTGCAGAAATTATTTGCTTAATACTTCGTATAAGTCTTCAAACTTCACGTTGGTCTGTTCCTGCTTTGCCATATCCTTTACAGCAGCCACACCTTCTGCCAGTTCATTTTCACCGATTACTACGGTGTACTTGGCATTCAGTCTGTTAGCATATTTGAACTGACCCTTGATGTTTCTTGCCAGTGTATCCATTTCAGCAGACAGACCCTTTGCTCTCAGTTCTCTGCACAGCTTCAGACCGTAAGCCTTGGCAGCATCACCCATTACTGCGACGAATACATCCAGTTTATCCGGTTCAGGGAATTCCACTTCGTTTGCTTCCATCAGCAGCAGCAGTCTTTCAATACCCAGACCAAAACCTACACCAGGAATTGGAGGTCCGCCAACTTCTTCAACCAGATGGTCATAACGTCCGCCGCCGCATACAGTGCCCTGTGCACCGATTTTGGTGGTTACGAATTCGAAAGCAGTCTTAGTATAATAGTCCAGACCTCTTACGATACCAGGATCCACTTCAAATGGAATTTCCATTGCAGTCAGGTTTGCCTTCAGCTCTTCGAAAGATTCCTTGCAGTCATCGCACAGATAATCAATCATCATAGGAGCACCCTGTACCAGTTCCTGGCATACAGGAGACTTGCAGTCCAGAATTCTCATCGGATTCTTATCAAAACGTGTCTTACAGGTATCACACAGTGCATCATGCTTTGGTGTCAGGAATTCACGGAGCGCAGCTCTGTGTTTCTTTCTGCATTCCGGACATCCTACGCTGTTGATGCGCAGAGCGATTTCAGTAATACCCAGGGAAGTAAGGAATTCGTAACCCAGGCAGATTACTTCTGCGTCTGCCATCATATTTGGTGTACCGAATACTTCGATACCAAACTGATGGAATTCTCTCAGACGGCCGGACTGCGGCTTTTCATAGCGGTAGCAAGGTGTGATGTAGTGAATCTTGGTAGGCTGTACTTCTGCATACTGCTTGTGTTCGATAAATGCACGAACTGCAGGAGAAGTACCTTCCGGCTTCAGTGTAATGCTTCTTCCGCCGTGATCTTCGAAGGTATACATTTCCTTCTGTACTACGTCTGTGGTATCACCGATACCTCTTGTAAATAATTCTGTATGTTCGAATACAGGGGTACGTACTTCCTTGAAGCCGTATCTTCTGCAGATGTCCTTCCACTGTTCTTCAACATAGTGCCATTTGTGAATCTGATCAGGTAAAATGTCCTTGGTTCCCTTAGGCGCGTTTGTTAACATGTTGTAACCTCCTTGAATAAGTTATTTTCTTTTCGGTCCAGCATTTCCTCAAGACGTTCGATATAAATCTCGTAGTTGGATACATTCGGCACACGTTCCAGCCGGTTTTCTTCCGGGAAGTAAACCTTGCTGATGCCGCCGGCACCCAGTGCAATGATGGTCTGCTGTTCCTCCATGATTCTTATGTTATAAATGCAAGGGGTATCGCCCTTACAATAACCTACGTTTTCAAAAGATCCAGCCATATGTTTCTGACGGTACAGATAGTATGGACGGTAGCCGGCTTCATCCAGCAGCTTAACGCCCTCTTTCAGCATATCTGCCACCAGCTCACCCTGACGGTAAGCATAATCAGGATCTTCTTCAATCAGTCTGGAAGCCCTCTTTACAGCCAGTGTATGGACTGTAATATTGGTTGCATCCAGTTTTATGAGCCGTTCCATGGTGTCTTTGAAATCTTCCACGGTTTCTTCCTGCAGACCTGCGATAACGTCTGCATTTACCATTGGGATTTCGCACCAGGAAGCTTTCTGGAAAGCCTGAACAATATCTCCAGGCTTATGAGAACGTCCAATCAGCTCCAGAGTTCTTTCTTTCATGGACTGTGGATTGATGCTGATTCGGTCAACACCGTGCTTTTTAATCACTTCCAGTTTTTCGTAAGTGATGGTGTCAGGACGGCCGGCTTCCACGGTAAATTCCTTGCATCTGGATAAATCCATATGAGCCTTCACTTCTGTCAGCAGGGCATCCAGCTGATGCTCGTCCAGTGTTGTCGGTGTACCTCCACCGATATAAATGGATTCAGGCCAAAGACCTGTTTCTTTCATACGAAGTCCGCAATAACGGATTTCGGTAAACAAAGCTTCCAGATACCGCTGAATCTCTTCCGTTCCCTTCTGATTGGAAGTAAAAGAACAGTAAAGGCAGCGTGTCGGACAGAACGGAATGCCGATATATACGCCGACGCCTCCTTCTGGCGGTGGACCCAGCACTTCCTGCTGATAGTTCCAGGTGTCTAACAGCAGCTGTGTCTTTTCTTCATTTACGAAGTAGAACTCTCGCAGTTCTTTTCTTACAGCCTCTTCGCTGCCAAGTCTGCCAAACAGTTCTCCGGTCAGTTTCACCGGACGAACCCCCGTCAAAATCCCCCATGCCGGCGGATTTTGATCAGTCAGAGGCAGGAGTTTCTGGAAAATTTCACGTTTGATTGGATTCTTTTCGCTGAAACCTTCTTCATTGATGATAATTAACTCTGCATCATCGTTTGATTCTTTTTCAGCAAACTCTGCTTCTGTAAAGCTTTCAAACTGGTCTGGCCGTAAAAAAACTTTAATCAGCTCATTATACTCGTATTTATTTTCTACATTTTTAATTACTATATTATACAAATGGATTGCCCCTCTTCTCTTCAGCAATTGTGGTAGGTCCCATATGACCTGGGAGAACCACGGTATCATCCGGCAGATAGAACAGTACATCCTTGATGGAATTAATCAGAGTGCGGAAATCTCCGCCATAGAAGTCACTTCTGCCGATGGAACGGCGGAACAGTGTATCACCGCTGAAGCAGTAACCTGGTGTTCCCGGTACATAGATGGAAATTCCACCTTTTGAGTGACCTGGTGTATGGAAGAAAGTAAGTTCCAGATTTCCTACCTTCAGGGTTTCACGGTGACGTACGGTCTGATCTGCATCGGTGGTGTACGGCCAGCCTCTGAAGTCCAGAGAACTGTTCAGCGCACCGCTTTTCAGCATTTCACGTTCTTCACTGTGGCAGATTACCTTTACCTGAGGGAAATCTTTCTTAAAAGCTTCTACTCCTTCAATATGGTCAAAGTGACCGAGGGTCAGGATGATATACTGCAGATCAATGCCCAGTTCCTTAATCTTATCTGTAATTTCAGAAACATGAACTGCAGGGTCGATCATAAATCCGGCCATGGTTTCTTCATCATAAGCCACATAGGTATTGGTCGGCATAGGACCAATCTCGTAATGGAGAACTTTCATCATATCCTTACCTCTCTAGAATAATTTATTGCTGTCCAGCAGAATGGTTACCGGGCCATCGTTATGAATGCGTACCAGCATATGCGCCTGGAATACGCCTTCACCAACGTGCACGCCCTGCGCCTTTACTTTTTCCACGAAATGGTCATAAAGTTTCTTGGCCATTTCAGGACGGGCTGCCTTCACAAAATTGGGACGTCTGCCCTTTCTCGCATCTGCAAGCAGAGTGAACTGTGAAATTACAAGCATTTCACCGCCCACATCCTGCAGGGACAGGTTCATTTTATCTTCTGAATCTTCGAATACACGAAGACCGACAATCTTATCAGCCAGGTATTCCGCATCCTTTTCTGTATCGGTATCTTCTACCCCCAGCAGGACTACAAAACCGTTTCCGATAGATCCGGTTACCTGATTTTCTACGGTTACATCACCTTCGGTGACTCTCTGAACGACTGCTCTCATGTTATATTTCCTTTATTTCTGAATCATTAAGACTTGGCTCTGTAAACCTGTACCACACCGTCGATCAGACGGATGTTTCTCTGTACTTTCTGCATTTCAGCGGTACTGGAGATGGACAGGGAGATTACCATATTAACCATGCCGTCCTTGCTGGACTTGGCGTTTACACCGGTTAAATGAATGTCCATATCTTCGCAGACCTTGGAGATATCGGAAAGAATACCCTTTCTGTCGTAGCAGAGGATGCAGATATCTGCATTATAGGATTTGCCTTCTTTCAGGTCTTCCCATTCCACTTCAATACAGCGCTGTTTTTCTGCTTCAGGCAGTGAAACAATGTTAGTACAGTCTTTACGATGAACGGAAATGCCGCGGCCCTTAGTAATAAAACCAATGATTTCATCTCCAGGTACAGGATTGCAGCAGCGGGAAACTCTGATCATCAGGTTGTTTATATCATCTGCTCCAAGAACGACAATACCGGCACCATTATCACTGACCTGTCTCTTTTTCTGCTGCTTTGCAGCCTTCTGCTTCCGTTCTTCAGCTGCCTTGATGCTTTCAATAACTTCTTCATTGGACTTAACTTCAGCTACTTTATTGTCTTCATTATAGGCACTTACAAGCAGATTGCAGAATTTGCTCATCAGTGTACCGCCATTGGAAAGCTGTACGTAAGCCTCGTCCGGTGTTGCAAAGCGCATGATTTTCATGGCTTTATTGAGATACATGGACTTGGCATAAACATGCGGATCATAACCTTTCTTACGAAGTGCCTTGTCCAGCATATCTTTACCCTTATCCACTGCATCGGATTTATTTTCTTTTTTCAGCCAGTTACGGATTTTGTTTCTGGCGTGGGAACTTTTTGCAATTTTCAGCCAATCCACGCTTGGACCGCTGGAGTTTGAACTGGTTACGATTTCAACAATATCGCCGTTCTGCAGCGTATAGTCGATAGTAACCATTTTGCCGTTGATTCGTGCACCTACGCATTTACATCCAACGGCGGAGTGGATTTTGAAGGCAAAGTCAAGCGGCGTAGAACCAGCAGGCAGTTCGATTACGTCACCCTTTGGAGTAAATACGAATACCTGGGTTGCAAACAGGTCCATCTTCATGGTTTCCAGGAATTCTTTAGGGTCCTTCAGGTCCTTATTCCATTCCAGAGACTGACGGAGCCATGCCAGCTTCACATCGTCGGAATTGGTTTCTGCGGAAAGCTTGCCTTCTTTGTATTTCCAGTGAGCAGCAATACCGTATTCAGCGACTTCATGCATTTCATGAGTTCTGATCTGAATTTCAAAGATTTCCCCCTGTTCACCGATAACAGTTGTATGCAGTGACTGATACATGTTCGGTTTCGGCATGGCGATATAATCTTTGAAACGGCCGGGAATCGGCTTCCACATAGTGTGAACCAAACCCAGTACCGCATAGCAGTCACGTACATTTTCTACAATAATACGTACTGCAATCAGGTCGAAGATTTCGTCAATCTGCTTTTTCTGATACTTCATTTTACGGTAAATGCTGTAATAGTGCTTAGCACGGCCGTAAATTTCATACCGCAGTTTCATGTCATCCAGAACTTCTTTCAGTTCATCGATAACCTGATTAATAGTTTCAACACGCTGAATCTTACGGTTTTCAACCTTTTCAACCAGATCATTATACTCTTCCGGCTGCAGGTATTTCAGTGCAAGGTCTTCCATTTCAAACTTTACAGCTGCGATACCCAGACGGCTGGCCAGCGGAGCATATATTTCCAGGGTTTCTCTGGATTTTTCAATCTGCTTATGCGGCTTCATATGCTGCATGGTCCGCATGTTATGCAGTCTGTCGGCCAGCTTGATAATCAGAACTCGAATATCCTTGGACATGGCCAGGAACATTTTGCGGAAGTTTTCCGCCTGAAGTTCTTCCTTGGATTCGAACTTAATGGAACCCAGCTTTGTTACACCGTCGACAAGTACAGCAATGTCTTCGCTGAAATCTTTGACAAGCTGTTCTCTGGTATATTCGGTGTCTTCTACAACGTCATGCAAAAGCCCGCCGATAATGGTTTCATCATCCATCCCCAGCTGCGCCAGAATCGTGGCAACTTCGATTGGATGAATGAAATACGGCTCACCGCTTTTTCGAAGCTGTCCATCATGAAGGGTTCTTCCGACTTCATACGCCCTTCCGATGGTTTCCAGATCGTAATTCGAATTATATTTTTTTATTTCATCTAAAAATTCGGCTTTTGATAACATAGCAGATAAACTCCCGTTTATTTTCTCTTTCTCATATTCTTAACATACTTGGATTCTTCGCTGCTTCTGTTCAGATCATAGTACAGCGGGCTGCAGACGAAAATGGAAGACAGACAGCCTACGATTACACCAATCATCAGTGGAATGATGAATTCGCGGATACTTTCTGATACCATGACGCACAGCGGAACCATAACAACTAAGGTTGTCAGGGAAGTCATAATTGTTCTGTTCAGTGTCTGGTTCAGAGACTTATCAATATTCGCTTCGGAACCGTCCTTAGGGAACAGTTTCTGATTTTCTCTGATTCGGTCAAAGATTACGATAGTGTCATTGATGGAGTAACCTACAAGAGTTAGAATTGCAGCAATGAACGGATTGTTCACAGTGAATCCGAAAATTGCATAGAACGCAATTACCATCAGTACGTCATGTACAACACCCAGAATGGATGCTGCACCGAACTTCCAGGATTTGAAACGGAAGATGATATAAATCAGCATGCCGATGGATGCGATAACCACTGCAACGATAGCATTCTGCTTCAGCTCATCTCCTACGGAAGGACCAAACTGTTCAGAAGCCAGAACATTTTCTTCTGTAACTCCGAAAGCATCACCCAGTGTATCTACAATTTCCATTCTCTGTGCATTATCCAGAGATGCAATGGTTTTAATTACAATTTCAGAATTTCCTTCACCTGCATGAACAATAGTTGGATCCAGCTTAAATTCTTTCAGTGCATCTTCTACTTCATCTGCAGGAACAAATTCTCCCATATCGATCTGAATCATGGTGCCGCCGGTAAAGTCAATACCGTAATTAAGACCACCAATCACACCAAATACAAGGCCAACAATGATGATAGATGCACTTACTATATAATAAATTTTTCTATGCTTGATAAAGGTAAATATTCTATGCAGAAGCTGCTTAGGAGTACCGTCTTCGTTCACACCAAAATATTTATTTTTAGAGAACTTTTTACTGTCAGCCAGCAGAGAGATGAACAGCTGGGTAATTACTACTGCAGTGAAGATGGAAATTACGATACCAATCATCAGGGTCAGAGCAAAGCCCTTAACTGCAGTTGTACCTACTTCGTACAGAACTACTGCAGCAATCAGTGTGGTAATCTGCGCATCCAGTACAGTTGTCAGCGCATTCTTGAAGCCGCTGTTCACTGCTACACGGATAGTCTTGCCTGCACCAATTTCTTCTTTAATTCTTGCGAAAATAATTACATTTGCGTCAACCGCCATACCAATGGACAGAATCAGCGCTGCGATACCAGGCAGAGTCAGAACAACACCCATACCTACCATTGCCCACAGGTAAATTACAATATACAACAGCAGTGCGATGTCTGCAACCAGACCCAGCATTCCATAGAATACCAGCATCAGGATAAATACCAGACCCAGACCGATACCGCCGGCAACGATGGATTTATCCAGTGCATCTGCACCGATTGTAGCGGACTGAACTGAAGACTGGATTTCCACCAGTTCTACCGGCAGTGCACCACCACGGATCAGAGCTGCTGTAGTGGATGCTTCTTCATGAGTATATCCACCGGAAATTTCACAGCTACCGTTTGGAATTACTTCGTTAACAGCCGGATGGCTGATAATTTCATTATCAAGAACAATGGCGATTTCATTGGACATCATGCCCTGAATTTCAACAGGTGTAGTACCGCTTAAAGCCTGTCTGGTACCTTCAGCAAACAAATCTGCACCTTCGCTGTTAAATTCCAGATAGATCTTATAGGATGCACCATCAGTCGCAATGCCGGCATCCTTTACATGGCTGCCATCTACAATTACAGTACCGTCGGATAATACAAACTGGAGCAGCGCAGTACGGCCAATTGCTTCAATTGCATCTTCCGCATCTTCTACACCAGGAATTTCCACACGGATACGTTTGTCACCTTCAATGGTTACAGAAGATTCAGAAACACCCAGCTGGTTAACACGGTTATCCAGTACTGCACGGGTCTGATCCATCAGAACCTTAAGTTCATCCCCTGTCAGATCAGTCTGGGCTTCCATTACAACATACACACCACCGTTGATGTCCAGACCATACTTCATAGCATCTTTTACTGAGGTGACAGAACCTGCGCCAAAGCAGGTAAAATACCATCCCAGAACTACAACTACCAGCACCAGAGCTGCCAGCAGTTTCTTTACATTTGCACTCATTTTCTAAAAACCTCTCATTTGATATATTATTTTAAGCCCATAATACAGGCATTTTAGTTTACATTTCATTGTACTACTTTTTAGCTTTTAATACAAGTTAAAATGTGATATTTTTTCCTTCCATATCGCAGAATATAGCCGTTTTCATGATTAAAAATGAAAAAAGACCCCAAAATATTGGGGTCTTGTGTATACCGGTTTGCGGAATGCTGAGATTATTCTTCAGTTGTTGTTTCTTCTTCCACGTCAGCGGACTTCTTCAGTCTCTTTGGCATAGCTTTCTTTGGAGCTTCTTCTGCTTCAACTTCCTTTACAGCTGGCTTGCCGCTGGACTTGGTAACGCTGGAAACAGCCCATCTCATCATTTCGAACTTAGTCTTGTCT
>JAZNKW010000081.1:0-17962 GCA_045578745.1 Anaerovoracaceae bacterium
GCACAAACGATTACACAAGGAACAGCGGCGGCAAAGGGTATAATGTCTGTCCGAGTGACATTCAGAGCAGATATGCGACTTGCTGCAGTTGTGGCGGCGGATGCAGGAATTGTAGGCAACCCGCATACCGCCTGTTCTACGAAAGACAAGATGATTTTTCACCTCCTTGGATATTGTAGAAGGGTCTTTGGAAATCTCGCTGGAGATACAGCGAAATGATTTTCTTTCATTCAGCATGGATTCGATGATGAATCTATCATCGAAAGTGAGATGTTTATGTTTCGTCATGATGGTACCTCCATATGGCCGGGTAACAGCACAACTTAACTATACAATAACCCTCTGACATAGTAATTTCAACGGTTCCGCTTGCCAGATTAAGTTCTGTATCAGATGAATTGGAACTGGAAGTTACTTTGGCAAATAATTTTTCAGATTAATTTTAAAAAAATTTCGAAATCATGTAACCTTTTGGGCTTGAAAATTGATTATATTACAGAAAGTTCGAACAACAGAAATAATCAAAATTAACATAAAGCCAACAAACATAAAGTGAAATGATGATGTGTCAAGAGGAGGATTTCGAGATGAAAAACTTAGTACCTATTTTATTAATTGCTGCAGTATGCTTTATTTTTACAGCTTGCGGCGCATAAGTTAAAGCTAACTATCTGTAACTTTCATAAACAGACGAATCTGCTTTCTTCAGGAGCAATCCTGGAGAAAGCAGATTTTTTTATTGTCATAAAACCTTGTCCACTTCATAGAATTAGATATCAGATGAAAAAGAATAAGGTGATGAAATGAATACCTTTTATCAGATTGCCCGAAGAATGCCATCGCAAATTGAAGAAGTGCTGAACAAGCTGACTGAAACGGAAATTAACAGAACAGA
The DNA here is from genome assembly GCA_045578745.1 of Anaerovoracaceae bacterium. Classification (GTDB taxonomy): domain Bacteria; phylum Bacillota; class Clostridia; order Peptostreptococcales; family Anaerovoracaceae; genus RGIG7179. Next base: position 896 of record JAZNKW010000081.1, read on the forward strand.
AGAAATCAGGTTCCGAACTGGGCAGATGATACTGGTCCGTTGCAGAGCAACCTCTAAAAAACTTGATTACATCGTTACAAATAAAGATCTGCAGCAGATTCTGAATAATCTGATACAGTATTCCTATTATGCTTACGAAGATGACCTGGCAAGCGGTTTTGTTACAATTGAAGGGGGCCATCGGATTGGAATCTGCGGACGTACAGTTATCAGGGATGGCCAGCCTGCAATGATGAAAGAAATCAGTTCACTGAATATCAGGTTTGCAAGGGAAATACCGGGATGCAGCAGAAAGGTAATGCCTGAAATACTTCAGGCGAAAAAAATCTGTAACACCCTGATTGTCTCACCTCCAGGATGCGGCAAGACCACATTGCTGAGGGATATAGCCCGTGTACTTTCTGAAAGTGGTATTCAGACTGCAGTCTGTGATGACCGATCAGAAATAGCAGGTATGTATCAGGGAAAAAGCGGATTTCAACTGGGTCCATGCTGTGATGTACTGGACGGGTGCGACAAAGCCTGGGGAATACCTATGCTGATCCGTTCCATGGCACCACAGGTCATTATCACAGACGAAATCGGAAAATCATCTGATGTTCCGGCTGTCATGCAGTGCATGGCTTCCGGCGTTTCACTGATAACATCGATTCACGGATCATCCTTTCAGGATGTACAGCGTTCTTCCATAGGAAATCTGGCAGAACAGGGGATATTTCAGACGATGATTTACCTAACAGGAAAGGGCGGACCCGGTAATGTAAAGGAGGTAATCCACTATGCTTAAATTTATTGGACTGCTGTGTATGATTGCAGCATGCGGACTGTCCGGAATTTTAAAAGCCGAAGAACTGAAATCCAGAATCAAACTTTTGGAAGAGGTTCAGTATATGCTTCTTAATCTGAAAAGCCAAATGAGTTATTTCAGAGAACCGCTTCAGATACTGCTGGGGAAAATTGCCAAAACAGCCGATTCCAGAGCCTTTTTAATGCTGAACGAATGTGCACTCGAACTAAACAATAAAAACGGGGATATAGGCCAAATTTGGGCTGAAAACACGGTTCGATCCTACAGAAAGACCTCGCTCACACAAGAAGATATGGATATCATCGCACAGGTTGGCACATATCTGGGTCAGACCGATTTTGCGGGACACCAGATACAGTTTGAATGTACAGAGGAACAGCTGCGACGTCAGATTCAGCAGGCACGGGAAACTGAAAGACTGAAGAGCCCAATGTATCGGAAAATCGGTTTTATCAGCGGTGCTGCCGCAGCATTGATTATTCTTTAATCAGATAATTCAGGAGGGTTCATATGAGTTTTGATGTGGAAATACTCTTTAAAATTGCAGCAATTGGGATTGCAATTGCGCTGCTGAATCAGATTCTGGTGAAAGCAGGCAGGGAAGAGCAGGCCATGATGGTCAGCCTGGCAGGCGTAATAATTGTACTGGCTATTATTATAAACATGCTGACAGAATTTTTTGAAACAATCAGGACTTTTGTAACATGGTAATTCTGAAAATCTGTGCACTGGCAGTTACAGCTGTCGTAATGATTTCCCTCATAAAAGTTTATAAACCGGAACTGACAGTAGAAGCTGTGCTGGCATCCAGTCTGATTTTGCTGTTTTACATCGTTGGAAGTATTCAGTTCAGTTTCGAAAGTCTGAATGATCTCTACCAGAACATTTCAGCTGGGAAAACCTATTTCCCGGTTATCGTGAAATGTCTCGGGATTGCATATCTGACTGAATTTACAGCTGCATTGTGTGAAGATGCGGGTGAGAAATCCATCGCAGGAAAAGTGGAACTGGCAGGAAAATTAGCCGTGTTTTTTATCGCTCTGCCGGTGTTTTCATCATTGATTGAAATGCTGAACCATCTGATCTGAACTCTGAAGAGATGCTGAGGAAATACCATGGATTATGAATCAATTGTGAAAGAACAGATGAATAATGTCCTGGAAGGGGAAGATTTCGGAACTGTAACGGATGAAGCTTACCGCCTTTCAGAAGGACTGTCTGACCCATTTACACTGGAAAACATCCTGAATTCGACACTTCAGGGAGAAAGCATATTTGACGGGAGTCAGATGATCGATACTTTTTCAGATCTCATGCTTTATGAACTGCAGAATGCACTGGCAGCAGCTGCAGAAATTATCAGCATCTGCATCATAATGGGACTGATGAAAAGCCTGGCTGAAAGTTTTAAAACAAAAGGTGCAGCTCAGCTTACTGTAATGGTCTGCGTAATGGTAATTATGGGAATCAGTCTGAACAGTTTTAAACTGTCGTTTCAGCTTGTGATGGATACCGTATCTGCTATGGTTTACACCATGGAAATTCTGCTGCCGGTACTGATTGGAATTCTGCTTGCAACAGGGGCAGCAGCTTCCGGAACCATACTGAGCCCTTTGATTATCGGGGCGGCAGCCGGTTTTGCTGTGATTATGAAAAATCTGGTGCTTCCGGCTCTGTTTCTTTCCGGAGCATTAAGCTTAATTAATTGTTTAACAGAAAAGGATTATGTAAACAAACTGGCAAAACTGCTTCGTTCAGCTGCTGTGTTCCTGACCGGGTTGGTTCTGACAGTTCTGACCGGCATTATCACAATTCAGGGACTTCTGACTGAAACCGCAGACGGCCTTTTGATCAGTACCGCAAAATATTCCATCAGCAGTTTTATACCGATAGTTGGAGGTTTTGCTTCAGATACTGCTGAACTTTTTCTCCGATGTATGGGCTCAATAAAAAGTGTGGTCGGTGTATTCGGAATTCTGACATTAATCATGATGATGGCAGTTCCTCTGTTGAAGGTGGTTCTGATTGGCTCAGTATATAAGCTTGCTTCTGCACTTTCAGAACCTGTAACTGATTCGAAAATTGCTGACGGCATTAATGATATGGGAAGCTGCATGATTTCCATGGCTTCCATTCTGTTCTTTACATCACTGCTTTTTATTATTTTCATTTCAGTTATCATGGGGATTGGAGGCAGCTCATGAGTGATTTGTTTATCTGGATCAGGGACATACTTGTTATAATTATATCACTCAGCTTTTTTCAGATTCTTATCCCGGATTCTTCCATGGCAAAATATCTGCGGTATATTTTCAGCCTTGTAATCCTGGCGGTGATTCTGGAGCCGGTAATTGAGCTTTTGAATGGGTTATAATTTCAGGATATGGTCATATAAATAGGAGTGAGCAATATGTTTGATAAAACAGGTAAAGATGCCTGGATAAAATTGATTGGTGTACTGCTGGCACTGTCTGCTGCAATCATGGTAATGAGCATATTTACTTCAGACAATGATGGGCGTCGGCAGATTGTGGATGGAGACGGAGGCCGCGAAGAACAGCTTTGCAGCGTACTGTCATCAATTGAAGGAGCCGGTCAGGTTGAAGTCATGCTGGAATATGACAGCCGAAGCAAAGTTACAGGTGCCATCATTCTTGCTGAAGGTGCGTCCAATTCCGTAGTAAGAAACAATCTGACCAATGGGGTAGCAACACTGTACAGCATACCTGTTTCCAGCGTTATTGTGTTTGAAAAAAGTTATGATGAGAATCATTCATAAGGAGGAATTGGTTTGGAAAATAAAAAAAAGCATTTCAGCTATAAGGACATTCTGTACAAAAGCAGAAGAGCAGCAGCAGTGGCATTGATTGTCATGTTTGGTGCAGGTCTGGCAGTGACTTCATCCTGGCAGTCAGAAATACCGGTGCACGACGGAGATGTACTTGTAGACAGTCTGAGCATTTCTGAAGCCGGTGCTTCCGGCTCTGATAAAGAGAGTACTTTCGAGGAACGCCGTGCTTCGCTGGAACTGGAGCGGAATAAACTGATTTCATCGCTGGATTCAACCATAAACAGCAGTGATAATGATGCAGAAAAAAAGAAGGCTTCCTCTGAAAAAGAACGTATTATGAATGCAATGGAAACAGAACTTGCAGTTGAAAGTTTAATAGAAACGAAAAATCTTCCGGATTCTTTTGTCATGATTACGGAGAGCAGTGTCAATGTTACCGTAGATAAACAGGAGCTTGATACGAATACTGTCGCAAAAATATGTGACATTGTGATGCGCGAAACAGGTAAAACTGCAGACCGTATTGTCATTCAGAGTATGTACTGATAATACGAATAATCATTGAATATGTACACATATTCTGTTATAATAGATGCTGAGATTATAGGCTCGAGGTGATATTATGGCAGGATTGAACAATGACAAACAGACCGTAAAAGTATCCGAAGAAGTTGTCAGCATGATTGCTGCCAAAGCGGCTCTCCGGGTTCCCGGTGTCAGCCGTCTCAGCGGTGAATTTGCGGATAAAGTAACCCGAAAATTTCTGGGAAGAGACAATATCGCCCGTGGAATCAGCATATCCAAGGAAGAAGAAGGACTGGGCATCGATATCTACCTGAATGTGGAGTTTGGTGCGAAAATCCCTGATCTGGCCTGGGAAGTGCAGAATTCAGTAAAAGAAGCGGTAGAATCGGTAACCGGTCTCAAGGTGCAGATGGTAAACATCCATGTAGAAGGTGTGAACCTGCCGAAAAATGTACCGCAGGAAGATTAGATTTTATAATTAACGACAGGATAAGGAAGCGACATGAACAGAAAAGAAGCAAGAGAATTCGTAATGCAGTGCGTATTTCAGATGGAAGCTCAGCAGGATTTTGAGGCTCCGGATGTTGAAAAATACATCTCCAGAGCTGAACTGGGAGACCAGAAGGGATATGTTGAAAATCTGCTGAAAACCGTTTCTGCAAACATCGAAGACATCAATACAAAGATTGACAGCTGCAGTGAAGGATGGCCTCACCGCAGAATGGCGAAAATGGATCTGGCTATCATCCGTGTAGCAGCTGCAGAATTATTATATGACCAGCATATGCCAAAAGCAGTTGCTATTAATGAAGCAGTAAACCTGGCTAAGATTTATGGCACTGACCAGTCTGCCAAGTTTGTAAACGCTGTACTGGGGAAATTTTAATGAAAAAAAATCTGTCTGTTGGTATTGATACCAGCAACTACAAAACATCGGTGGCTGTTGTAGATGAAAATGGAGAAATCCTGTTTAATCATCAGCAGCTTCTGAATGTAAAAAAAGGTGAGAGAGGGCTGAGACAATCGGAAGCTCTCTTTCAGCATGTTCAGAATCTGCCGCCTGTTTTTGAGGAGCTTTTTAAGACAGAAATGCCTGACGGAAGCGGTCTGATTCGTAATCATATCGGAGTTGTTTCCGTATCTACACGTCCCCGTCCCGTAGAAGGTTCCTATATGCCTGTCTTTACTGCAGGTCACGGTTATGCCCGTGCACTGGCTGCCGGACTCGGTGTTCCTCTGTATGAGTTTTCTCATCAGGAAGGGCATATTGAGGCAATCCGCCATTACTCAGAACTTAGGGATGTAAATCCACTGATCTGTTTCCATTTTTCCGGCGGAACTACAGAAGCAATTCTGGTGGACGGCGATTATTCTGAAATTGTTGGCGGATCCAGAGACCTTGCTTACGGTCAGGTTCTGGACCGTATCGGAGTAGCTCTGGGACTGGAATTTCCTGCTGGAGATGCCATGGATAAAATCGCAATGTCCAGCCAGGGACACCGCCAGATTTTCACTAAGATTAAAGTGAAAGACGGCTATGTAAACCTGTCCGGTATTGAAACACAGGGGCAGAGACTGCTCAGAGAATATCCGCAGATGGAACTTCTGGATGATCTTTTTGAGACTGTATCGGAATCTATCATGGAAATGACTCTGCAGCTCTCCTCAAAATATGATATTCATAACTTTATCTATGCAGGCGGTGTGTCCTGCAGCCGTTATATGCGACAGTTCCTTTCCGAGCATCTTTACCGTGATTTGAACATCGCATTCGGCAAAAATGAGCTTTCTTCCGATAATGCAATCGGGGTTGCTCTTCTGGGAGGAAAAAAGATATGGCTTTAAGACCCGTTACTGTCACACAACTGAATGATTATATCGGGCGTGTGCTCCAGACGGATCCGCTTCTGGGAAACATATCAGCAATTGGTGAAATTTCCAATCTGAAATACCACAGCAGCGGCCATGTATATTTTTCTTTAATCGATGAAAACAGTAAGATAAACTGTTTCCTTCCTGCTTCCACAGCAGCCGGTCTTCCATGGCAGCTTGGTGACGGAATGGAGATTGTAGTCCGTGGGTATATTAATGTTTTTAAAAAGGGCGGCACATATACACTCTTTGTCAGAAGCATTGAAGTTTCCGGGGACGGAAGCCTGGCCCAGGCATTCCAGCTTTTGAAAGAACGTCTGGATAAAGAAGGCTTATTTGCAGCGGAACATAAAAAAAGAATTCCGCAGCATCCGAAAAAAATCGGTGTCGTTACTTCAGAAACAGGGGCTGCTGTCCGTGATATTCTGAAAATCATTCAGAGCCGAACCAGTATGGTTGACGTTACGGTGTTTCCTGTTCTGGTGCAGGGAGATGGCGCTGCAGCAGATATTGCAGGTATGATTGATTATATTAACGACAATTTCTGTGATATAGATACTCTGATTGTCGGCAGAGGCGGCGGTTCTATGGAAGACCTCTGGGCTTTCAATGAAGAAATTGTGGCAAGAGCCATTTACAGAAGCCGCATTCCCGTAATTTCAGCGGTGGGTCATGAAATTGACTTCACCATTGCTGATTTTGCAGCAGACCGCCGTGCGGAAACACCGACAGCAGCAGCAGAAATGGCAGTTCCGTCAGATATGGAACTGACTGAAAAAATAAATATGATTAAAGACAGTCTGCTTGTTCATCTGGAAAACAGAGTTGCAGGCCGGAAACTGCAGGCTCTGCAGTGCCGCCATGAACTGAATGTTTTACTTGAAAAACGGCTGGCTGAGGAAAAATATAAACTGGAACGATTCCGTTTGATTCTGGAAGAAAACCGTCCTGAAAAAATTCTGGACAAGGGCTATTCCATGATTGAAACGGAAGACGGCCAGGTGATTACTTCAGTATCCTGTCTGAAGCAGGGAGCACGATACCGTATTCGTATGAAAGACGGCAGCGCAACCTTTACCATGGATGGGATTGTAGAGGAAGAAGGTGGAGCCCATGAGCTTTGAAGAATCATTAAAGAAACTGGAAGAAATGTCTGCGAAGATTAAAGACAGTAGCACCACACTGGAAGAAGCCGTTGCCTGCTATGAAGAAGGAATCCGCTGCTACGAAGCCTGCAGCGAAATCTTAAAAAACGCAGAACAGAAGATTGAAGTATTTTCGAGGTAAGAACCATGGACAGAAAGTTTGACGATTATAAGAAACTGGTGGACGAGCATCTGCTGGATTTCCTGCCGAATGTGGATAATAAGAGTATTTCTCTTTACGAATCCATGAAATACAGCCTGACTGCCGGCGGCAAACGCCTGCGTCCTGTACTTCTGCTCGCAGCCTGCGAATTTGCAGGAGGAAACATCTATGATGCAATTCCGTATGCCTGTGCAATCGAATATATCCATACTTACTCCCTGATTCATGATGATTTACCGGCTATGGATAATGATGATCTGCGCAGAGGCCTTCCTACAAACCATAAGGTTTACGGCGAAGCACTGGCTATTCTGGCAGGTGATGGTCTGCTGACTTCTGCTTTTGAAGCGATTAACAAGGACATGATGCTGTATTTTGACTCTGCGGAAAAGATGACCCAGCGAATCAAGGCGTCCTATGAAATTTCAAAGGGTGCCGGCGTACGCGGCATGGTCGCAGGACAGGTATCCGATATTGAAGGAGAAAATGTACAGTATTCCAATGAAATGCTGGAATATATCCATATCAATAAGACCGGGGCACTAATTAAGGCTGCAGTCCGTGCGGGGCTGTTCCTGGGTAAACCTGACAGCGATATGGTAAATAATATGGACCGCTATGCAGAAAATCTGGGACTTGCTTTCCAGATTGCAGACGATATTCTGGACGTAATCGGCACCACCGAAGAACTTGGTAAAGCAACCGGTTCTGATGAAAAGAAACACAAAAATACTTATACATCCATCAATGGTCTGGAAGCTTCTCAGAAACGTCTGGCTCAGCTGACAAACAGTGCAGTTGATGCCATCGCACCATATTATGACAACGCTGAATTTTTCCGTGATCTTGTTATGGAACTTGCTAACCGCAAAAAATAAAAAAAGGACATTTGGGATTATGAAAGATTTACTGGAATACAATTTTCCTGAGGATCTGAAAGGCATGTCCATTCACGAAATGGAACTGCTGTCATCTTCCATACGCAGTTTTCTGATTGACAAAATATCAGAAACCGGCGGTCATGTGGCATCCAACCTGGGTGTAGTGGAGCTTTCACTTGCGCTTCATCAGGTATTTGACAGTCCGAAGGATAAATTTATATGGGACGTGGGCCATCAATCCTACGTACATAAAATACTCACAGGCCGTGCTGACCAGTTTGATACACTTCGTCAGTTCGGTGGCTTAAGCGGTTTCCCGAAAGCACATGAAAGCGAACATGATGCCTATGACACCGGTCACAGCAGTGTATCAATTTCTGTTGCTGCCGGTATGGCTGCAGCCCGTGATCTGAAAGGGGAAGACCACGAAGTTATCGCAATTATCGGTGACGGTTCCCTGACAGGTGGGCTCGCATTCGAAGGCCTGAACAATATCGGAGAAACACGCTCCAAGGTTATCGTTATTTTAAATGATAACGGAATGTCCATTTCACCGAACATCGGAAGTGTTTCACAGTATCTGGGACGTCTGCGTACTTCTAAAGGATACCTTGGTACCAAGAAATTCATTAAAGAACGTGTTGCATCCATTCCGAATGTAGGTTATTCCATTGCAAAAGGACTGGCAACATTCAAGAATGATGTGAAATACTCCATGATGGATCATAACAATCACGGCGGTGCGTTCTTTGAAGAACTCGGATTTACCTATTTCGGACCTGTCGACGGACATAATCTGGAAGAGCTGCAGGATGTTCTGCATCGGGCAAAGAGTCTGGATGAGCCGGTACTGGTCCATGTAAAGACCATTAAAGGCAAAGGTTATATCAATGCTGAGAAGCATCCGGATAAATTCCACGGTATTGCGCCATTTGATAAGACTACAGGTGCTTTGAAATCACAGAGTACGGATCCATCCTGGTCCAAACTTGCCGGTCAGTTTGCCTGCAGACTGGCGGAGGAAAATCCGGATATTGTAGTGATTACTGCAGCCATGGGTGATGCAACTGGTCTGGGACCATTCGCACAGCAGTTCCCTAAGCGGTTCTTCGACGTGGGAATTGCCGAAGAACATGCACTGACATTTGCAGCAGGCCTTGCAAAATCCGGTATGAAGCCTTTGGTAGCCATTTATTCTTCTTTCCTGCAGCGCGGCTATGACCAGCTAGTGGAAGATATCTGTCTGCAGAATCTGCCAGTAGTATTTCTGGTAGACCGGGCAGGGTGCGTAGGTGCAGATGGTGAAACCCATCATGGTGTTTTCGACTTATCTTATTTAAGCCACATTCCTGGCATGACGGTTCTGACACCAAAGGATGGAAATCAGCTTCAGGCTATGATGGAATATGCAGTATCACTGGGCGCACCATGTGCTATCCGTTATCCAAGAGGAACCACTGTTTACGATAACGATATTACGTCAATCTATCTCGGCAGAAATCTCAGGGAAGAACAGGCTGGCGCAATTGATATCTGGGCTGTAGGCAGTATGCTGGAATGCGGACGGAAAGTCAGCGAAATACTGAAGTCCAGAGGTTTCCAGACCGGTCTGGTTAATGTTACCACAGTGAAACCGATGGATCTGTCTGTATCACCGGACAGCCGTCTGATTATAACAATAGAAGATAATGTTCTGGAAGGCGGTTTCGGCCAGCGTATGGCTGCAGAAATCGCATCCATGAAACTTCCGGATAAACAGGAACGCCCTCAGGTTCTCAGTTTTGGCTGGCCTGACATGTTTGTAGAACATGGTTCCGTCGGTCAGCTCCAGAATAAATACGGACTGACTCCGGAAAAAATAGCAGAAAGGATTTGTGAGGAAATTGAAGGAAAGACTCGACGTTTTACTGGTAAAAAAGGGTTTTTATCAATCCCGTGAACGCGCTAAAGCTTCCATCATGGCCGGTATCGTTTATGTAGACGGTCAGAAGAGCGATAAGGCAGGAAACATGGTTGATGAAAATGCGGAAATTACCGTAAAGGAAAACATCTGTCCATATGTAAGCCGCGGCGGTCTCAAGCTGGAAAAGGCCATGAACCTGTGGAACTTCCCGCTGGATGATACTGTATGCATGGATATCGGTGCTTCAACAGGCGGGTTCACCGACTGCATGCTGCAGAAAGGCGCCAGAAAGGTTTATGCGGTAGACGTGGGCTACGGTCAGCTGGACTATAAGCTGAGAATTGATGAACGTGTAGTAAACATGGAAAAATGCAATATTCGTTATGTGGAAAATGACGATATTCCTGATCCGATTGACTTCATCAGTATCGATGTATCCTTTATTTCACTTAAACTGGTATTCCCGGTTGCATCCAGACTGCTGACAGAAGACGGACATCTGGTCTGCCTGGTAAAGCCGCAATTTGAAGCAGGCCGCGAACAGGTAGGTAAGAAGGGTATTGTCCGTGAACGCAAGGTACATATCGAGGTAATCGAAAAGGTTGCAGGATATGCGATTGAAAATGGTCTCTATCCTGTGGGCCTGACATATTCTCCGGTTACTGGAGCCAAGGGCAACATTGAATACCTGATGCACCTGTCCAAACGTGAGCCGGAAGATTTTGCGAAGGATCAGTTCCCGATTGATCCGGAAATCATTTTAAATATTGTCAATGCCTCCCACGAGGAGCTTGAATAAATGTTAATTCTCAGGAAAGGTTCCTTCCGGTAATCTTTCCGAAAAAATTAAAAAAAGTTTATGTTGTAAGGAGAAAAAAGACATGAAATTATCTCAGAAAATTCAGGAAATGCAGTTATCCCCAATCAGAAAGTTCGTTCCTTACGCTGACGCAGCTGTAGCTGCAGGCAAGAAGGTTTACAGACTGAATCTGGGTCAGCCTGACATCAAGACTCCAAAGGCTTTCTTTGACACTGTACAGAACTTTAGCCAGGAAGTTTTAGCATATGCTAACTCCCAGGGTGAAGCAAGCCTGCTGGATGCTCTGGTAGCTTACTACAACAGAATCGGCCTGGACTTCACTAAGAAGGATCTGTTGGTTACCAACGGTGGTTCTGAAGCAATCAACATGCTGATGACAGCAATTCTGGACAACGATGATGAAGTTATCATGGCTGAACCATTCTACACCAACTACAAGACTTTCGTAGGTCAGGCTGGCGGTAAGATGGTTGCAATCCCAACTACTGCAGAAGATGGTTATCAGTATGCAGTAAGAGAAAAGATCGAAGGCGTTATCACTGACAAGACTAAGGCAATCTGCATCATCAACCCTGGCAACCCAACCGGTAAGGTTCTGACTCAGGAAGAAATGAAGCTGATCGTTGACATCTGTCTGGAACACGACCTGTGGCTGATCGCTGACGAAGTTTACAGAGAATTCACTTACGACGGTAAGGAAATGTCCACTTTCGGTTCCTTCAAGGAAGCTGAACAGCACGTTATCATCGTTGACTCTGTATCCAAGAGATTCTCCGCATGCGGCGCAAGAATCGGTTCCATCGCTTCCAAGAACGAAGAACTGATGGGTAACCTGATGAAGCTGTGCCAGGCTAGACTGTGCTGCCCAACTCTGGACATGATGGGTGCTGCAGCTCTGTACAACCTGGATCCATCCTACTTCGATGACATCAAGAAGGAATACGAATACAGAAGAAACGTATCCGTTGAAGCTCTGAAGGAAATCGAAGGCATCAAGTTCGGTGTACCAGAAGGTGCATTCTACATCACAGCTCAGCTGCCTGTTGATGATGCTGAAAAGTTCCTGATCTTCCTGCTGACAGAATTCGACGTTAACGGCGAAACTTGTATGTTCGCACCTGCAGGCGGCTTCTTCGAAACAGAAGGCGTTGGTCAGTCCGACATGAGAATCGCTTACGTTCTGAACGCAGACGACATGAGAGCTGGTATCAACATCATCAAGGAAGGTATCAAGGCTTATAATGCTCGCTAATACGAGCATTTCACCAGTTCCAACTTTGCAGCAAAGCTGAAAGTACGAACGAAGGAACTGGTATAACGCGCGTGAATAGTTTCATTTTTATATCAAACAGCAAAATCTCCCCAGCCGGCGGTTGCTGCCTGGTCCGCAGAAGCTGACCGGCCGGAGGTTCTAAAATCAAGGAAATCGAATTAGATAGTTAATATCAAGAAAAAGGAAGGGCAAGTATGAAGTTATCACCAATGATGCAGCAATATCTGGACATTAAGGCGGAATATCAGGATTGTATTCTCTTTTTCCGGCTTGGTGACTTCTACGAAATGTTCTTCGAAGACGCGAAGACCACTTCGCGGGAATTGGAATTAACATTAACCGGAAAACAATGCGGACTTGAAGAAAGGGCTCCCATGTGCGGAGTCCCTTTCCATTCCGCAGAAACCCATATTGCAAGGCTGGTCGAAAAAGGATATAAGGTAGCCATCTGTGAACAGGTGGAAGACCCGAAAGCTGCAAAAGGAATCGTAAAAAGAGAAGTTATTAAAATTGTAACTCCAGGTACTATTACCTCCCAGTCTCAGCTTAATGAAAAAGAAAACAACTATTTGGCTGCCGTACACATGGATGCAGAAGGACTTTCCGTCGCTTACTGCGATATCAGTACCGGTGAGCTGAATGTGACAGAATATAAAGGGGAGGGCATCTACGAAACACTCCTCAACGAACTGGTAAAAATCAAAGCCAGAGAAATCATCGTATGCCAGGATTTCTCCGAAAACTACGATGTGGATGAAATTCGCCTTATCACAGAGGCGTTTCTTAATGTGCAGAGCGATGCTTATTTCTCACAGCGTGCCTGTGAGGATGCAATCAAAGCCCAGTTCGGTTCCATTTCACTGACCGGCCTGGGACTGGATTTCAGACCTTATGCAGTCATTTCTCTGGGGGTTCTCCTCAGTTATCTCTGGGAAACCCAGAAACAGTCCTTAAAGCACATTACACACCTGAACTACTACGAAATCGGCGGTCATATGACCCTGGACAAGGCAACGCTGAGAAACCTGGAAATCACAGAAACACTCTATGACCGCAAGGTACAGGGTTCTCTTCTGGGCGTACTGGACAAGACCCATACTGCCATGGGCAGCCGTAAAATGAAACAATGGCTGAGAGAACCGCTGAATCACGTGGAAGAAATCAATCAGCGTCTCGATGGGGTAGAAGCACTCTATAATAACCCGCTGATCCGAAACAATCTGAAAGAAGCTCTGAAGGAAATCTACGACTTCGAACGTCTGACCGGACGAATTGCCTGCGGCAATGCAAACGGCAAGGACCTGATTGCACTGAAGAACTCCATTATGGTTCTGCCGGAAATCAAAGACGGCCTTACGGAAGTGTCCGACGCAGAGATTTTGCGGGGAATGAATGCGGAAATCGACCCTCTGACCGAGGTTTACGAGCTGATTGAAGCCGCAATCGTCGACGATCCGCCGTTCCAAATTCGGGAAGGCAGCCTGATTAAACCGGGCTACAGCGAAGAGCTGGACAATCTGAAGTTCTCCATTAAAGACGGCAAGCACTGGATTGCAAACCTGGAAAACAGTGAACGTGAGAGAACAGGAATCCGTAATCTGAAGGTGGGTTACAACCGCGTCTTCGGATATTATCTGGAAGTGACCAAGTCCTTCTACGATATGATTCCGGACAACTATATCCGTAAACAGACCCTGGCTAATGCCGAACGTTTTATTACACCGGAACTGAAAGAAATGGAAAGTCTGGTTCTCAATGCGGAAACTAAAATCAATCAGATGGAGTATGATCTGTTCTGCTCTGTCCGTGACAAAATTGAAGAATACATCGTTCCGATTCAGAAAACATCTGCGGCGGTGGCTTCACTGGACGTTCTCTGCTCCTTTGCGGAGGTCAGCGACCGTCTGGGCTACGTGAAGCCGGTTATCGACGACTCACTGGAGCTGGAAATCTGTAAGGGCCGCCATCCTGTTATCGAACAGACCATTGCCGACGGACTCTTCGTTTCCAACGATGTTTATATGAATAATGATAACACCAGTATGCTGCTGATTACCGGTCCGAACATGGCTGGTAAATCCACTTACATGCGTCAGACCGCTCTGATTGTTCTCATGGCACAGGCAGGATGTTTCGTGCCTTGCGAAAGGGCTCGGATTGGTGTATGCGACAGAATCTTTACACGTATCGGTGCTTCCGATAATCTGGCACAGGGCCAGTCCACATTCTTTGTGGAAATGAGTGAGCTTTCCTATATCTTAAGTTCTGCCTGTGAACGAAGCCTGGTTATCCTGGATGAAATCGGCCGCGGTACCAGTACCTATGATGGTCTTTCCATCGCATGGGCTGCAGTGGAGTATCTGTGCAATGCATCCACGCACATCCGTACACTGTTCGCAACTCATTATCATGAAATGACGGTTCTGGAAGAGCAGATTCACGGTGTGAAAAACCTGAACGTGGATGTTGCAGAAGAAAACGGAAACATCGTTTTTCTGCATAAAATTATCGAAGGATCTGCAAGCCGAAGCTACGGTATTCATGTAGCGAAGCTGGCTGGAGTACCTGCATCTCTTCTGGAAAGAGCAGAAGACAAGCTTTCCGAGCTGGAAAGCGGTGCACCAGCTGCCGCTCCGACACCTGCAAAATCCCCTGAGCCCGAGGTTTCCAGACCTGCAAAACCGTCCCGCCCTGCAAAACCTGCAGTAGAAGGGCAGATTTCACTCTTTGACTTTGCACCGGTAAGCGTGGTGGAGAGACTGCGAGAAATCGATTTAATGGAAATTACGCCATCCATGGCATTCAAAATTTTAGAAGAATTAAAGGAATCATTAGATGATTAAAGTACTGGAAAAACACATTGCGGATAAAATTGCTGCCGGTGAGGTGGTGGACCGTCCCGTTTCCATCGTGAAAGAACTGGTGGAAAACGCAGTGGACGCCGGCGCCACTTCGATTGTAGTGGAAATGAAAAACGGCGGTAAGTCCTACCTCCGTGTAACGGATGACGGCTGCGGCATTCCATCTGATCAGGTGGAAACAGCCTTTCTTCGTCATGCCACCAGCAAAATCTCCAATGTAAAGGATCTGGATGCCATTGGCACTCTGGGCTTCCGTGGCGAGGCACTTGCCTCTATCGGTGCAATAAGCCGTACAGAAATTCTTACCAAAACCCGTGATTCCAAGACCGGAACACGCGTGCTGTTCCACGGTGGCGAAGTCCTGACTCATGAACAGACCGGATGTCCGGATGGAACAACTTTAATTGTCACTGATTTATTTTACAACACACCGGCCCGTCTGAAATTCCTGAAGAGCGATTCTGCCGAAAGCGGCATGATTATCGACTTCATGTCCCAGATGGCGCTGGCATATAAGGATATCAAGTTCCGTCTCATTAACAATGGAAATGTTCTGTTTGCAACCAATGGAGACGGAAATCGTTTCAATACCATTGTCAGGGTATATAAAAATGTAGACCCGAAAAACCTGACATCCGTAAACTACGAAGAAGGCAAGCTGAAACTGGAAGGCTACATTTCCACGCCGGCTCAGAGTAAAAACAACCGCAGCAGCCAGATTTTCTTCGTAAATGGCCGCGTGGTCCACAGCAAAGTCATGGAAAAGGGCCTCATGGAAGGTTACCGGGAACGAATCTTCGAAGGACGCCATCCGGTAGCATATCTTTTCCTTGAAACAGACCCGGCAGACCTTGATGTCAACATTCATCCAAACAAGCGGGAAGTCCGTTTCGATAAAGAAGCGGATATCATCGACTTTATGACACGTGCAATCCGCAGCTGTCTGAACACAGAAGCCGCAATGGTCAGCGGAACCAGCCTGTTTAAAGAAAATACTGCGGATTATAAAGAGGAAGCGAAAAAAGAAAAGCAGGTTGACATAAAATCATTCTTGTCCACCAAAGTAAAGGAAGATACTTTCGAGTATAAAACACCGGAAAGACCGGAGCCTGTACAGGCAGCAAAACCTGAACCGGTAAAACCTGCGGTTCCAATCCGTCCGATTACACCAATCACACCGATTGTTCCCGTAAAACCTGCTGTAGCGGCTGCAGAAAAACCGTCTGCGCCTGCAGACCATAAACCACAGACAACGATTGTCAAGCGTCCGGAACCTGCTGAACCGAAACTGACTGTAAAACCGGCAGTTCAGAAGCTTTTTGATTTCGATGAGCTGATGATAACCGGCAGCATCTTCAACACGTATATTACTGCCGTTTCCGGAGATACCTTCTATCTGATCGACCAGCATGCAGCTCATGAGCGTATTTTCTACGAAAAGCTGGTAAAAGAATACGAGGACGAGGAAAAGATGCGTCAGCCTATCATGATTCCGTTGATTATTAACGTGGATCTGAAAACTGACGAAGACAAGTTCAGCTGGCTGACGGCTCTGACGAAAATGGGTTACACCATCGGGGAATTCGGTCAGGGATCCTATCGAATCAGTGAAATCCCAACCTTCATGACATTGGAGGAAGCAGAAGATTTTGCCAATGACTTCATTGAACAGATCAGCGATTCCACAAACCTGCGGAATACAGTCATCATAGAAAAACTGATTATGAAGTCCTGCAAGGCTGCCGTAAAAGGCGGTGACAGCCTGTCACTTACGGAACTTCAGGCACTCATAAATGATTTGAAGAATTGCGTTAATCCGTTCAGCTGTCCTCACGGACGGCCAACCTTTGTTAAACTGACAAAATACGAAATCGAACGTTTATTCAAACGTATTCAGAATTAAGGAGAACTCCATGCAAAAGCGTGAAATCATCGTCGTAGCCGGACCTACGGCCGTTGGAAAAACAAAATATGCTATCGAAGCAGCCCTGGCTATGAACGGCGAGGTGGTTTCCTGCGACTCCA
>JAZNKW010000082.1:0-11038 GCA_045578745.1 Anaerovoracaceae bacterium
CAGGTGCTTACCACTACTCTATGGCATCCAACTACAACAAGCTGCCAAAGCCACCAATCGTAATGCTGAGAGGCGGAAACGAAAACTATGTGGCTGTTAAGAGAGAGTCCTTCGAAGACCTGTGCAGAAACGATCTGTAAAAAAATAATTCAGATACCTTACTCCAATAAAAAATGCCTTCCCTTGCAAAAGGGAAGGCGTTTTCTTTAGGTAGGTCTGTGATTTACCAGTTCTTGCTTTCTTCTTCCAGAATGCGAAGTACGGCAGTGACTTCTGACAGAATACCGGTACGGATGGCTTCTTCGTCAGGATAGAAGTTTTCGTTATGAATTGGAGCTGTAAATTCCTCTCCTTCACGGGCTGTTCCCAGATTGTAGTAGAGAGCGCGGCTGTCGTGGCAGAAGTAGGAGAAGTCGTCAGCACCCAGGCTTGCGCGGGTACGGATTCTGATTTTGTCTTTACCCATTACTTCTTCGGCGGATTCTTTGACCCATTCGGTCAGCTGGGTGTCGTTTGTCAGTGAAGGGTAGCTGTCGGCAAATTCAACCTTACATTCAGCACCAAAAGATGCAGCAGTTTGCTTGCAGATACGTTCCAGTTCCTCTTTGATGAAGTAGCGGTTCTTCATGTCCAGTACGCGGATAATACCGGAGAAGCGGGTTTCTGCCGGAATAATATTATTCTTGGTTCCGCTGTGGAACTGGCCGATGGTAACCAGTGCAGCTTCAGTTGGATCGATGCGGCGGGTTACAATGGACTGAATGTTGCTGACCATTGCACATGCAGGCAGCAGAGGATCAATGCCATTGAACGGGCTTGCACCGTGACAGCTCTGACCATATACGGTTACATAGAATTCTGTGGAAGCTGCATTCATAGGTCCCAGAACAAATTCGATGCTGCCTGCAGGAACGGAGGTTTCTACGTGCAGTCCGATAACGCTGTTTACATCAGGATTTTTCAGCGCGCCTTCTTTAATCATCTGCTCTGCACCTCCGATGGTTTCTTCGGATGGCTGGAAGAAGAACTTTACGCTGCCAGGCAGTTCGTCGCGCATTTCATTTAAGATTTTGGCGGTATACAGCATGATTGCAGTATGCATGTCATGGCCGCATGCATGCATTACACCCGGGTTCTGCGAAGCAAAATCTACATCTACAGCCTCGGTGATAGGAAGAGCATCGATATCTGCGCGGATGCCTACCGCATGGTCGCGGTTCTGACCGTATACCGTTGCAATGACACCGTGGCCGGCTACATTTGGCTGGTATTCGATCCCCAAATCTGCAAGACGCTGGTGAATTCTTTTCGCAGTTTCTTCTTCTTTTTCGCTCAGTTCCGGATGCATATGAAGCTCACGGCGGAATGCCACTGCTTCTTCAAACAGTTCGTCGATGCGCTGTTTGATTTTTTTCATATCGTATTTCATGAAAATCCTCCACTTTTATTTTTTATCTGATATAATCACATTATACAGGGAATTGTGCGCAAAAGCAATTCCTATCTGTGGCATAATTCTTGCTAGTATAATATGCAGTATTATTTTCAATAAAATAGGAGGCAAGTTATGAGAATTGTAGATATGCATTGTGATACACTGATTGAAGGCTGGAGAAAGCCTGAAAAGAGCTTCTATGACGGTGATTTTTCCATCAATCTGAAGCTGCTGAAGGAAAATCAGTCTCTGTGTCAGTTCTTCGCTATGTACCTGTCCAGAAATGAAATGAAGACTATGGATCCATATGACATCCTGAAGGGAATCTATGGCTACTATACTCAGAAAATGGAAGAACATAAAGATATTATCCGTCCTGTATACAGTGTAGAAGAAATTCTGAAGAATAAGGAAGAAGGTATTCTGTCTTCCTTCCTGACTGTAGAAGACGGCGTATTTGTAGACGGAAAGATTGAAAGAATTCAGGAAATCTATGATATGGGCGTGAGACTGCTGACGATTCTGTGGGGCTATGAAAATTCCATGGGTTATCCTTGTCATGATGATCCGGTAATCCACATGATGGGACTGAAGCCTTTCGGTATCGAAGTGGTGGAAGAAGTGAACCGTCTGGGCATGATTATCGACGTTTCCCACCTGTCTGAAGGTGGCTTCTATGATGTAGCAAAATACAGCAAGCAGCCGTTCATGGCAACGCATTCCTGCTCCAGAGCTCTGACAAATCACAAGAGAAATCTGACTGATGATCAGCTGAGAACTCTGGCTGAAAAAGGTGGCGTAGCAGGTATTAACTTTGAATGCTCCTTCCTGAAAGAAGGTTCCAGCAGAGCTACTTATGAACAGATTATTCAGCATCTGCTGCACATGAAGAATGTGGCTGGTATTGAAACAATCGGTTTCGGTTCTGATTTCGATGGTATCGATGACAATGGCGAACTGGTGAATTACGGTGGTTTCTCCACTCTGCTGCAGATGATGGAAAAGCACTTCACCTACGATGAAATGGATAAGATTACTCACCTGAATGCACTCCGTGTGATGAAGGATGTATTAGGTAAATAAATTTAAGTTTTATATAACTGGAGGATAAGAACAATGAAATTCCCTAAGAAATTAAATGTTGGTGATACCGTAGGTATTATTGCAGGCAGCTCCCGCGTAAGCACTGAAAGAATTGCTGAATGTGTTAAGGCTATGGAAGACATGGGCTACAAGGTAAAGACTGCTGATAACCTGGATAAAGACTACGGCGGAATCATGGCCGGTACCGGTAAGGAAAGAGGCGAATGGATCAACAAGATGTTTGCAGACCCTGAAGTTGACGCAATCTTCTGCATCAGAGGCGGCGACGGCAGCTCCCGTACCATGGAATATATCGATACTGAAATCGTAAAGAACAATCCTAAGATTTTCGTAGGTTATTCTGACGTAACTAACCAGCACCTGCTGTTCAACCAGAAGTGCGACCTGGTTACTTTCCACGGACCAATGGTTTCTTCCAACATCGTAGATGGTTTCGATGATGAAACAAGAGAAGGCCTGTTCAGAATGATCAATGCAGAAGAAGGCACTGTAGAATATAAGAACCCTGAAGGTTATGAAATCGGTGTTCTGAAGGAAGGTAAGGCTTCCGGCGTTCTGATCGGCGGCAACCTGTCCCTGCTGTCTGCTTCCATGGCAACTCCATACGAAATGGATACTGAAGATAAGATTATCTTCATCGAAGAAGTATGTGAACCTGAAGCAAAGATTGAAAAGTGGGCTATGCACCTGAGAAATGCAGGCAAGTTCGCTAAGTGCAAGGGTGTAATTCTGGGTCAGTTCACTGACATCACTAACGAAAGATGTCCTGAATACGATGAAATTGCAAACTTCAGAGATATCCTGGAAGGTCTGGACATTCCTGTACTGTATGGTATCGAATCCGGTCACGGTGAAAAGATGATTACTCTGCCATTTGGTGCAATGTGCCATATCGATACTGAAACCAAGACTATCAAGTTCGACGTAGAAAGATAGGATCTGAGATGTTCGGAATATTTGATAAGTTCCATGACAACCCGTTTTTCAGATATTTTGCGCTGATCATGTTTGTTGTCTGCTTTATCGAAATGGTACGCAGATGCGTGGTTCACTCCAAAGAAACCCGCGAAGGCAAGAGAGAAGCTAAAATGGAAGAAATGCGCAAGCAGGAAGAACTGGGAAGTCAGACCTGGGAAAAAGAAGAATAAAAAGACAACAGAAAAGGGACCGTCATAACGACGGTCCCTTGTTTTGTTTTCAGTGTTTAACGAAGACGTCCGCTCATAGGACCGTCTCTGTTTTCATCTTTGGTAACCTGCAATCCCAGGTAAATACCGACTGCCACTCCTAAAAATCCAATGACAGCATCCTTTAAGTCCAAACCCAGATCAGCAATTCCTGCCATGGAAAGGACGGAGCAGACTGCCAGCAGGCCACAGAGCGCAGCTCCGATAAAATATACATATTTCATAGTGTTTGAATCCCTTTCTAACCATTCATGAGGACTGCCAGAACAATCATCAGATACTGCAGTGCATTGATGCCCAGGCAGATAATCAGAATGATATAGCCGATGCTGCACAGTCTGGAAAACATGCCCTGTCCGGGAAGATAAGTGTAGTTCTTATCGTATTCAATGCCCTTGTATGCACAAAGCTTTTCAAAACTTTCAATGCCGACAGGGGAGGCAACTCCAAATTTGTAGAATTTGATCAGGAAATCCGGCTTTCTGCTGCCTTTTACTTTATAGAGCAGGATTCCGCCTTTATCGAAATTAGCATAAGTGATTTCATTCAGATTAATTGATTTTCTTCTGCGAAGAATCCGGTTTACATTTGTTACTTCATGTTCTGTAAATTCTGTATGGAAGAAGCGGTATGCGATGAAAAGGAAGGCACATCCTGCAATAAACGCAAGGTACATCACCATGGAGGCACCAACATTATATGCATCTCCATATCCTCCGATATTCTTGGTTGTAACAACGAACATGAGAGCCATTCTTACCAGCATGGATGCAACCAGAATCAGCAGAAAGAACTGCTTGGTCATGGAAGAATAATAATATCGAATTGTTCTCATTCAATTAACTCCTTTGATTACATAGTCTGCCTGACAGTATATCACGATTCTCGAATTTTGCCAAGTCAGTCAATATATAATATGCAAGAAATGTGCCTGAGGAGAGATGTGTTTTTTCCTGAACTAACTGAACAATACGGAAAAATTCCTGAAAAACGGAAACTGTGTGCGAAAAACGGGAAAATAAAGAAAGGAGGTGCATCGATAAAAAACACAGTATTTGGGAACATCTGCATGTTTCAGCAGTCCTTATGTTTTCGTGGTTTTGAAAAAACAGTTGGCATACTTTTTGCATTTTAATCGAGCAGTGATTCGTGTATACGGTCACAGCAATTATCCAAAATGACGGTAAAGGAGGTAAAAACGTCATGATGAATTATATTTGGGTCGGCCTGGTAGTTATCGCTGTTATCTTCGGCGCTATCACTGGCAACCTCGCTGAAGTTCAGGGTGCAATCTTTGACTTTGCAATGTCCGCAGTAGAAATCGTATTTGAATTAATCGGTATTCTGTGCTTCTTCTCCGGTCTGATGGCAGTAGCTGAAAAGGCTGGTCTGACTGAAGCTCTGGGTAAGCTGTTAAGACCTGTAATGGGTAAGCTGTTCCCTGGAATCCCTGCTGACCACCCAGCTGCATCCGGTATCGTAATGAATATCGCTGCTAACATTATGGGTCTGGGTAACGCTGCTACTCCATTCGGTCTGAAGGCAATGGCTGACATGCAGAGACTGAACAAGACCAAGGATATCGCAACAGATGACATGGTAATGTTCCTGGCAATCAACACTTCCTCTGTAACTCTGATCCCTACAACTGTAATCGGTCTGAGAGCTGCAGCAGAATCTGCAAACCCTGCAGAAGTTGTTGGTCCTATTATTCTGGCAACTGTCATTTCCACAGCAACTGCTATCATCTGCGCTAAGATTTTCTGCAAGCTGAGATGGTGGAAGCTGGAAAACGTTATTGAAGCTGAAAAGGCTAAGGGCACCTTCGCTCTCAATGAATCTTATGTTCCTTGGGAAGAAGAAAAGGCTGCAATGGCGAACTAATTAAGGAAAGGATGGTAAGAATATGTTTACAAATATTTTAAATGTAATTTCTTTATGGGCTATTCCTTTCGTTGCATGTGCAATTCCTCTGTATGCAATCATCAAGAAGGTTCCTGTATACTCCGTATTCTGCGAAGGCGCAAAGGATGGTCTGGCTGTAGCTGCTAAAATCGTACCTTACCTGGTATGTATGCTGTGTGGTATCGGTATGTTCCGTCGTTCCGGTGCTATGGACTATGTTGTAATGGCTCTGTCCCCAGTAACTGAACTGATTGGTATGCCTGGTGAAATCCTGCCAATGGGTATCATGAGATCCTTCTCCGGCGGTGGTGCTGAAGGTATGCTGGTAGAACTGCTGACTACTTATGGTCCAGACTCCACAATCGGTAGAATGGCTTCCGTAGCTATGGGTTCCACTGAAACTACTTTCTACTGCATCGCAGTATACTTCGGTTGTATCGGTGTATCCAAGACTAGACATGCAATCGCAGCTGGTCTGATGGCTGACCTGGCTTCCCTGCTGGCAGCTTGCTTCATCACCAACATGATGTGGGGCTAATACACTTAAGGAAATTTAGTACTTAAAAGAAAATGGATAATTGAGAGCTGTGTTTTCGCATGAAATGCGAGAGCACAGCTCTTTTTCTTATTGTACTTTCTGCTGTTTTAAGGTAGAATATATGAAGCTTTGAAATGGAGAATGAAAAGATGAAGGAATATATCGGATACAAACGGGACGAGGCCTCTTATTTTAATATTGCTCGTTCCTTTACAGCGGATAAACTCCGAACCTGTCCGGTTTGCGGCAAATCCTGGCCAAAGTGGCTGTGGAAAGAAGAGTTTCAGTTTATGCAGGAACAGTATGGGATCTTTGGCCGTATGTATCATTTTCTCTGTCCGGACTGCGAAAGTATTCTGCAGATCAGAGAAGGTGATGTTTCCGGCTATGCCTGCTCAAAATCCACCTTTGAGGGGATGCTGAAAAAGGCAAAAGGAAAGGATAATCTGACAATTTATGTTATCGTTGAAAAAATCGGTGATGCGGTTAAGAACGAAGAGAATGCAGCATGGGAAGGAAAAGAATTTCCGCTTCCGGAAATGCTTAAAAAATTAAGCGATGACAAATAAAAACAATTGACATGTATATGAATATATGGTAGTATAAATTGTTGAGTTTTTAGTACCTATGCTTAGTTTCCCGAGACTCCGACGGATACTCAGCAGAAGGCGAATAAAGAAAAGGAGAAAAGAAACATGATTACAAAGGAAATCAAAGAACAGATTATCAAGGACTATCAGCTGAAGGAAGGCGACACTGGTTCTCCAGAAGTACAGGTTGCAATTCTGACTTACAGAATCAATGACCTGAACGAACACCTGAAGATGCACAAGAAGGACCATCATTCCAGAAGAGGTCTGTTAAAGATGGTTGGTCAGAGAAGAAACCTGCTGGCTTACCTGAAGGATACTGATCTGGAAAGATACAGAACTCTGATTGCTCGTTTAGGCCTGAGAAAGTAATTAATCATGAATTTAAGCGGGGCTCTTTAACCCCGCTTATTTTATATCATCGCGAAAAGCGACAATTATTAACAAGAAATTCCCCAGCAGGGGAAATTGCTAAGAGACAAAATTAACAGGAGGTAGTTGTTAATTATGGCAAGATTTGAAGATTACAGAACATTCAGAACAGCTGTCGGCGGAAGACTGCTGGAACTGGAAATCGGCAAGGTTTGTGAACAGGCAAACGGCCAGGTAATGGTAAAGTACGGTGATACTGTAGTAAACGTAACTGCATGTGCATCCGAACAGCCAAAGCCAGATATCGACTTTTTCCCACTGAGCGTGGATTTTGAAGAAAGAATGTATGCAGCAGGCAAGATTCCTGGCGGCTTCATTAAGAGAGAAGGCAGACCAAGCGAACATGCAATCCTGACTTCCCGTCTGATTGACCGTCCAATCCGTCCGCTGTTCCCTAAGGGTTACTATAATGACGTAGTTGTTGTTGCAACTGTAATGTGTGTTGACAATGACTGTTCCCCTGAATTCTGCGGCATGATCGGTTCTTCCGTAGCACTGGCATGCTCCGACATTCCATGGGAAGGTCCTACAGGTTCCGTAGTAGTAGGCAGAGTTGACGGCCAGTTCGTTATCAACCCTACTCTGGAACAGAGAGAAAAGTCTGACATGCATATGACTGTATCCGGTACCAAGGATGCAATCATGATGGTAGAAGCAGGCGCAAACGAAGTTCCTGAAATGGAAATGCTGGATGCAATCCTGTTTGCACATGAAGAAATCAAGAAGATTGTAGCATTCATCGAAGAAATTGTTGCAGAAGTAGGCAAGCCTAAGAAGGATGTAACTCTGTACAAGGTTCCTGAAGATATCGATGCTGCAGTAAGAGAATACGCTACAGGCAAGATGAGAGAAGCAATCCTGACTGTAGACAAGATGGAAAGACTGGAAAACATGGATGCAGTTGAAGTGGAAGCTAAGGAACACTTCGCTGAAATCTATCCGGACAACGGTAAGGACATCGGTTCCGTACTGTACAACATCACCAAGGAATCCGTTCGTTCCATGATTCTGGACGACGGTATCCGTCCTGACAACCGTAAGCATGAAGAAATCAGACCAATCTGGTGTGAAACCGGCCTGCTGCCAAGAACACACGGTACCGGTCTGTTCAAGAGAGGTCAGACTCAGGTTATGTCCGTATGTACTCTGGCTCCTGCAAGCGAAGCTCAGACTATCGACGGCATCACTGAAGAAACAAGCAAGAGATACATGCACCACTACAACTTCCCAGGTTTCTCTGTAGGTGAAGCTAAGACTTCCAGAAGCCCTGGCAGAAGAGAAATCGGTCACGGTGCTCTGGCTGAAAGAGCTCTGATTCCAGTACTGCCAAGCGTGGACGAGTTCCCTTATGCAATCAGAGTGGTATCTGAAGTATTATCCTCCAACGGTTCTTCTTCCATGGGTTCCACCTGTGGTTCCTGTCTGGCTCTGATGGACGCTGGTGTTCCTATCAAGAGACCGGTAGCAGGTATTGCAATGGGTCTGATTGAAAGAGTTAACGAAGATGGTTCTTCCGACTTCGCTATTCTGTCCGACATCCAGGGTATGGAAGACTTCCTGGGCGACATGGACTTCAAGGTAACCGGTACTGAAGTAGGTGTAACTGCAATCCAGATGGATATTAAGGTACACGGTCTGTCCAGAGAAATTCTGGAAAAGGCTCTGCGTCAGGCGAAGGAAGGCAGAATGCACATCATGGGCAAGATGCTGGAAGAAATCGAAGCACCTAGAGCAGAAATGTCCAAGTACGCTCCAAGAGCTATCAACATGATGATCGATCCTGACAAGATCAGAATCGTAATCGGACCTGGTGGTAAGACTATCAACAGAATCGTTGATGAAACCGGCGTTAAGATTGACATTTCCGAAGAAACTCCTGGTCTGATCAGCATCTACAGCTCCGATATGGCTGGTGCAGAAGCAGCTAAGAAGGAAATCGAACTGCTGACTAAGGAAGTAGAAGTAGGCGAAACTTACGAAGGTAAGGTTACCAGAATCATGAACTTCGGTGCATTCATCGAAATTCTGCCTGGTAAGGAAGGTCTGCTGCACATCTCCAAGATGGCTAAGGAAAGAGTAGAAAAGGTTGAAGACGTAATGAATATTGGCGACGTGGTTAAGGTTAAGGTAACTGAAATCGACAGCCAGAACAGAATCAACCTGTCCAGAAAGGAACTGCTGTAGTCTCTAACTGCGGTTTTCCTGCAAAATATAACGAATAACAAAGCCCCTGCAGGCGGCCGATGAGGCTGCTCGCGGGGGCTTTTCTGTTTCATTATTTAAGATAATAGGCGATGGCTGCATTTCCAATGGCTTTGGTTCCGGATGCCGCTACTGCGGTACTGATGACAGAACCTGCGCCCGGGAAGAGACCGTTCAGAAGCTTGGAACTTTGCTGGGCCAGAAGACGGAAACCAAGGCCGGCGCCGCCCACACCGCCCAGACTGAGAATGAACTCTTTGGCAGATTCAATGTTGGCTTCCCGTCCGCTGAGGATGGCAATAATTGCAACCATGACTGACTGGAGTGCCAGCAGTACGTAGAGATCTGCTACCGGAATCGGGGTAAGGGCAATGGTGCCGGCAATACCGGAAAATACGTCGACCAGATGCTTTGCCAAATCAGTTATCATGTCTTCCAGTTTCAAAGCCATCCTGAGCCCGGAACGGGCATCGGCATCGGTCATGGAAGATTCGATGAGATGGAGGAGCTCACTGTAATGCCAGCGTCCATCAAAGGAAATATTCAGCATTTGACGCTCCTCTGATGACAGCTGATTGATTTCTTCTGCGGACAGTGTGGTACCGTTATCGTCTTCCCATTCCATGACAGAAGAAACAGCGAGAACACCGCAGGCATTGAGATTGAGTGAATTCTGCAGACTGTAAACCTGCCCGGTAATCTGACTTATAGAATGATTCTTACGCTGAGAGTACAGATCAGGATCAATTTCACGTACCGGAGGAACCGTGTCGGCTTTATTTAAAACGATGATAACCGGAATTTCGAGAAGCATCTTATTATAATATGCTTTTTTTAGACGGATGGCCAGGTTGATATCGCTGTCCATACTGTCACGGTGTGAACAGTTCATAACCAGAACCATAATATCCGGGTCGTATTCCAGTATATCCTGAATCAGTTTTTCTTCGATTTCATGCTGGCTGTCTTCTGATTCAGCAACTCCACGGGAGTCCATTACATCCAGCAAAATGCGTCCGTTTTTCTGACAGGTGAAAGTACGGGTTTCTTTTGTGCAGCTTTCTGTATCGCTGACTTCTGTGACATAAGCACCGCACAGTGCATTGATAATACTGCTTTTGCCGCATCCGGTTCTTCCGAAGAGGAAGAGGCGTGGTGTTCTCTGTTTTTCAGCATCGGCCATAAGTTCTTTCAGCTGGTCATCTCCCAGAATACTGTCTTTAATGGACTGTCTTGTTTTTTCTGGTATGATAGATGGCAGCTCATCTATAAACTGTTCCAGTGTGCTGTATACTTTCTGCATGTTCTGCAGACGGTTTTCTACTAAACTAAGGTTATTCATATGACACCTCCATGATGGGAGTATTATATCATAAAAAACAAGGAAAAATAATGAAAAAAATGACGAAAAAGGGTTGACTTTGTAATGCAGGTGTGGTAATATAATCAAGCTGTCGATGATGCGGCGGCAAACAGCACTGAAAAACATCTTTTAAAAAAGTTGAAAAAGTGCTTGACAATATTACCTGGTTGTGGTAATATAAATGAGCTGTCGCTGATGCGGCGGCTGAACATTGAAAACTTCATAGTGTAAGAATTTAGTCAAATAAATTTGAAACAATCAGCAGAAATCGGTAAGACGATT
>JAZNKW010000083.1:0-3653 GCA_045578745.1 Anaerovoracaceae bacterium
GTTCCCAGAGATGGGTCGATGTCCATGAGGGCTGTATTGGCTTCACCCACGATGTCCTTACCCATGATGCGGTTGCCTTCTGCAGGAAGTTCTTTTTCTTTCTTTCTCCAGCCACCGCCGCCCTGCTTTCCGCCTCCGCCATTGCCGCCGAAGCCGCCTCCGTTAAATCCGCCATTTCCGCCATCACCGTTGGCTGCAGGTTTCTTTTCTGCATCTTTGGCCTTGGCTTCCTTGTATTTCTTCATGGATTCTTCGATATCCTGCTTTTCGCCTGCTTCCATTTCTTCATGAATCTGTTCGTAGAGGTCTTCGTTATTTACGAAGGAAACCTCAGACTTGATTCCGAAATAGTCGTCCAGCAGCATTTTGAAACGCTTGGACACGTGAAGATTCAGCTGCTCAGTGCCTACTTTGCCCAGAGACTCGATGGCCAGATTCTTTCCGTCCCAGGTGAAATGCTCAGTGCGGATGGTCTTGGTGATGGCCGTATAATCTCCGTTGACCAGTTCAATCATGTGAGGAATGAACAGGCGCACGATGTCATCAGTGCGCAGAATCACGTTTTGATAGTTGTAGTCAAACTTCACGCCCTTGATACCGTCAATCTTGTGAATCAGGCTTGCTTTCACCTTCTCCATGTCTAAATGAGGCATGATGAAATTAAGGGTCATGCCGATGGACAAAACCCCTGTTTCTTTCTGAATGACCGCGCGGTCTATGGTATATGTAAAAGATTCTCTTGGATAATCACCGATGGACTCCCAGCCCACGGCTTTCTCGATCAGATTTTTCATTACATCCCCTCTTTAATCATCTGTAATAAAGCCGGAACAATTTCCGCTTCCGGTACGGTGCGGACGATTTCGCCCTTTGCAAACAGCAGTCCCTTGCCGTCGCCGCCGGCTACGCCGTAGTCTGATTCTATGGCTTCACCAGGTCCGTTTACCGCACAGCCCATAACTGCTACGGTAATGCCGGGGCGGTCTCCCCAGGTGCTTTCCAGCTCATCCAGGTGGCGTTCCACTTCATTAGCCAGGCCTTCCAGATTGATCTTGGTACGGCCGCAGGTTGGACAGGACACCAGGTTGATGGCGGACTTTCTCAGTCCCAGGCTGCGCAGGATTTCCTTGGCAAAATAGATTTCTTCCACAGGATCTGCAGTCAGGGATACTCTCATGGTATCGCCGATGCCGGCAAGCAGCAGGCTTCCGATGCCAACCGCAGACTTTACCTTGCCTCTGCCAGGTGTGCCGGCCTCCGTAATACCGATATGAATCGGATGATTGGTGCCGGCTGACAGAATTTTATGTGCTTCATAGTTCATACGAACATCGGAGGATTTCAGGGAAATCACCAGATTGTCGTAGTCCATGTCTTCAATCAGCTTCAGGTTTTTCAGAGCGCTTTCTGCCAGACCTTCTGCAGTTACGCCGCCATTCTTTTCCACGATGTCCTTTTCCAGGGAGCCGCCGTTAACGCCTACACGGATTGGAATCTGGCGCTGACGGGCTGCTTCCACTACGGCACGCACACGGTCAATGGAACCGATATTGCCCGGATTGATGCGGACTTTGTCAGCACCGTGCTCCATGGCAGCGATGGCCAGCCGGTAGTCAAAATGAATGTCGGCAACCAGCGGAATGTGTATTTTCTTCTTTACACGGCCCAGGACTTCTGCAGATTCCATGTCAGGAACCGCCATACGGATAATCTGACAGCCTGCGTCCTCCAGGCGGGCAATCTGCTCTACCAGAGCTTTTTCATCACGGGAGTCCACGTTGGTCATGGACTGTATGGAAATGGGAGCGCCGCTTCCGATGGCAACGTCTCCGCACATTACTTTCTTACTCATCTTTCGTCTCCTTCCCTGCGGCCTACTGTCCGCTGAAGAAAATTCTTATCACATCGTTGAAGCATACGTAAATCATCAGGCTGAACAGGAGAACCATACCAGCCAGATGCACGGTGCCTTCGATTTTTTCGCTGACTTTCTTACCGGTAATCATGGTAATCAGTACGAAAATGATACGTCCGCCATCCAGTGCAGGAAGCGGCAGCATATTGATAATAGCCAGATTCACACAAATCATAGCTGTCAGGAATCCGTAGTACCAGAATCCGTAGTCCACAGACTCGCTTACCATCTGTACCATACCCACCGGTCCGGTCAGGTCATCTGCTCCGGCTTCTCCCGTAAGCAGCATACCCAGAGACTCGAAAATCATCTTTCCGATGTTCCAGGTGGACTGAGCTCCGGCTGCCAGTGCTTTCACCGGATTATGAACGACCTTGGTGGTGATGCCGATGACATAGCGCTGTTCAACCACCTTGCCGGTTTCGTCAGTAATGTCAGACAGAACCGGTGTCAGCTCCAGATCGCGGATTCCGTCTTTACCATCTACCTTTACATTTACCGTGGAATCATCCTTCGGCATGAAAGCGAGAACATCATCCCAGGTTTTCACCGTATTTCCGTTAATCTCCAGAATTTCATCCCCCGGAATCATGCCTGCCACTGCAGCAGGGCTGTCCGGTGTTACAGACCCAATCATATTGGTGGTAAAGCCGCTGATGCCAATCACCAGTGTCATGATTAATACTGCACAAAGCACGTTCATAAAAGAACCTGCCGCCAGTACAATCATCTTCTGCCATGGTTTCTTGGCACTGAAGGAACGTACATCAGGTTCAATCAGCTGGCCGGCTTCATCTTCTTCTGCACCATCTTCCCCTTCCATGGCACAGAAGCCGCCAACCGGAAAGAGCCGGATGGAATAGAGGGTCTCTTCACCCTGCTTCTTCCATATCACCGGACCCATACCGAAAGCAAATTCATTAACTTTTATCCCCATTGCTCTGGCTGCGATGAAATGTCCCAGTTCATGTGGAAAAATCATCACGCAGAACAGTATAATTGCAAGTATTGCAGTTGTCATAATGCCCCTTTCTATTTCACGGGTGCCACTTCCATAGTCACCCTTCTGATGTCTTTATCAATCTGCAGAATATCATCCAGTGTCAGATTAAACTGCGGATTGTGCGCTTCCAGAATACGTTCCAGTGTGTCAGGAATGTCGATGAAGCGAATTTTGCCGTTTAAGAACAGGTCAACCAGCACTTCGTTGGCACCGTTGAGCACCACCGGATAGCTGCCGCCGGCTCTTGAAGATTCGTAGGCCATAGCGATGCACTTGAAAACTTCCGGATCCGGCTTTTCGAAGGTCAGGTTTGCTCCTGCGCCGAAGAAGTCCAGGCTCGGTTCATCGCTTGCGATACGGTCAGGATAACCCAGTGCCAGGCTGATTGGAATACGCATGTCCGGTGTACCCAGCTGTGCGATGACAGAAGTATCTTCAAATTCCACCATGGAGTGTACGATGCTCTGCGGATGTACCAGAATCTGAATATTATCCACATCCACATTAAAGAGCCACTTGGCTTCGATAACTTCCAGACCCTTATTCATCATGGTGGCTGAATCGATCGTTATCTTGCCGCCCATCTTCCAGGTCGGGTGATTCAAGGCCTGTTCACGTGTAACCTGTCCCAGGTCCTCACGTGATCTGCCTCTGAAAGGTCCGCCTGAAGCCGTTATCAGGATCCTGTCCAGGTTCTCCTTTTTCTCTCCCCACAGGCACTGCCAGATTGCGCAG
>JAZNKW010000084.1:0-23926 GCA_045578745.1 Anaerovoracaceae bacterium
ACCAGAATGCTGCCTGCGGTAACGAACTGACCGTCGCCAGCCTTCAGTCCAAGACGCTTGGACTCGGAATCACGACCGTTCTTAGAGCTACCTACACCTTTCTTACTTGCCATAGTGTTTTCCTCCTAACTATCTAAAAAATTAGTTTAATGCTGCTTCGATTGCTTCGATGATAACTGCCTTAGTAGCCTTTTCATCGATTTCAATGTTGTTTTCCTTTGCAAAAGCAATCAGTTCATCCTTCTTCATGGATGCGGAAACCTTCTTAGCTTCCTTAACTTCTGCAGCTGCTTCAGCCTTAGCTTCTTCCTTCTTAGGAGCAGCTCCGCCTAAAGATTCGATCTTAACCATTGTGTATGGCTGTCTGTGGCCCTGCTTCTTTCTGTAGTCCTTCTTAGCCTTATACTTGAAGATGATAACCTTTTCACCCTTGCCGTGTTCTACAACGGTACCGGTTACAACTTCGTTCAGGTAAGGAGCACCCACCTTAACTTCGCCTTCAGCGCTGATCAGTAAAGTGTTGAAAGTTACTGCTTCGCCAACTTCAGCCTTGATTTTTTCTACAGTGATGACATCGCCTTCCTGTACTCTGTACTGCTTGCCACCAGCTTCGATTACTGCGTACATTATTTTTTATCCTCCTCTATCCGGTCTCGCCATCAGGGGTGGTAATCCCTATTGATTACACTTCAAAAACCCGTTCAGTGCGGCTCAACACTCAAATGATACCATTTCGCCATCCAAATGTCAAGCAAAAAATCAGCATTTTTCAATATTTTTTCTGCATTTTTCGATAAAAACAGCGGGCCGCAGCCCGCTGTTAAATTGCTTTAATTGTTAGGTATTCTGCGGCAGAAAGCTATTCCACAATCACACCGTCATCATCTACCAGCATATCCATGATGGCATTGAAATCATCTTCAGGAATATCCGGTTCTTCTTCCGGCACATAGTCTTCATCCTTCTGTGCCAGCAGGTCCAGCAGCATGGCTTCAATCTTTTCCATAACCGCTTTATTCTGTTCCAGCCATGCCTTTACGTTTTCACGGCCCTGACCGATTCTTTCACCCTCAAAGCTGTACCAGGATCCAGCCTTCTGAATAATCTTGGAATCTACTGCAGTATCCAGCAGGTCACCTGCACGGGAAATACCCTGGCCATACATGATATCAAATTCAGCCTGCTTAAACGGAGGTGCCACCTTGTTCTTCACAACCTTAACTCTGGTACGGTTACCCACCACATTATCGCCAACCTTAATGCTTTCAATTCTTCTAACATCCATACGCATGGAGGAATAGAATTTCAGAGCACGGCCGCCGGTGGTAACTTCCGGATTACCGAACATGATACCAACCTTTTCACGGAGCTGGTTGATAAAGATAATACAGGTATTGGATTTGTTTACAGTACCGGTCAGCTTACGCAGAGCCTGAGACATCAGACGTGCCTGCAGACCAACGTGAGAGTCACCCATCTCACCCTGAATTTCAGCCTTCGGAACCAGTGCTGCTACAGAGTCGATAACGATAATATCCAGTGCACCGCTTCGTGCCAGCATATCGCAGATTTCCAGAGCCTGTTCACCTGTATCCGGCTGAGAAACCAGAAGTTCTCCTACGTTTACACCCAGGTTCTTCGCATATACAGGGTCCAGTGCATGTTCAGCATCGATAAATGCAGCCTTACCGCCAGCACGCTGTGCTTCTGCAATTACATGTAAGGTCAGTGTGGTCTTACCGGAAGATTCAGGACCGTAGATTTCTACGATTCTTCCCTTCGGAACACCACCGATACCGGTTGCCAGGTCCAGGCTGATAGAACCAGTAGAAATTGCTTCCACATTCATCTGTGCACCTGCATCCCCCAGCTTCATGATAGCACCCTTGCCAAACTGTTTCTGGATCTGCGCCATTGCGGCCTCGAGGGCCTTATCCTTTTCGCTCTTAACTTCTTTATTTACACTCATGATAATCCTCCAAACTCAAACGAACATCTGTTCTTGAAATTATAATACCCTATTTTCGCCATTCGGTCAAGGACTTTTTCATCCAAAACACTGTAAATATCTTACAATAAAGGATGTTTGAAGTCAAGCTGTTCCGGCTGCGGTATTCTGCTTTATGGATAATTTATCATAGTATGTGTCCAATAAACTTCCCAGCTATTTATATTTGCCCATCAGTTCATACAGCACTGCCCCATCAATGTTGCCGCCGGACAGTACCAGAGCAATGTTCTTTCCCCCGATACGTTCACGGAAGTCCATTACTGCAGCCACAGTCGTACAGCTGCCCGCTTCCACAATGTACTTTTCATCCCGGGCCATGAAGCTGACTGCCTTACCGATTGTCTCCTCAGATACAGCGATGAAATCGTCTACATAATCCTTTGCCATTTCATAGCTGAGCGCACCGATGCCGCCGATGAGAGAATCGCAGAGAGAATCTTCACATGGATATTCTTCATAGAACACGCCGTCTTCGTAAGACTTGATCATGGCAGGACAGGCCTCAGTCTGAACACCGACGATGCGGATATCCGGGTTGATAGCCTTGGCTGCCACAGCAATACCAGTAATCAGACCGCCGCCGCCGATTGGAACTACGATAGTGTCGATATCCGGATTTTGCTCCAAAATCTCGATAGCCACAGTTCCCTGACCGCCGTAAATCTTTGGATCGTCGTAATAAGCGTCGATGTATGTCATGCCGTGTTCTTCGATATACTTCATTCCCAGAGCGTGTGCTTCGTCGTAATTTTTGCCCATGAGAAGCGCTTCAGAGCCGAAGTACTGAATCTTGTCAACCTTGCTCTGCGGTGTGGTTTCAGGCACGATAACTTTCGCGTTCTTAATTCCCAGCAAAGAAGCCGCATAGCTGACGGAGCTGCCGTGATTGCCGGAGGAGATGGTTGCCACCCCGCGTTCAATTTCTTCCGGTGTCAGTGTAAGCATCTTATTGAGAGCACCACGAATTTTGAAACTCTTTACTTTCTGGAAGGATTCCAGCTTAAAGAAATATTCTCTGCCGTCACCGCCCAGGTAGAAAGACTGTTCCAGCGGTGTCTTGCGCACATAAGGACTGATTCTTTCGTATGCTTCCTTCACTTCATTATAATTGAAACTCATTTTTTATCCTCCTTATTTCTTCTTAACCGATACAAAAACAAAAGGCATCGAACCATGTCCCTCCATCCTTGTGGACAGCCCTAGCGGAACATCGTTCAATGCCTTTCACCCTGCACCCGGGGGTGCAGGAAACATCCTGTTATTAACTTTTTAAACTATAGCACATATTTTATATACATGTCAATATGCAGACTGAACTTCGACATTCAATGCCACCGTCAGACCACTGCGTTTTTCAACTGCAGTTTCGACCTTTACTGAATCACCAATGTGGACATCATGCCACCGTTCTCTCATTTTTGGCTCCCACACGCAGATGCCGTCACCATCGTCAAACTCAAGCCCCAAATAGCCACGGGATTCTCTTTTATAACCAGTCATAGCCATTGCCTGATCTATCACCGTACCGTAATAGGTCTGCTCTGTACCTTCCACCAGTACAGAATCCAGCCGAAGGTTCA
Source organism: Anaerovoracaceae bacterium (assembly GCA_045578745.1). Classification (GTDB taxonomy): domain Bacteria; phylum Bacillota; class Clostridia; order Peptostreptococcales; family Anaerovoracaceae; genus RGIG7179. Next base: position 3,592 of record JAZNKW010000084.1, read on the forward strand.
CTGCAGAAACAGATACATAAACCAGAATAACAGCAAGAACTGTATATACAATGAAAACTTTTCTCAAACCCAAAGCCTCCCCACAAAAGTACTATAAAGAGAGAATTTATTACTTAATTGCCTTATAAATCTCAGCCATCATATTCAGCACAGCATATTTCCGGTTCCAGCTGCGGCCGTTGTTGCGCATTGGAATCTGTACTGCATGGGTTTCACCATTATAGCAAAGACCCACATAAATGGTTCCAACAGGCTTTCCTTCGGAGCTTTCGGGTCCGGCTTCACCGGTTACAGAGATGCAGAGATCACAGCCGCTTACTTTCGCCAGTCCGCTGGCCATTTCACAGGCAGTTTCCATACTTACCGCACCGAATACCTCTAATGTGTCCGGATTTACCCCCAGTTCGTCGATTTTGGCCTGATTGGAGTAAGTTACGATGCCGCGGTCAAAAACGGCTGAAATGCCCGGAACTTCGGTCAAAGCACCAGCGAACAGACCGCCGGTGCAGGATTCTGCACATGCTACGGAAATCTTCTTTTCTTTCAGCAGATTTCCAACCACATCAACCAGTTCCTCATTATCATAGCTGTAAATATATTCTCCAACGATTTCAGCTACCTTTGCAGTCATCTCATCCACCGCAGCAGATGCTTCTTCCAGAGTCGAACGCTTGGAGGCAATACGCAGACTGCATTCCCCTTCCTTCGCATAGGTGGCAATGGTCGGGTCAGTCTGGCCGTCAATCAGCGGCAGCAGGTCTGTTTCAAGCTGAGATTCACCAATGCCAAAGCATCGGATCATACGGTAGTGAATCACACTGTCCTGCCATTTCTGCAGAATCGGACGAATCTGCAAGTCAAACATACGGGTCATTTCACGAGGAGGCCCGGGCATGGACATAATCCACTTGCCGCCTTCCGCAGATTCCAGCGCAAAACCGGGTGCTGTACCGGCATCGTTTGGCAGTACAATCGCTCTGGACGGCATATTTGCCTGCTTATAATTGTTTTCCGTCAAAACACGCCCTCTGGCCTTTGCACGTTCCTCCAAAGCATGTACGCTCGGTTCATGTACAATCAGGTGGTCCCCCATGGTCTCACAGATTACTTCCTTAGTCAGGTCATCCTGAGTCGGTCCCAGTCCACCAGTTGTCAGAATCAGATCGCAGTCACGGAATGCCAGCTCAATCAGATCATGCAGACGCTGCGGGTTATCTCCCACCGTATAATGATACATTACATCATATCCAAGATCATTCAGCTGCTGGCTCAGCCACGCCGCATTGGTATTTACAATCTGTCCAAACAGAATCTCAGTTCCTACTGTTAAAATCGCAGTACGCATTACCTTTTCTCCTTTATAGTAACTAAAAATACAGAAAGAGCGGCCATATGATTCCAAACGATTCCGCAGGCATATATGCTGAGGACAAGTGCGGAATCAGAATGGCCGCTCTATATTATTTCATAGAAAATACAGTTTTATTCTGCAGTACGTATTCTACACCGGAATATACAGTCATAACCAGAGATGCCCACAGGAAACCCTGTGCCAGTGTATTGATTACGGTTACAGCCGGGAATGCTGGTGCAATGATCAGCAGCGGAACTGCAATCATCTGCAGAACCGTCTTCAGCTTACCGCTTTTGCCGGCAGCAATAACAATACCTTCGGATGCAGCCACAGTACGCATACCGGAAACCACGAATTCACGTGCCAGGATGATGATCAGCATCCATCCTGGAACCTGAGATGGTACCATCAGACAGAAAGCGGAATAAACCAGGATTTTATCAGCCAGCGGGTCCATGATTTTGCCGAAATTGGAAACCATCTTCCACTTACGTGCAAGATAACCGTCCAGCCAGTCTGTTGCAGATGCCACAATGAAAATTACGCACGCTACCACATAATACTGCATCATATATGCAGCAATGAAGAACGGAACGGCAATCATTCTGCCGACAGTCAGTTTATTAGGTAAATTCATAATCTTAAACCTCCACACCTACCAGGTCATAATCGAACGCATCGTTGATCTGAACCCGGACGAATTCCCCTGGAGTCAGCTGACGTTCAGAGGTAAAAATAACAGAGTTGTCGATTTCCGGTGCATCATACTCGGTTCTGCCGATGTATGCACCATCTTCGTCAATATCTTCCACCAGAACTTCCAGAATCTGGCCCACCTTGTCCTGGTTGGATGCAAGAGAAATCTCAATCTGCTGACGCATAATGCCGTCCACACGTTCCTGTTTGATTTCTTCATCAATCTGGTCTTCACGATCGCCTGCCACAGTGTTTTCTTCCTGAGAGTATGCGAACACACCCAGACGGTCGAACTGAACCTCATCTACGAAATCGCAGAGATCCTCGTAATCTTCCTCTGTTTCGCCAGGGAAACCAACGATGAAGGTTGTACGGATATGAATGTCAGGAATAGCCTCTCTAAGGCGTTCAATGGTTGACATAATTCCTTTACGGTTAGAGCGGCGTTTCATGCCTTCCAGTACGGCATCGCTGCTGTGCTGAATCGGAATATCAATATAATGGCAAACCTTGGCTTCCCTTGCCATTACCTCAATCAGTTCGTCAGTAATACGGTCTTCATAACAGTACATCAGTCTCACCCAGTGGATGCCGTCTACTTTGCAGACTTCTTCCACCAGTTCATGGAGACAGCGGCGTCCGTACAGGTCCATGCCGTAATTGGTTACGTCCTGCGCAATCAGAATCAGTTCTTTGCAGCCTGCTGCAGCCAGCATTTCTGCTTCTGCGATAACATCTTCCTTCTTTTTGGAGCGGAATCCGCCGCGGATGGACGGAATTACGCAGTATGCACAGTTGTTGTCACAGCCTTCTGCAATTTTCAGAGTTGCGGTGTACGGATTATCTTCCAGCTTTCTCGGGAGTACCGGCAGACACGGTGCAAAATCTTCACTCACCACTGCCTTCCGCTCTCCGGAGGCTTCCATTTCTCTCAGAATTCCCGGCAGCTGTTCGTACTCATTCACGCCAAGGAACAGATCCACTTCCGGCATTTCGTCCATGAGAACATCACTGTAGCGCTTGGAAAGGCATCCGGAAACCACAAGCTTCTTTCCGTCTTCCTTGTATTCGCTCAGTTCGAAAATGCGGTTAATGGATTCCGCCTTGGCATCATTAATGAAGCCGCAGGTATTCACAATAATCACATCGGAATCTTCCGGAGCAGAAACGATTTCAAAACCGTCCTTTTCCAGCAGACCCTGTGCAGCCTGGGTGTCGTTAAAGTTCTTGGGACAACCCATGGTCTCAAAAAATATTTTCATATATTTAATCTCCTCAAAGGGGCGTTTCCGCCCCGTTTATAAATCAGCCGTATCATTTTCCATGGCTTCCAGTTCTGCTTCCGTCATGAGAACCTGTCTCGGACGGCTGCCATCCTGCGGGCCGATAATGCCGCGTGCTTCCATCATATCCACAATACGTGCCGCACGGTTATAACCGATACGGAATCTTCTCTGCAGCATGGATACAGATGCCTGTCCGCTGCGTACAACCAGATCAATAGCTTCCGGAAGCAGATCATCGGTTTCTTCTGCCGCGTCACTGGTATTGCTGCGTTCAATACGTGTCAGAACATCAGCATTGTAGTTGACACCGCCACCTTCTACCTGGCTCTTTACGAACTGAATAACATCGTTTACTTCCCCGTCAGATACAAAGGTACCCTGTACACGGATAGGTTTGCCCATACCCATCGGATTAAAGAGCATATCACCCTTACCAACAAGCTTTTCAGCACCCTGCATGTCCAGAATGGTTCTGGAGTCAATCTGAGAGGATACTGCAAAGGCAATTCTGGATCCGATATTGGACTTGATAGTACCTGTAATAACGTCTACAGACGGACGCTGGGTTGCAATAATCAGATGCATACCTGCAGCTCTGGCCATCTGAGCCAGACGGCCGATGGATTCTTCAATCTGAGATGGAGCTGTCATCATCAGGTCAGCCAGCTCGTCGATGATAATTACCACCTGCGGCATCACCTTGTCGTCTTCACCATCTGCACGCATTGCTTCGTTGAAGGATTCCAGGTCGCGTACACCGTTTTCTGCAAACTTTCTGTAGCGGTCTGTCATTTCAGCCACAGCCCAGTTCAGCGCTGCTGCAGCCTTGGACGGATCTGTTACAACAGGAATCAGCAGATGCGGAATTCCATTATAGTTACCAAGTTCTACTACCTTAGGGTCTACCAGAATCAGTTTCACTTCATCCGGATTTGCCTTATAAAGTAAGCTGAGAATGATACTGTTGATGCAGACAGACTTGCCGGAGCCTGTAGAACCTGCAATCAGCAGATGCGGCATGCTCTTCAGGTCTGCTACAATATTATTTCCGCTGATGTCCTTACCCACTGCAAACGTGATTTTGGACTTGGCGTTCTTAAATTCTTTAGACTCAATGATATCACGAAGCTTTACCATGGTAATGGAGTCATTTTCCACTTCGATACCCACGGCCGCTTTGCCCGGAATCGGTGCTTCAATTCGGATGCTTTTAGCTTCCAGGTTCAGCGCAATATCATCGGACAGACGTACGATGCTGCTTACTTTTACGCCTACAGCAGGCTGTACTTCATATCTGGTTACAGTTGGACCCTGAGTTACCTGAACCACACGGGCATCAACGTGGAAGTTTTTCAAAGTTTCTTCCAGCTTCATTGCCTTGGCCTGAAGCGCACTGCTGCTTGTTCTTGCAGCTGCTGCAGGTCGGTTCAGCAGGTCAATTGGAGGCATTTCATAAACCTTCACAGGCTTTGCTGCGGCTTCCAGTTCTTCCGTAGTCAGCATGGCTTCCCTTGCTTCCTTATTGGACATCACCTTCTGCACCTCCGCCGCCGGAGTACCTTCTGCAGGCTTAGGAGCATTCGGATCCACCTTTTCTCCCGCACGGTTCACGAAAGAATTGCTTCCGTTTACCGGATTGACCGGCTTCACAGCATCAGGCATTTCCATCTGCACACCGGAATACTCCTTCTTTACAGGAACACAGTCATTTTCTGTAACAGGAATTGTATATTCTTTAACCTCTGCAGCAGGTTTCTGTACTTTATCAGTATTTGCAGGAATACCGAATCCGAAGGAGCCGGTATCTCCGCCCAGGCCAACTGTACCAGAAGTATTTACAGGACGTCCGTCCAGACCAAAACCTTCACCATAATCCACTCTGTCTTCCAGACCCATGGATCCGTTACCGGAAGTCTTTCTGCCGAAAAGGCTGTCATCATTCATATATTTCAGAATGCTGTTTTTCTTTTCCGGAGTAAGAGGTTCAACCTGACTCGGAGGTGTATAGGTACGCTTCGGAGCTTCAGGTTCTGCAGTTTTCTCAGGTTCTGTGTCGACAGCAATATTCATGCCGTTAACAATCAGCGCCGGCTGTTCTGTTACTGCATGAGCTGCAGCATTCTGTGCAGTATCGGCAGGCAGTGCCGTCTGAGAAAAACCTTTCTTACGTTCTTCCAGCACGTTGCTGTTAATAACCGTAACCTTCTTTTCAGGAACCGGTTTCTTGGCAGGTTTATATTTGAATTCATTCATTGCCAGCTGAACACCCTGTTCATCTTCACTTTCATAATCCAGATGAGCATGTTCACGCATCAGCTTGCGTTCTTCCATCTTCTCGAAGATTTTGCTGATAAAACGGGAAACCGGTGTATTAATCAGAAGAAGTCCGGAAATCAGAATCATTACAACTGCAAAAATCCAGCATCCGGCTTTGCCGAACCACTTAATCAGCAGAGATGCACAGATCATACCGATAAAACCGCCGCTCTGCAGTTCCACACCTGTCGCATAATATGACTTCACCAGATCCCATGAGAATGCAGGGCTTACCTCAGGAACAAAGCGTGCAGAGTTTACAATAGTCAGCATAACAAGCAGCACAAAAACAAGAGCCGCTGATTTCAAGGAAATATGCACCGTCTTCTTTGCAAACAGAAGCACACCGTAAAGGATGATATAAAACGGGAACGCATAAGCTACATGTCCCAGAATCCCTTTCAGAACGGTACCGATGATGGCACCGAACTCGCCTGCTCCGTTTGTCAGGGTTGCTATGATCAGGAATACACCGATGGCAATGGCGATAATTGCCCAGATTTCGTCCATAACACGGCGGTCAGCCTTCTTTTTAGCCTGAATCTGTTCTACCTTTGCCTTGGCTTTTGATTTATTGCCGGAACCGCTGCCGGAGCCGGACTTACTGTTTTTTTTACTGTCAATACTGCTGTTTTTATTCTTGGAACCAGGGGGTCTACCCGGTTTCTTCTTGGCTTCTGCCATGTCAAAACCTCCCTATCTGACTTCTATGCCCCGAAAATGCCGTACAGGATAACTGCTGCACCGACAATCCATACATAGTATGAGAAATAACTTAATTTTTTATCTGATACAATTTTAATCATGGTTTTAATTGCAACCAGTCCGGAAACGGCTGCCACAGCCATACCAACCAGTACCGGTCCCAGAAGACTCATATCAAAGCCGGCTTCCAGGGCATCAGGAATCTCCAGAACAGCAGATCCCAGGATAGACGGAATAGAAATTAAAAACACGAATTTAACTGCGAATGATCGTTCTAAATTGCACACCAGGCTGCCAAAAAGTGTGGAACCGGAACGGGAAATACCCGGACAGATTGCAATACCCTGTACCAGACCGATGAAGAATGCATTGCGGAAGTTCATTTTTTCCAGTCCCCTTCTGGAATTGCCCATGCGCTCCGCAAACACAAGAAGAAAACCTGTGATAATCAGGCCCACGCCAATCGGAATAATGGAAGTGTACAGTGAATCGAAGAAATCTCCGCCCACGATACCGATAATACCCGTAGGAATGGTTGCAATGATAATCAGAACACCAAGCTTACGGATTGGTCTTTCATCCAGACGAAGTCCCTTTCCTGTACACAGGTCTTTAATGGTCAGAAGCAGTTCCACTACCAGTTCCCAGATATCTTTCCAGTACACGATAAATACGGAAATCAGAGTACCTACATGAAGCAGCACTGCAAAAAGCAGTACATTATCTTCTCTGATTCCGAAGAACTGCTGCAGCAGAGCCAGATGGCCGGAACTGCTGATTGGCAGAAATTCCGCCAGGCCCTGTACCAGACCTAAAACAATTGCCTCTAAATAAGTCATAATCTCTCCCTTTCTTGTTTATCTTATTTCTTAAAAATACGCATGTAAACGAAGCCGGGCTGTTCCGGCTCCGTTCCTGCATTATTACATCACATTAAATGATTTATTTTTTAGTAATATAACCCATTGCCTTCAGGGTTTCTGCGCAGAGAACTGCACCGCCTGCAGCGCCTCTTACAGTATTATGAGAAAGGCCTACAAACTTCCAGTCGTAAACAGAGTCTTCTCTCAGACGGCCGATATTGATACCCATGCCCTTGTCTCTGTCAACGTCTGCCTTAACCTGCGGACGGTTGTCTTCTTCGAAATACTTGATGAACTGTTCAGGTGCCATAGGCAGCTTTTCTTCCTGCGGGAAGCCCTTGTAATTTACCAGCTTTTCGATCAGCTGTTCCTTAGTAGGATTCTTTCTGAACTTGACAAAAGCAGCTGCGGTATGTCCGTTCAGTACAGGCACACGGAGACACTGACAGGTAATCTTAGGTTCTTCTGCCTTCACGATTACATCACCTTCGATGTGACCCCAGATTCTCAGCGGTTCCTGTTCACTCTTTTCTTCTTCGCCGCCGATGTAAGGGATAATATTCTCAACCATTTCAGGCCAGGACTTGAAGTCCTTACCTGCGCCGGAGATTGCCTGGTATGTTGTGATTACACATTCATACGGTTCGAATTCCTTCCATGCGTTCAGCGCAGGAACATAGCTCTGAATGGAACAGTTTGGCTTTACTGCGATGAAGCCGCGGGTTGTACCCAGCCTCTTCTTCTGGCTTTCAATTACAGCAAAATGTTCCGGATTGATTTCAGGAATTACCATAGGCACATCCGGAGTCCAGCGGTGTGCGCTGTTATTGGAAACCACCGGAGTTTCTGTTTTAGCATAAGCTTCTTCGATGGCCTGGATTTCTTCTTTCGTCATATCTACGGCACTGAAAACAAAGTCGACTGTGGAAGCTACCTTTTCCACTTCGTTAACATTCATAACTTTGATATTCTTAACTGCTTCAGGAACTGGTGTATCCATCTTCCATCTTCCTTCTACAGCTTCCGCATAGGTTAAACCTTCGCTTCTGCCGCTGGCTGCAATCATAACCACTTCAAACCATGGATGATTCTCCAGCAGGGAGATGAATCTCTGACCGACCATTCCAGTGCCGCCCAGAATACCTACTTTTAATTTTTCTGACATTTCAATCAGCTCCTCTCTGAGATATTTTATGTGTATTTAACAATTTATTTTATCACTTTTCTGCGTTTTTTTCAACAAATTCCACTGTTCAGAATATAATAATTTAGAAAGGTGGTGACATTATGACGTTGTTTAAAGGGACGGCCACCGCTTTGATAACGCCGTTCCGTAACGAAAAGATAGATTATCCTGCCATGGGTAAATTAGTGGAATGGCAGCTGAAAAATGGTGTAGATGCGCTTGTCGTATGCGGTACCACAGGAGAGGCTTCCACCCTTTCAGGAAAAGAACGTGTTCAGCTCACACATTTTGTAGTAGACCTGGTAAAAGGCCGGGTACCTGTCATTGCCGGAACCGGAAGTAATAACACCAGATTCACCCTGGAATTGTCGAAAGAAATGGAAGCCATCGGAGTTGATGGACTTCTTATCGTTACACCGTATTACAACAAATGTACCGAAACAGGCATGATTGCACACTATGAAAAAATTGCTGATAATGTGAGCATACCTATCATCATGTATTCTGTAAAAAGCAGAACCGGTGTCAACATTTCCCCTTCAGCAGTGAACGTGCTGAGTAAACATCCTATGATAACCGGTATTAAAGAAGCCAGCGGAGATATCAGTCAGATCTGTGAAATGGCAAGCTGTATCAATGACGGATTTAATATTTACAGCGGAAACGACGATATGGCTATTCCAGTCATGGCGCTGGGAGGACTTGGCTGCATATCAACCGTATCAAACATAATACCGAAACGATATTCTGATATGCTGCATGCCTGGCTGAGCGGAAACATTGAAGAAGCTGCAGCCGAACAAATCCGGCTGAAACCGCTGATAGATGCCATCTTTGCAGAGATTAACCCAATACCACTGAAAGCAGCACTTAATATCATGGAAATGTGTGAACTGGAATACCGGCTGCCGCTCTGCCCTCCTACCAACAAAACCCGATATCTGCTCTACGACCAGATGCGCAGCTATGATCTGGTAAGTAAATAAAAAAACGCCCTGAAGGACGTTTAGTACAATATTTTACAAAAAACAAGAAGAACGGCAGACTGTACATTCTGCCGTTCAAAAGTTGATCAACTATTTATATCTTTTGAAAGATTAAGCTTCAGCTACGACTTCCTTGCCATCATAGTAGTTGCAGTTAGGGCAAACTCTGTGAGGGAGCTTAGGTTCGTGGCACTGTGGGCATACGGATAAGCCTGGTGCTGTCATCTTCATGTTAGCGGATCTTCTCTTGTCTCTTCTAGCCTTAGAAGTTTTTCTCTTAGGTACTGCCATAGTTAACACCTCCTTGATCGAAAATCTTTATATGATTTCGTCGAAACGTCATATTCAAACGTCAACTATTTAAGTATACACTAAAGATCACTATTTGTCAACAATTATTTTAACTTAGAAACGATATTCAGAGTATCTCTTGCAATCATCAGTTCTTCGTTAGTTGGGATCAGCAGCAGCTTAACCTTAGCGTCGTCAGTGGAGATAATAGTTTCCTTACCTCTTACCTTGTTCTTAACAACATCCAGCTTGATGCCCAGGTTGCCCAGTTCCTGACAGATTACTTCTCTCATGTAGATGTCGTTTTCACCAACGCCTGCAGTGAATACGATAGCGTCTACGCCGTTCATTTCAGCAATATAAGCACCGATGTAGAATCTTACCTTGTGAGCGAATACCTTCAGTGCCAGAGCTGCTCTTTCGTTACCGTCTTCCAGAGCTGCTTCGATATCTCTGAAGTCGGAAGAAACGCCGGAAATACCCAGAACGCCGGACTTCTTGTTCAGAACGTTGTCAGCTTCTTCGTGGGACAGACCTTCCTTCTTAGCGATAAAGTTTACGATAGCAGGGTCGATGTCGCCGGAACGAGTACCCATTACCAGACCTTCCAGTGGAGTGAAGCCCATGGAAGTATCGATACACTTACCGCCCTTGATTGCGGAAACGGATGCACCGTTACCCAGGTGGCAGGTGATGATCTTCAGATCGTTGATGTTTACGTTCAGCATGTCAGCTGCTCTCTGGGATACGTACTTGTGGGATGTACCGTGGAAGCCGTATCTTCTTACGCCGTACTTAGTGTAGTATTCGTAAGGCAGAGCATACAGGAAGGATTCTGCAGGCATGGTCTGATGGAATGCGGTGTCGAATACAGCTACCATAGGAGTAGTAGGCATTAACTGCTTGCATGCTTCGATACCCAGCAGGTTAGGTGGGTTGTGCAGAGGAGCCAGTTCTACGCATTCTTCCAGAGCCTTGATAACTTCTTCAGTGATCAGAACGGAATCAGCATACTTTTCGCCAGCGTGAACTACTCTGTGGCCTACTGCACCGATTTCGTCCATGGAGGTTACAACGCCGTGGCCAGCATCCTGAATTGCCATCAGAACCTGAGCGATTGCATCCTTGTGGTCTTCCATTGGAGTAACCAGCTTGTACTTGTCCATACCAGTCTTTTCGTGAGTGATTACAGAACCTTCCATACCGATTCTTTCAACCAGACCCTTAGCCAGTAAGGATTCGTTGGTCATGTCCAGAACCTGATACTTTAAGGAAGAGCTGCCGCAGTTAATTACTAAAACTTTCATTATAATGTATCCTCCATATAAAAATATTAGAAAAATTGGATTAACTAAATTTAACCTTATTTATTATACACTTGCCAATTTGCTTTTTCAAGGGGTTTGCCGAAAAATTCGTACACATTCGACAAAATCACTGTATTTGTACAAATCCCGCCCCGCTGCAAGATTCCAGATATCAGACGCTAAAATATCTTTTTCGATGGTATCCCGGATTTCCGGACAGTTCTGCAGATCTTTATTTATATTGGTAATAATCGGAAGCTTGCAGATTTCCGCTTTCTTCACCTGCTTCAGGTATTTGCTGCCCTTTTCGTTTGCGGCCAGTACACGGACATAATCCTTCCTCTGACTTACATCATCCCTGGTGATTCCCAGCAAAGTCTGAATGATAAATCGCTGCACTCTGGTTCTTGTGTACCGTTTGGACTTCAGTTTTTCAGCCAGTTCATCCAGACTGCGGCAGTTTCTGATTACCTTTTTGGCATTATTTCCAAGACCGGCATCGCCTGCACTGACTGCATCCAGTTCCTCTGAAGTCATAGTCAGAATTTTCTGAACGGCCAGGCGGAACAGCACATCATCCCTTCCGCTTGTGCTAGTACAGGAATCCGGCAAAGGCTGTGGCATCAAAGATGAAACATCCGCTCCGGCTGTTATCTGCTGCCGGATAAAGCTTGCAGATGCATACTTTCCTCTGGCCTCCATTTCATGATAGCCTGTCCCCTCTCTTCTTACAGTTGCAGGACATGCAATGTCCATAAATTTCAGATACTCCAGTGCCAGGATATTATTCGGTTCTGCCAGAACTGCAGTTTCTTCCTCTGTAAGAAACTCCTTCATAGCTTCCTGACGTGCCCTCGGCCAGCTGAGACCTTCCTTCAGACTATTTTCCATGGAAGCTTCCAGAACAGAATTCTTTTCTTTCAGCTTGTCCGCTACGGACTGCAGAAGTTCAAGAGAACCGCATTCACTGCCAAAAGAAATAAAGTCAGCACCGAGATTTTGCAGAATATTGACGCCTGACTGCGCAAAAACAGCCGCATGATTGCATGCAGCCACTGTCGGCATTTCCACCACCAGATCCGCACCGCCGACAACGGCAAGTTCAGCTCTGGTCCACTTATCAGCGATTGTCATCTCTCCGCGCTGAGTAAAATTTCCGCTCATGACCGCAATAATCACATCAGCACCCGTCTGTTTACGTGTTTCTTCCACGTGATACTGATGTCCGTTATGAAATGGATTATATTCAGCTATAATTCCTGCACTTTTCATCTTTTCCATGAAATTCTCCTCTTACATACTAAATTATATTATAGCATGAAGCTGCTTAAAATAACAGCAAGAATTCCCGCAAGGAGTCCGTGGCTTATCTTGATTTTAATGATATCGGCAATACCTATACCGCTTCCTCCTGCCATGGAAGCCGACTGTCCTATCACAGAAAGTCCTCCGAAGGATACAAGAAACGTAATTAGAACTGTCTTCATCGGAAGCGATATATTGCAGGCACCTACCATACTGGAGCCTGCTGTCATTTCCAGCATTCCCTTCAGCACGGAAACTGCCGTTTCATTTCCGATCAAAAGAAACAGCCCCGCCTCCTCCATCAGATTTATTCCAATCATAAAAAACATCAGATAAGCCAGGATAATCGCCATTGCTTTGAACCCGGCCATGATGGAACCACTGAAACCATCCAGCAGACTTCCCTTGTGTACAGTACGTTTTGAAATGTCGTTTATTCTGTCATCCCCCTGCTTCCAAAGCATACCATTCAGTAAAGCACCGCCGTAATGTGCAAATGCCACTGCCGCGGCAGCTTCCGTATTTCCCAGAAACCCTCCGACAGTTCCCATAATAAAAGCAGGTCCCGTCACAAGGCTGTAACTTAAAATGTGCCGCCCTGTTTCTGCACTTAAATTTCGTCCTGCCATAAGATCAGCGGTCACTTTAGCACCCATAGGGTATCCGGACAAAAATGCCACCAGAAACGGATACACACGCGGCGGCAGCTTTTCCAGATTCCCTGTCCGTTTGATAAAGTCAGAGAAGATAAAAAACGGAAGCAGAACCGGCACGATGGAATTCGCCCATATGATAATGGCAGACTTTGAGCCCACCTCCGTAACCTGCGGAAAACACACCATCGTAACCGAAAACATTACCGCTGCGAAAACTATTAACTTGTTTTTCTTATTTACGCTTATATTCATATTTGAATATATGTAGATGGGACAGCAGTAATTCCTGCTGATTCCGCAGTGTTGGATGAAACAATACAAGGCAAATAAAAAAGGCTTTTAATGGAGTTTCATGCTCTTTCGTGAAACTCCCAAAAGCCTTTGAGTTCATTGTATAGTGTTTCCCAATGCGAGGACAAAGCAGGAGTTACTGCTGTTCTTCTGCTTCGTTCTGGGTCTTATAAGCCAGACGCTTCATTTCTTCACGGTTTTCAGCCAGCACACCGTTAATGGATTCGAACGTCTTTTCCAAATTGGTGTACATTTCACCGAAATACTTCATGTGAAGTTCGTCCATCTTTCCCTGCATGTCGAAGAGCATCTTATCTACATAGTCGTAAGTACGCATCTTCATAACCTTGGCATGAGTTTCTGCATCCTGACGGATCTGTTCACCCAGCTTGGTTGCACGCAGAGTAATGTCATCTGTTTCTACCAGATAATCAGCCTGTTTCTTCGCTTCCTTGATAATGCGTTCATATTCGGACTTTGCTTCTGCCAGAATACGGTCACGTTCATCACGGATCCACTTCGCCTGCTGAATATCATCCGGCAGAGCCAGACGGATTTCTCTTACCAGCTGAAATACTTCTTCAGCGTCCAGCATGATCTTACCTGTCAGAGGCAGACCAGGAGCCTCATCAACCAGATCTTCAATTTCTTCCAGCAGTTCTAATACTTTCATATTGTCTTCCATATCAGTACGCTCTCCCTTTCATTCTCTTCAGTACATTTTCAGGTACAAGCATTTCTCCGTTTCCTCCCAGAGAAATAACCTGCTTGGCCATGGTAGAACTTACGAAGGAATATTTCGCGTCTGCCATGAGAAATACCGTTTCAATTTTATCATTATATAAGTGCTCATGAAGATGTGCCATAGACTGTTCACTGTCAAAATCACTCATGCAGCGAAGTCCGCGAACTACTACATTAAAACCGTTGTTATTCACATAATCAGCCAGAAGACCGCGGCACTGGGACACGGTTACATTTGGGAGATGCGCGGTTGCTTCTGCAATCATTTCCATCCGTTCTTCAAATGTAAACATGGTCTTCTTTTCCAGATTAACTACAACGCCTACTACAACTTCATCAAATATGTTGGCAGCTCTTTCAATAATATCCAGATGGCCCATGGTCATCGGATCGAAAGAACCTGCATACAGAGCTTTGGTTGCCATTGATTCCATACCTGTGCTTTCTTCGTTTTTACAAATATTTCAATATATTTTATCACATTCTGCGGGCAGAATCAACTGTTAGCCGTAAATGCTGAATGTCTGGGATCCGTATTTGCGGTCTTTAATCTTTACAAAACCTGCGATCTCATCCGGGAATTCATCTCTGGTTGCATGTTCAGCCACAATAATGCCGTCTTCTGCCAGGAGTTCCAGGTCGCGGATCATTTCAAAGCAGTGCTCATAAAGACCTTCCTGATACGGAGGGTCGAGGAAGAAAATATCTACCGGTTCCTGAATTTTGTTCAGTACCTTTTCATAACTGCCGAAATATACTACACTCCATTCTTCAGCCTTGCAGTGAACCACATTTCTGCGCACGATGTCAATGCTGGTACGGGAGTTATCGCCAAAATAGCACTTGGCAGCGCCGCGGCTGATTGCTTCAAGACCCAGATTGCCGGTTCCTGCAAAAAGGTCTACGCATACTGCGTCATACAGATTTCCGGAAATACTGCTGAAGAGGCCTTCCTTTACCTTTTCAGATGTTGGACGTATATCATTATTTAATGGAGTTTCAAGTTTTCTTCCCTTGAAGTCACCTGCTACAATTCTCATATCAGTTCACCTCATAAAAAAATTATTTACAATATTATATAATATACTATTTTCTCAGGAAAATCAATGCCAGACGTCTTCCAATCCCGCCATTTATTTCATGTCATAAAAGATTCCCGCCGGCACACAATAATTAACGTAATAGGAGGTGATCAATATGTCATTACAGGATAAGATGAACGTTAATGCAAAGCCTGCATTAAACAATTTAAAGACTGAAATTGCCAATGAACTGGGCATGACAAATTATGCGCAGATGGACAAGGGCAACCTGACAGCTCGTGAAAACGGCTATGTTGGCGGCTATATGACCAAGAGACTGGTCGAAATGGCTGAAAGACAGTTATCTGGCAAGTAATCGGAGTTAACAAAACTCACCAAACGCTTCGTATGAGACAGCACATTCAGGCTGGCGGACGAAGCCATTCTATTCCAAAATTCAGATAAAAAGCGAAAAGGACAGTCTTCTGACGGTCCTTTTTGCTTATATTCACTAAAGCTGCAGCTGAATATTCTCACCGAACATCTTCTGTACCCAGTCACGGAGAACCTGATTTTCATCATCTCTCAGGTACGGGTCTTCCTCCAGTATATCCAGAGCCACTTCTTTTACTTCCTCCAGCACATCCACATGTTTCACCAGATCCGCGATATTCAGTTCCGGCAGACCGTGCTGTCTGGTGCCAAAAATCTCACCCGGACCGCGAAGCTTCAGATCTTCTTCCGCAATAGTGAAACCATCGTTGGAGTTAACCATGATTTCATTTCTTTTTGCAGATATTTCCGATTCTTTTCCGCAGATCAGGATGCAGTGAGACTGCAGGCTGCTTCTTCCTACACGGCCTCTCAGCTGATGAAGCTGTGCCAGTCCGAAACGTTCGCAGTTTTCAATAACCATAACAGTAGCATTGGCCACGTCGATACCTACTTCGATAACTACGGTAGATACCAGAATATCAATATCTCCTGATGCGAACCGTTCCATCACCCCGTCTTTCTCCTGCTGCTTCATAGCGCCATGAACAAGAGCAACCCTGAGCTTTGGATATTTTGCGGAGATTTCTTCATATAATTCTTCTGCAGAGCGGCAGTCCAGAGCCTCAGACTCCTCAATCAGCGGCGCAACCACATAGCACTGACGGCCTTCCGCCACCTGAGACGCCACAAAATCATAGACTTTCCCACGGGAATCGTTATATCGCAGATGAGTTTTCACCGGCTTGCGTCCCACCGGCATGGTATCGATGATTGAAATATCCAGATCACCAAAAAGAATTACCGCCAAAGTACGCGGGATTGGTGTCGCCGTCATAACGAGAACATTAGGATTCTGCCCTTTTTCTGTCAGCAGAGCACGCTGATTCACCCCGAAACGGTGCTGTTCGTCGGTGATAACAAGTCCCAGCTTATGGAACTTCACATCTGGCTGAATGATTGCATGAGTGCCCACCATAACATGGATTTCTCCCTGCTCCAGCGCACTCAGCAGCTCCCGGCGTTCCTTGGCTTTCGTGCTGCTTGAAAGCATTTCCACACGAAGCCCCAGAGGCGCCAGATCCCGTCTCAGAGAGGCAAGATGCTGCTTGGCAAGCAGTTCTGTCGGTGCCATCATAACACCCTGAAAACCGGCCTTTGCGGCTTTAAACAGGGCCATTTCCGCCACAGCAGTCTTACCGGAACCTACATCCCCCTGAACCAGACGGTTCATCGGTTTATGAGCAGCAAGGTCTGCTTCAATGTCCTTCCAGACCTTCTTCTGCCCTTCTGTAAGCTGAAACGGCAGCCTGTCCAGAAACGGCTGAACAGATACATCTTTCGGAATAATAATTCCTTCCGACTGGACGCTGCGTCCTTTTTTAATATAGAAAAGTCCCGTCTGCAGAACCAGAAGTTCCTCAAATACCAGGCGGTACCGGCTCTCCTTCACCCTTCTTGCATCCTGCGGAAAATGGATGTTTTGCACAGCATAAGAAGGACTGCAGAGATGACGTGTCATAACCACATGGTTTGGCAGCCATTCTTCAATCTCTTCTGCACACGGAAGCGCCGCAGCCTGCCAGCTGCGCATCTGGTGCTGGCTGATGCCCTCCGTCAGCGGATAAACCGGCAAAATCCCCCGCACATCATCCTTTTCCCCCGTACGGTGGAATTCCGGATGTGCCATCTGACGTTTCCCTTTATTTAAAGTAATTTTTCCGAACAGAGTATACTCTTCACCAACCTGAAACTGACCTGCAATATACCTGGCATTGAAAAATACCAGTTCCACTGCACCTGTATTATCTTCCACTACTACCCGCATGGGAGCTTTTTTCAGATACGGGTTTCCCGGAAGCTTTTTCGATATCACCCGGCCGCAAATCAGAACATCCCGGTCAAAAGGTGCTTCCATAATGGTCCACACCTTTGTACGGTCTTCATATTTTCTGGGGAAGAAATAGAGAAGATCTTCGATAGTATGTATTTTCAGTCTGGAAAGAAGTTCTGTCTTTTTCGGCCCGATGCCTTTTACACCGGTAACCGGACTTTTCAGTTCCATGTACGTTCCACCTCAATATCACGGGGAGCAACCTGCTTTGATTTCACACCGACTACTTTCAGCAGAATCTTACCCGGCTGCTGCGGAAAATATGTTTTCAGTTCTGTTTCCATATGATTCAGAATCAGATCCGTATTCTTCTGAATGCTGGCACCGAAGGACATGATGATATACAGTTCCACATAAAGCATACCGTCCTCTTCTCTTACAATCATATGGTCGGAAATTTCTCCAGGAGTCGGACGGCTTCCGCCGATACCGGTCAGCTGTTTTCCTTTTTCTGACGCAGAAAATGCTTTCCCTTCTGTCAGACCGATTGCATCAAAGGCCATCTTTCCGAAAATATGCTTATTTATCTTAATTGTTCCTTTTTCATTTACACGTTCCATAAGGCCACCGTCCTTTCAGAATTATTTTAACATATTCAGGCACACATTACTAATCTTTTTCATAGAATATCAGGGGGTGAAGCTATGGGTCATAACTGCCGTAAACGTAAATGCTTTGATTTCAACAAAGAAACGAAGGATATCGGTTTCGTGCTGCTTGTCTTCGGTTCTGTCACAGTATGTGCTTTTTTCCTCCCTCCGAAAGCATGGATTATCCTTCTGGGCATTCTGCTGATCATCTGCGGATTCACCCTCATGAAGAGGCCATGACATGAAAAAACCCCGAACGCTGGCCTGGCGTCGGGGTTATAAATTCGTTTTTAATTAGATGGCACGGTTAACTTTATTAGATCTGATGCATCTAGTGCATACGTTCGCTCTTCTAACGGTTCCGTTTTCTTCTGCTACTCTTACAGTCTGAATGTTTGCATTCCACTTTCTTCTAGTGTGTCTGTTAGAGTGGGATACAGCGTTTCCGGATACCTGTCCCTTACCACAAATTTCACATTTTCTTGACATCTACCGCACCTCCTTTGATATATTCAAGCGTATAGCGTTGTTTCAAAATTTTATATTCAAGTCTTTTCAGCACTCGAACAATCGATATTATACACGATTCTGGCAAGCATTTCAAGTGTTTTTTTCAAAATATCGTAGATTTTATTGATATTTTTCTGATAAAACCACAATCCCCGCTTCCCGGGTCGCATTCATATCGATAATTCTCTGGTTTTGACTGCCTCGGAACTGCAGTGTCAGATCACGCTGCTTCTCCATATAGCGGCCATCAATCAGATAGTCTGTAAGATCCAGCAGCGCTTTCAGTGCAGGATGGCCCTCCCACATCTGCTGCAGTTCTTCATAAGTATATCCTGTGAAAATTACAATATTCAGCTGAGGGAACCGGCTGCGGATTTCCCGTGCCAGCTCCAGAAAAGCTTCCGGCTGACAAAGTGGTTCTCCACCGCTGAAAGTGATTCCATCCAGCATCGGGTTCTTTTCGACAGCATCTAATATCTTTTCAATTTCACATTCATATCCCCCACTGAAATCATGGGTAGCCGGATTATGACATCCCACGCAGTGATGAGGGCAGCCCTGACAGAACACCGTAAATCGGATACCAGGACCATCCACAAAGGATTCCCGGACCACGCCGGCAATACGGATTTTGCCCGGAGTATACATTACAGCTGCTCCAGACCAGTGCTTACAGAATGCTTCACACGGTCCTTTTCTTCAGAGGACTTTGCATTATTCCAGTGATCCATGGTACCTACCAGATAACCGGTGATACGGCGGATTCTTTCGAAGCCCACATCACCTTCACCTTCCTTACGGCCGCACTGAGGACATTCATTGTCAATGATGCCGGTATAACCGCAGCAAGGGTCTCTGTCAACCGGATGGTTGATGGAACCGTAACCGATACCTTCTTCCTTCATGAATCTTACAACCTTTTCGAAGGCTTCCAGATTCTTCAGAGGGTCACCGTCCAGTTCAATATAGGAAATATGTCCGCCGTTGGTCAGCTGATGATATGGAGCTTCCAGACGGATCTTATCATATGCACTGATTTCATGATATACAGGAACATGGAAGGAGTTGGTATAGTAATCACGGTCAGTAACACCAGGGATGATGCCAAACTTCTTCTTGTCGATTCTTACAAAACGTCCGGACAGACCTTCTGCAGGTGTAGCAATCAGGGACCAGTTCAGACCGGTTCTTCTTGCTTCTTCGTCCATTCTCTTTCTCATGTAGCCGACAATTTCCAGACCCAGAGACTGTGCTTCCTTGGATTCGCCGTGGTGCTTACCCAGCAGAACCTTCAGACATTCTGCCAGTCCGATAAATCCAACTGTCAGAGTACCGTGCTTGATAACTTCTTCAATGGTATCTTCCGGACCCAGTTTGTCAGAGTCAATCCAGATACCCTGTCCCATCAGGAACGGGAAGTTCTTTACTTTCTTCTGGGACTGAATTTTATATCTGTCATTCAGCTGTGCAATTGCCAGGTCGATGACTCTGTCCAGACCTTCGAAGAAGAAATCAATATCGCCCTTCGCCTTGATTGCCAGTCTTGGCAGGTTGATGGAGGTGAAGGACAGGTTTCCTCTGCCGTAAACGATTTCACGGGTTGGATCATAGGTATTTCCGATTACACGGGTTCTGCATCCCATGTAAGCACATTCTGTTTCCGGATGGCCTTCCACATAGTACTGCTTGTTGAACGGTGCATCCAGGAAGGAGAAGTTCGGGAACAGACGCTTTGCAGAGACCCTGCACGCCAGTTTGAACAGGTCATAGTTCGGGTCTTCCGGATTGTAGTTTACGCCTTCCTTTACCTTGAAAATCTGGATTGGGAAGATTGGAGTTTC
>JAZNKW010000085.1:0-9214 GCA_045578745.1 Anaerovoracaceae bacterium
AGATAAGGTTCGCCCTTGAACTTGTATGCGCCATGGCTGGTACCGATGGCGATGGCCAGGGAGTCTACACCGGTTCTTTCTACGAATTCAGCAGCTTCATCCGGATCGGTGAAGGTAGCAGAACGTGCATCAACCTTCACATCGTCTTCCACGCCTGCCAGCTTACCCAGTTCCGCTTCTACTACGACACCGTGAGCGTGAGCATATTCTACAACTTCCTTAGTGATTCTGATATTTTCTTCGAAGGAGTGCTTGGAACCGTCAATCATAACGTAAGTAAAACCGTCATCCACACACTTCTTACAGATTTCGAAATCTTCACCGTGATCCAGGTGCAGTGCGATATCCAGACCGGTATCTTCGATTGCAGCTTCAACCAGCTTGGTCAGGTATGCAGGCTTTGCATACTTTCTTGCACCGGCGGAAACCTGCAGAATCAGAGGAGACTGTTCGATTTTCGCAGCATCCACGATACCCTGGATGATTTCCATGTTGTTTACATTGAACGCGCCGATGGCATAATCATTCTTTAATGCCTTGGCAAACATGTCTTTTGTTGTTACTAAAGCCATATTGGTTTACCTCCATTTATAAATCAGCTTTTCTTCGAGCATATTAACCTAAACTATATTATACATCAGTCTGCCGCAGGGGGTCAACGGAGAAACAGAAATTCATCCTGCAAAATATTCACATCCGGGCGAATCTGTACAGCCGGGGTGCAAATGTTTTGTGGAGTGTAAAAAGAAAAAGACTGGACTTTCAGCCCGTCCATGGTATACTGTTGATAACGACGAAAGAGGAGGAAATCAAAATGACAAAAATTGCGATTAACGGATTTGGGAGAATTGGCCGTCTGGCATTCAGACAGATTTTTGCGGATGACACTATGGAAGTGGCAGCAATCAATGACCTGACTGATCCTAAGATGCTGGCGCACCTGCTGAAGTATGACAGCGTGCAGGGCAGCTACAAGGGCCACACTGTAACCTATGATGAAGATTCCATTACTGTAGATGGAAAGAAGATTACTGTATATAAAGAACCAGACCCTGAAAAGCTGCCATGGGCAGAACTGGGTATCGATATCGTACTGGAATGTACCGGTTTCTTTACTTCCAAGGCGAAGTCTGAAGCACACCTGCGCGCAGGTGCAAAGAAGGTTCTGATTTCTGCACCGGCAGGAAATGACCTGAAGACTATCGTATATGGGGTAAACCACGAAACTCTGACAGAAGAAGACAATGTAATTTCTGCAGCATCCTGTACTACAAACTGCCTGGCACCAATGGCAAAGGCACTGAATAACTACCGTGAACTGCGTACCGGTTTCATGACAACCATTCATGCTTACACCGGTGACCAGATGATTCTGGACGGTCCGCATAAGAAGGGCGACCTGAGAAGAGCGAGAGCAGGTGCGATCAATATCGTTCCAAACAGCACCGGCGCAGCCAAGGCTATCGGCCTGGTAATTCCTGAGCTGGACGGCAAACTGATTGGTTCTGCACAGAGAGTTCCTGTACCTTCCGGTTCCATCACAATTCTGGACGCAACTCTGAAAGATGAAACTGATACAGTATCCGTGGAAGGCATCAATGCTGCAATGAAAGCTGCTGCAAATGAATCCTTCGGTTACACCGAAGAAGAACTGGTATCCAGCGATATCATCGGCATGGAATACGGTTCCCTGTTCGACGCAACCCAGACTCTGGCACAGAAATGTGGTACCAACATTTACGAAGTTCGTGTTGTAGCATGGTATGACAATGAATACAGCTACACCTGCCAGATGGTAAGAACTCTGAAGTATCTGAAGAAGTTCCTGTAATTTCTGACTATATGTGAATTGACCCCGCTGCCGGTATTCCGGCGGACGGGGTTATTTTATGTTCCGGCTTCCCAGCATTTCCATGAGGGGACCGGCCATTTCCATCAGCTGATTCAGATCCTGACCGCTGAGCGATGTAAGGGTATCCGACAAAGCATTTGATACCGAGCTTGCCGCTCCGTCGATATGTGATGATGAGGTTCCGGAAGCTAATTGACTCAGGCCGGCAATCTGCGTGAGACCTTCCACCTGATCCATCATAGCCACCACCCGGTGCATATCCCTGGCAAAACGGTCAAGCTGCAGGGTTTTGCCCAGTGCAGACAGGTTTCCCAGTCCTGCCAGGCTGCCCAGGCCTGCAGATCCCGGACCTCTGTTCTGTCCGCCCAGAAGCAGGAGCAGAAGTACGATGCCCAAAATGCTGCGCTGGTTTGGTATTTCTGTCATGACAGTACCGCCTTTTCCGCCTGCCTGTTAAATCGGCCGGCTTATGGAATATTATATGAAATTTCAGGGAGACTGGTGCATAAGCTGAAGAGGAAAGGGGTGATGGAATGGAATTAAATGAGGCTATGGCAAAAGAGATTGCCCGTCAGCTGGGACTGAAAGAAAGTGTTGGTTTTAATTCTGCAGATATACGTAAGATGGAGGGGAAATCCGACGCGGAACTGGAACGTGAAATTTTGAAGCTGCGGGAACAGCTGACCGCTAAAGGAATTTCCCGTGCTAAACAGTTATCCATGCTGCGCAGTCTGATGCCAATGATGGATGACAGACAAAAAGCCCGATTACAGAAAGTAATCGGGCTTATCGAGCTGTAAATATGTGACTTTCAGCCGGGGCTGTCCTTCTGCGGATTAGCTCCAGTTGATCTTTCTGGCAACTTCTTCTTTGGTAGTGCCGGCGGTAAATACCAGACTTCCGGCACTTACCTTTTCGTGGTTCATACCTGCGATATCGCAGATGGTCTTGTATTCGTTGTAATCGTCAAAGAGTCCTGCATCAACCAGGCACTGTACTGCAGCCATAGCGCTGTTTCCGTAAACGTCAACTTCCACATCGCGGGTCAGTACTCCGCCTTCCCACAGACCGGAGGTTGGAACAGCCGGTTCGTCACCGCCTTCATTTCCGCCCTGAACGTCACCTTCACCTTCTTCGCCGCCTTCATTGCCGGACACGCTGCCTTCCTCATCGGATGGTTCATCGTCCTGTACCGGACTTTCCACCACTTCTCCCTCAGAGAACACTGTTTCCGGATATGCCATGATGACATCCATACGCCATAAAATCAGCAGTGCTGCGAAAACCAGCACCAGCAGGGCAACCAGGATATCGTTTTTATCGTAAATAAAATCCTTGATTTTTTCCATAATCTCCTCCAAAATATGCAAGCACACTTTATGTGCGGATAAACTTGTCTATAACATATATATTTTAGCAGATTACCGCTTTTTTCACAAGCGATTTTAGTGTATAATATCATGGGAACTTGTGGGATGCATTTGTCATCAATAAGTTCCGGCATGATGTAACGTTCACTTGTCCTCGGGGCTTCGCACCTGCGGAATCGTTCACATTACACACGCCGGAACCATAAAGACAAATACATACAAGTACCTCTGATATAAAATAATTGATTGTATCATATGGTTTACTTTTGACAGGGCCGTAAACCGTATGACGAACGTTTCCGCAGACCTGTAAGGTCGAGGACTAGAGAGAAATACGCGTTTACGTCCCTGTTAGATAAGGATACCATATGATAAAACTGACAATTACGGAAAATCAGGGCAACCAGCGTCTGGACCGTTTTCTGAAAAAATATTTTGACGGGGCACCGCTGTCCCTGATCTATAAGATGATCCGTAAGGACGTGAAGGTCAACGGAAAGAGAAGCACCAACGAAGCCATGATTCAGGCGGGTGACGAACTGACCCTGTACATCAGCGAGGAAGAAGCGGCCAAGCTGCAGAAGCCGAAAAAGCGTGTACGTGCAAAGAAGCAGTTCAATATCGCTTACGAAGACGAAAACCTGATTATCGCAGAGAAGCCATTTGGTCTGCTGACTCACGGCGATAAGACTGAAAAGAAAAATCATCTGGCAAACCAGGTCGTAGACTACCTGATTGAGAAGGGTGACTATAATCCGAGAATGGACCGGACATTCACTCCGGCACCGGCAGGACGTCTGGACAGAAATACCACAGGTCTGGTTATGTTCGGAAAGAACGCACAGACTTTGCAGGACCTGAACCGTCTGATTCGTGAAAAGGATGACCTGGGCAAGTTCTACCTGACCATCGCAGCAGGAAAGATGGAACAGCCGATTGAGCTGCAGGATAAGATGACTAAGGACGGAGATCTGAACATGATTTCCGTACTGCCGATGGACTCTGAAGAGGGCAAGGTCATGGAGACACTGGCAGAGCCTCTGGCACACGGCCGCTACAAGGGACAGTGGTACACACTGGTACAGGTAGAAATCATCACCGGACGTACTCATCAGATCCGTGCACATCTGGCAAAGGCCGGATATCCGGTCATCGGAGACACCAAATACGGCAAGCCGCAGGTAAACCGTGTGATGCAGCAGGATTTTGATCTGAATACACACCTGCTCCACGCATGGCAGCTGCGATTCAGCCCGGCACTGACCGAAGGTCCGCTGGCAGCCATGGCAGGAAAAACCGTGGAAGCCGAACTGCCGGAAAACTTCGGAAGAATAAAAGAAACTATTTTTGGAAAGAATTAATCAGAATATTGGAGAAATAATAAATGAAAGCTATTTGGGAATGGGTTAAGGAAATTATTGTTGCAGTCATCATTGCATCTGTACTGCTGGCGTTCATTAAGCCGATTATCATCCGTCAGAGCTCCATGGAGCCAACCTTCTATAATGGAGATTACGTATTCATCAGCAAGCAGGCGTATAACCTGTTTGGAGACCCTGAGCGCGGCGATGTGGTGGTATTCCATACCGGCATGCAGACAGATGACGGTGAAGACAAGAACCTGATCAAGCGTATCATCGGCCTGCCTGGCGATACCGTGGAAATTATCGAAGGATATGTATACCTGAACGGCCAGCTGCTGGATGAACCGTACATCAACGAACAGGGACTGTCCGGCGAAATGGAAGCCATCACCGTACCGGAAGGAGAACTCTTCTGCATGGGTGACAACCGCCGTGTAAGCCTGGACAGCCGCGATGCAGCAGTAGGATGCGTAGACCAGGATGAAATTCTGGGCAAAGTTTTTATTCGCCTCTATCCATTCAGTGAAATCAGCACATTCTAGCCGCTGACTTTTTACGGCCGGAATGGCGGGAAGGAGTGGGTCATGGGATCATTCATCCGCGAGCTCGTCAAAATCTTCTGCATCGGCATCTCCGCAGCCCTTGGTGTGGCTGCCGGGCTGGCTGTTTTCAGCAGTCTCATGCTGGTAAGGATGGACGGAAGTTCCATGCTTCCAACCCTGGAGCCCGGTGACCGGGTACTGGTGCGGAAGGCGTCTGTCATAAGCGGACCCCTGAATCTGGAAGTGGGGGATCTGGTGCTTTACGAGGCTCCGTATTATACGGCAGACGGGGAAGGCCTCCTCAAAATCCGCCGCATAACAGGGCAGCGAGGCAGCTGGATTAAGCTGGATTCCGAACTTGAATCCGTGGCTGAAAGTGAAGTGCTGGTACGGCGAAGCGAGATCTTGGGTGAAGTTTTGGTGAAAATTCCCTGACATGTAACCTTTTTACCCTGAAAACTGAGTTATTTACGAAAGTGAGAAATACGAGATATGCCAAAGAGAGAAAGAAAACTGGTAGCCAACAATAAGAAGGCCCGCCACGATTATTTTATCGAAGAGGTCTATGAAGCCGGCATCGTTCTGACCGGTACGGAAATCAAGTCCGTCCGCCAGGGCAAGGTCAGCATCAAGGAAAGCTACGCGAAAATTGAAAATACAGAAATGATTCTGTACGGCCTGAATATCAGCCCTTACGAACAGGGAAACCGTTTCAATGTGGATCCGCTTCGTCCGAAGAAGCTGCTGCTTCATAAGCAGGAAATCCGCAAGCTGATCGGTTATACTACCCAGAAGGGACTGACCCTGGTTCCGCTGACCATGTACATAAACGAAGACGGCCGCGCAAAGGTTGAAATCGCAGTTGCACGCGGTAAGAAGAACTACGACAAGCGTGACGACATCGCTAAGCGTGATGCACAGCGCGAAATGGACCGCAAGATGAAGGAACGGTACTAAGTTTCGAGGTTAAGGGTTTCCCGCCCCTCCACGAAATTCGTCGAATTTTGTCAAAGTATGTGGTTTTGAGAGGAAATGTTGGATTTTTTAGATGAGAATTCGAAATTATCCAACAAAACCATGCTTTTTCGCAGTTTTAGCCCTGTTTTTAAGGGGAAAACGGTGCAAAATTGGATTTTTGAAGTGATTTTTTTAAAAAATCCAGCAAAATTACAATTTTTGTTGGATAAATTTTAAAAAGACTCTCCAAAATCCAACAATAAAAACCTGCTTGCTCATTAAAGCAAAATGTTGTATAATAAAGCACGCTGCAGAGAATTATCTGCGGCAAAGTTTCAGACTCCGCCTCACCAGGCTGGAAATCCGAAACTCCTTATGGGGGTGTAAAGGTTTCGACGGGGGTGTAGAAGGAGGATAAGCGAGCGGTAGTTTGTCCAGTCTACCTTAAAAGGGACACGTTAAATATAAACGCTAAAAATAACAACACTTTCGCATTAGCAGCTTAGTTCTGCACCGCGCGTCAGCCCAGGTTCACCTGTAGGCCTGGAATCTGGCGTCGACTATACAGGAAAACTCTGTGAGAGCTCCCGGTATCACAGGGGACTAACGGGATAGCTGAGGCCATAGCCTGTTAATGGGCGCTGGTCAAGGCGAAACTCTAAAACATTAACTGCGCTCGGAGAAAGTCCTTTGGAAATGCTTTCGGACGCGAGTTCGACTCTCGCCACCTCCACCATTCATTATCACAAAAAGTGATAAATTACGAAAGACCATGCTCAGGCAAGCTTTACTTGCCAGGCGTGGTCTTTATTCGTTGTGTCGAGGATAGCCTCGATGGGTTATATAGGTAGTTTTTCTGAGCTCAAAAGGGGCTCTTTTTTTAGTACATCAGAAAGATTTCTAAAATCGTACAACTGATTAAATTCACACATTTGGTAAGCTTTTCATGATGATTTAGCGTTCGTTAACTCATTGAAAAAAAGAAATAACTAAATTATAATTAAATTGGAAAGAAGGTGAGCATTTTGGCTGAAGATAAGAAAAAGAAATATGTGAGCGATTATGCTCAACTAATGGAAGAATGGGATTGGGAGAAAAATGGGGAGAAAGGACTTAACCCGAATCTATTATCATATGGGTGTCATCAAGAAGCTTGGTGGAAATGTTCACATGGACATAGTTGGAATTCTATCATAAGTAACCGAACACGTCTTAATAGAGGATGTCCTTATTGTGCGGGGCAAAGACCAATTGTCGGAGCAACAGATTTATGTACTACGCATCCATCTCTCGCAAAAGAATGGAATTATACGAAAAATGAGACACTTTTACCGGAAAAGTGTATGGGTGGAAGTCATAAAATCGTTTGGTGGATTTGTTCAGAAGGTCATGAATGGAAGGCACAAATAAAAAGTCGGGCTAATGGTGTGGGGTGTCCGTATTGTGCAAATAAACTTGTTTATCGTGGTTATAATGACTTAGCTACAACGCATCCGGAACTTGCTGCTGAATGGCATCCGACTAAAAATGAAAATCTTACACCACAGGATATAACCTTTGGAAGCGGTAAAAAAGTTTGGTGGCAATGTAAAAATAACCATGAATGGGAGGCTTCTGTAGATAATAGAACTAAGGGGCGAGGCTGTCCTGTTTGTTCTTCCAGACGACGCACTTCATTTCCAGAGCAAGCAATCTATTATTACATAAAAAAAGCTTTTCCAGATGCTCAAAATGGCTATAAAGAAATCTTTAATCAAACGTCAATGGAGCTTGATATTTATATCCCCACAATAAAGGTAGGTATTGAGTATGACGGAAGACGATACCATTCACAGACCAGTAATAGAATCCGTGATTCGAGAAAGTATAAGATCTGTAGAGAGCAGGGCATTATGCTTATTAGAATAACAGACAATATGCGTACAGAGATAATTATAAACTGTGATCGTCGAATAGCCATTCCCGAGGCAAACGATTTCTATTTAACTTCAGCCATTTCCCAGTTACTATACAAACTGGGGAAACCTATGAATGTCAATATAGCAAAAGATAGACTTGATATCCTTAGCTATCTATCAACCACGGACGTGTCATTAGAAAGCACTGTCCCTGACATCGCAAAGGAATGGAATTATGAAAAAAACAAAGAATTGCTGCCATCCATGTTTCACCCAGGATCCAATGAAAAGGTATGGTGGATTTGTTCCGTGTGTGGGCAAGAATGGAAAACATCTTTAGCTGAAAGAACCGGGAGAGATAAAACTAATTGCCCGAGATGTGCAAGAGTGAAAGGTGCAGAAAAGCGACGTGAAACTCTTATCGAAAGAAATGGAAGTGTTGCAGAAGTAGCACCACAGTTGGTTGCAGAATGGGATTATGAAAAAAATGATATTACGCCGGAAGTTGTTTCAGCAAGTAGTGCTAAAAGAGTGTGGTGGAAGTGTAAAGTGTGTGACTATAATTGGGAAACGACAATCGACAAAAGAGTCTCAAGACACAGCGGATGCCCGTGTTGCAAGAATCGAGTAGTAGTTGCAGGGAAAAATGATTTGGCAACAACACATCCCCATTTATTAGAAGAGTGGAACTATGAAAAGAATACTGTTTTACCCAAAGAAGTAACTGCTGGGTCTGGAAAAAAGGCATGGTGGAAATGTTCTGTATGTGGGAATGAATGGAATTCCGTCATACATACAAAAGCAAATGGAAGCGGATGTCCTGCTTGTGCAAAGAAAAAACGTACTCGGAAGATATTCATTGAGACAGAAACTGATGAATAAATTCACTAATGTTAATTAAGGCTAAGACAGGTGCAGTACCTGTTTTGCCAAGGCAATCTATTTTGCTTTTTCCGTGATAAGGGACGGTGCCGTGCCACCTCCACCATGAAAATAAAAATGGGTTCCAACCGGAGCCCATTTTTTATTTTCACTGATTGCAGGCGGGAGTCGAACTCCCCGGGGCAGGAGCGTCGTGAGAGGTGCCGGTGGCACCTCGAACAGCGAGTGGTCTGAGCAGGCCGAAAAGGCCTGCGAGGAGGCAGGGCACAAACGAAGTGCAGTGACCGGTCGACTCTCGCCACCCCTTAGGCAAGCTTTACTTGCCAGGCGTGGTCTTTATTCGTTGTGT
>JAZNKW010000086.1:0-13524 GCA_045578745.1 Anaerovoracaceae bacterium
AACAAGATGGGTACGGTCCCGGTAAAAAAACTCCTTTTGAGCATGGCATGGCCGGCAATCCTGTCCATGACAATCAGTGCTCTTTATAACATAGTAGACAGTATCTTCGTTGCAAAGGTGAGCGAAGATGCCTTTACAGCAGTATCTATTGTAAATCCGATTCAGATGCTGATTATTGCACTTGCGGTAGGCAGTGGTGTGGGAGTGAACTCCCTTATCGCCAGAATGCTGGGTGCACGGAAGCAGGAAATGGCTGATAAGGCTGCAAGTACCAGTATCCGTATCGGTCTGTTCAATTACTTGATTTTCCTGGTGATTGGCCTGTTTGTAACGATTCCTTTCGTTGGATCTTATGCGGAAAGAGGAACGGAAATCTTCGATGCAGCTGTAACTTACATGCGTATTATCTGTGTGGGCAGCCTGTTTATTCATCTTCAGGTACAGCTTGAAAAGGTTCTTCAGTCCACCGGAAACATGGTGGCGCCTATGGCATGCAGCCTGACAGGTGCGATTATTAATATTATTATGGACCCGATTCTGATCTTCGGTTTGCTGGGCTTCCCTGAAATGGGAGTAGCTGGTGCAGCAATTGCAACTGTTTTCGGACAGTTCTGCAGTTTGATCGTTGGAATCATCTTTATGGTAAAGGGGGAACATCTGGTACATGTGAAGCTGTTTGGCTTTAAGATGGACTGGCATATTGTAAAGGAAATTTACAAAGTAGGCTTCCCATCCATTATCATGCAGGCAATCGGTTCTTTCATGCTGATTTTCTACAACATGATTCTGGTAGTATATTCTACTACAGCCGTTGCCGTACTGGGTGTATACTTTAAAATTCAGTCCTTCGTCTTCATGCCGGTATTTGGTATGACACAGGGGGCTATGCCGATTATGGGCTATAACTTCGGTGCCAGAAACAAGGCTCGTCTCATGGAAACTTACAAGTTTGGTCTTTCCATGGCTATGCTGGTAATGGCATGCGGATTTATTCTGTTCCAGACTGCACCGAACCATCTTCTGGGAATGTTTGATGCGTCACCTGAAATGCTGGAAATGGGTGTTCCTGCTCTGAGAATCATCAGCATCTGCTTCATGCCTGCAGCATTTGGTATCATGACATCCACCATGTTCCAGGCTATTGGCCATGGTGTACTCAGCCTGCTGGCATCTCTGCTCCGTCAGATGTTCGGTATCCTGCCTCTGGCATGGATTCTGATCCGCATTGGCGGCGTAACTCTGTCCTGGGCATCCTTCCCATTGGCAGAGGTAATCGGTCTGACATACTCAGCATTTGTACTGATGTGGCTTTATAAGAAAGAAATTAAAAATCTGTAATAAAGAAAAACGCCTGGCGAAAATATCGCCGGGCGTTTTGTATTTCATTATAATAATTTACTTTTCAGGCAGCGGTTCGAATTCGATTTCGTCGCCGTAGAATTCTCTTGTTTCAGAGTCCATTTCCACCAGGTCGAAAATCAGCGGATCACGAATCAGGTGTTTCCAGACGGTGTAAGTAGCCTGCACGAAGTCCGGATTCAGGTCCATGTGTTCGTCAATGAGAGGGCAGCTGTAAGGCAGCTCTTCATGGTTGCGGATCAGATGGAGGGTTCCGTCTTCAGTGAGATGAGGGGCAAGAGGGTATGTACGGCACTGCAGCGGACGCTTTTCACGAGGGCAGATCGGCGGTGTTTTGCAACGTACGAAATAAACGTTGCCAAACCAGGAATCCGGAAATTCGAAATCTTCAGCACGTTCTACAGACCATTTCAGCCAGTCATCTTTTTTATTGTGAATCTTTTCTTCACCGGGATATAAGTAAATCCCCATTTCATAATCGGTCCCGTCTGCATTGGTAGAATCATCGGGACAGCTGCAGCATGCAGCACCGCAGAGCTTGCCGCAGTCATAATCGACCGGAGAAACCCGGTCCAGAAGGCGGTAAATGGCCTTCCAGGTTCGCATCTTAATTGTAGTCTTCATACACTCGATTATATGCGAATCAAGTCGAAAAATCAATGATTAAAATTCTTTAACAAAATTTGAACACATGGTAAATTCTCCTTAACACCGTCTTAACCGTCTCTTGAAGTAAAATAATATTAAAATATTTTAAGTAATTCGACGCATAATGCGCTTTTTTGATGCGCAAAATATAAAAACAGAGGTAGGAAGAGATGAGACTGGGAATTGATGTAGGCTCTACAACCGTTAAGCTGGTAATGGTTGATGAGCAGGACAATATGATTTATCAGAGATATGAACGCCACATGTCCAGCGTTTTTGACAAGGTGAAAGAACTCCTGCAGGACCTGATTAAGGAAAAGGGAGATCAGCAGGTTCAGCTGGTTATTACAGGGTCCGGCGGCCTGGCACTGTCCGAAAAGATTGGTGCACGATTTGAACAGGAAGTGGTGACATGTTCTCTGGCTGTAGAAAAACTGATCCCACAGACTGATGTGGTCATTGAACTTGGCGGTGAAGATGCTAAAATCACATTTTTCGGACAGAGTATCGAGCAGCGTATGAATGGTACCTGTGCAGGGGGCACCGGTGCATTTATCGATCAGATGGCGATTCTGCTGAACACAGACAGTGATGGACTCAATGAAGCGGCAAAGAATTACAGCGTAATTTATCCGATTGCTGCCCGCTGTGGTGTCTTTGCAAAGACTGACATTCAGCCGCTGATTAATGAAGGGGCACCGGTTGAAAATCTGGCTGCATCCATTTTCCAGGCAGTCGTAAATCAGACCATCAGCGGTCTTGCATGCGGCCGCCGCATTAAGGGGAATGTAGCTTTTCTGGGCGGTCCGCTGACCTTTATGAGTGAACTGAGAAAACGATTCATTGAAACTCTGGACCTGAAGGATGAGCAGGTAATTTTCCCGGATAATTCCAAATATTTCGTTGCACTGGGGGCTGCTTTTATGGCAGAAAAGTGCGAACCGGTACAGCTTAACCATATTCTTGAGAAAATCAGCGGCATCAATCCTGCGGAAGGTATGGCCACAAAACGTGTGGATCCGCTGTTCCGTGATGACAATGAATATAAAGAATTCAAAGAACGTCATAACAGGGCGAAAATCAGCAGAAAACCGCTGAATGAAGCGAAAGGTCCCGTATTCCTGGGAATCGATGCAGGCTCTACGACAACCAAGGCTGCGCTGATAGACAGAGAACGCAATCTGTTGTATTCGTTCTACCGAAACAACGAAGGAAATCCGTTGGAAGCAACGAAAGAACTTCTTAACGAAATATACAGCAAACTTCCGAAGTCCTGTTACATCGGAAGAACAACGGTTACAGGCTATGGTGAAGGACTGATTCAGGCTGGATTTAAGGCTGACGAAGGAATCATTGAAACCATGGCTCATTATCATGCTGCCGATGAATTTCTGCCCGGTGTAGACTTCATTCTGGATATCGGCGGACAGGATATGAAGTGTATGCGCATCAAAGATGGTGCCATTTATAACATCATGCTAAATGAAGCATGTTCCTCCGGCTGCGGTTCTTTCATCGAAACCTACGCACGTTCTGTGGACATGAAGGTGGAAGATTTTGCGCAGGTCGGTCTGTTCTCACAGAGCCCGGTGGACCTGGGAACCCGCTGCACCGTGTTCATGAATTCCATGGTAAAGCAGGCTCAGAAGGAAGGTGCGACAATCGGGGACATCGCTGCCGGTCTTTCTTACTCCGTAATCAAGAATGCATTATATAAAGTAATCAAGCTGAGAAATCCGGAAGATGCAGGAGAACGAATCGTGGTACAGGGTGGTACATTCCTCAATGAGTCTGTACTTCGTGCCATTGAAAAGGTTCTGGGCCGTGAAGTTGTACGGCCTGACATCGCAGGTATCATGGGGGCCTACGGGTGCGCTCTGTATTCCCTGGAAAACTGGACAGAAGGTGCTGTTTCTGCTGTGGCAGGTGAAAACGATCTTCTTGGCTTTGCTTCCGGTACCGTAAATGCCCGCTGCAGCCGCTGTGAAAACAAGTGCATGCTGACCATTACAAAGTTCGAAGACGGACAGCGCTATATCACAGGTAACCGCTGTGAAAAGGGTGCCGGTAAGACAGATAGTGAAAATGAACTTCCAAACCTTTATGAATATAAGCTGAAGAGACTCTTCGGATACAAACCTCTGATGACACAGCAGGCAAAGAGAGGGCACGTTGCCATTCCTAGAGTTCTGAACATGTATGAAAATTATCCGTTCTGGTTTACATTCTTCACAAAACTGGGCTTCCGTGTGATTCTTTCACCAATGTCCAGCAAAGAACTCTATGAAAAGGGTATTGATACCATTTCATCTGATACAGCATGCTATCCTGCAAAGCTGGTTCACGGCCATATCAAGGCATTGGTAGAACAGGGAGAAAAGTGGATTTTCTATCCTTGCATCAATTATGAACAGAATGAAGACCCTCTGTCACAGAACCATTATAACTGTCCGGTGGTTGCGACTTATCCTGAAGTCATCGCCAACAACATGAATGAACTCTTTGAAGAGCACGGCGTGATATTCACACATGACTTCCTGCCGTATGATGACGATAAACGCCTGGCAAAACGTCTGACTCAGATCCTTTCCGGCCGGGGAATTACTTCCCGGGAAATAAGGGATGCAGTTGCTGCAGCCCGTGAAGAACAGAACCGTTTCAAGGCAGATGTGGAAGCAGAAGGTCAGCGTGCAATCCGCTATGCAGAGGAACATGGCAAAAAGGCAATCGTTCTTTCCGGACGCCCTTACCATCTGGATAAAGAAATCAATCACGGCATCGATAAGATGATTACGTCCTATGATATGGTTGTACTGTCTGAGGATTCCGTATGCAGACTGGGCAATCTGCCGCGGCCTGTACGTGTTCTCGACCAGTGGACCTACCATTCCAGACTTTATAAGGCTGCAGATTATGTGGGTACACGCGATGATATGGAGCTGGTACAGCTGAATTCCTTCGGATGCGGTGTAGATGCAGTTACTACTGATCAGGTAGAAGAAATTCTGGAACAGCACAACAAGTTATATACCGTTCTCAAAATCGATGAAGGTACCAATCTTGGTGCAATACGTATCCGTATCCGTTCTCTGAAAGCGGCAATGGAAGAGCGGTGGAAACATCAGGTAAAGGCAAATTATAAAGCTGAGCCTTACCGCCGTGTTGTGTTTACAGAAGCCATGAGAGATGAATACACTCTCCTGATTCCGCAGATGTCCCCAATTCATTTCCAGTATCTGGAGGTTGCACTGAAGGCCTGTGGTTACCGCGCAATTGTTCTTCCGACTGTGGACAAGCATGCGGTGGATGAGGGTTTGAAGTACGTAAATAACGATGCCTGCTACCCAACTCTGGTAACTCTGGGAAAGATGATCAGTGCACTGAAATCCGGAGAATATGATTTAAATAAGACTGCACTTGTCATGTCTCAGACCGGCGGCGGATGCCGTGCATCCAACTATATTGCACTTCTGAGAAAGGCACTGAAAGATCTTGGAATGGAACAGATTCCTGTAGTCTCTTTCAATGTTGCAGGTCTTGAGTCCAATCCCGGATTCAAACTTACCCCGGAAATGGGTAAAAAACTGATTATTGCAGCAATGTACGGTGATCTTTTCCAGAGAATACTTTATGCTACACGCCCATATGAAGTGGAAAAGGGCGCTGCGGAAGCACTGCAGAAAAGCTTTGAAGAACGAATTTTTGCTAACTGCCGTGACGGAAAAATCAGTACATATAAGAAACTGACCAGAGAGATTGTGGCATCCTTTGATAATTTGCCGCTTCGTGATGTTAAGAAGCCGAAAGTTGGTGTTGTAGGGGAGATTCTGGTGAAATATCATCCGGATGCCAATAACAACATCGTTGATATCATCGAACGCGAAGGCGGAGAAGCAGTTGTCCTTGATCTGGTTGACTTCTTCCTCTACGGTATGTACAGCAAGAAATTCAACTATGAAAATCTTTCCGGTTCCTATAAAGATTATAAAGTGAATCAGGCGGCAATCGCCCTCATAGAATACTTAAGAAAGCCGATGAGAGATGCTTTGCAGGTAAGCAAGAGATTTGAGGAACCATCCTACATTGACCATGTGGCACATGAGGCGTCTTCGATTGCATCTACCGGAAATCAGTGCGGCGAAGGCTGGCTGCTGACCGGGGAAATGATTGAACTGATCAAAACCGGTGCAGAGAACATTGCCTGCCTGCAGCCGTTTGCATGTCTGCCGAACCATGTTACCGGCAAAGGTATGATGAAAGCCATCCGTGAACGGTATCCGTATGCAAACATTGTTGCAATTGACTATGATCCGGGTGCAAGCGATGTAAATCAGCTGAACCGGATCAAACTGATGATGGCGACAGCACACAAGAACCTGGCTCTGAAAGAAAAAATGAATGCGTAAATATTTTTATAGGAAATATTGAAATTTTGATTTCGGTATTGTATAATAAATTCGCGAAAATCATTTAATCTAGAAGAAGTTAGGAGGTGTCTCCATGGGAAGACACGGTACAATTGCTGGCAGAAAAGCAGCACAGGACTCTAAGAGAGCCGCATTATTTACAAAATACGCAAGAGCAATCACAGTTGCAGCGAAGGACGGCGGAGATCCTGAGTACAATTCAAGTTTAAGACTGGCCATTGAAAGAGCCAAGGGCATTTCAATGCCAAATGACAATATCACAAGAGCTATCAAGAAGGGTACCGGCGAACTGGACGGCGAAACTTATGTAGAACAGTCCTTCGAAGGTTACGGTCTGGCTGGCGTGGCAGTTATCGTTGAAGCACTGACTGACAACACCAACAGAACTGTTGCATCCGTTCGTGCAGCGTTTGACAAGTACGGCGGCAACCTGGGTACTACCGGCTGCGTATCCTACATGTTCTCCAGAAAGGGTATTATCATCATCGAAAAGGATGAAGATGTTGAAATCGATGAAGATGCTCTGATGGAAGCAGCTCTGGAAGCTGGTGCAGAAGACATGATCGTTCATGATGACAGCTTTGAAATTGTTACTGAACCATCTGTTCACCCTGAAGTTCACCAGGCATTAATCGATGCAGGCTACGAACTGGTTGAATCCGACGTTGAATATGTTCCATCTATGGAAGCTACTCCAACCAATCCGGACGATATCAAGAAGCTGGCTAAGATGATTGAAGTTCTGGAAGACAACGATGACGTACAGAAAGTTTATACAAATTGTGCCATCGACCTGTTCGAAGAATAATTTCTTGGGACATAAAAAATAATATTTACGAAAGTATCCTGGAATACGCGTTGAGGATTTATAATTGAACCTACACTTACGCTACGGGAACCCGGGTTTCCTCGCTGATGTCATGCCCCCCATTATGGCCAGGGGAAGGCAGATGCTGGAACAGGGTACCCCCCTATCAACTGATAGGGCGTCAATTATTGCCTTGACGGTAGTCTGGGACTTTTTTGTTTAAAGGCTGTCTTTTACGGCAGCAGAAAAGAGAAGATTTACTATGGGTAAAAGGATTGTAATTATAGACGGAAACAGCTTAATCAACAGGGCGTATTATGCCATGCAGCGTCCGATGATTACGAAGGAAGGTATCTATACACAGGGTATCTATGGATTCATCAATATGCTTCATAAGCTGGAAGGGGATTATGAGCCTGACTGCATTACTGTTGCATTCGACCTGAAAGCACCGACATTCCGTCACCTGGAATACGATGCTTATAAAGCGGGCAGAAAGGCCATGCCGCCGGAGCTTGTAATGCAGATGCCTCTTATGAAGGATGTTCTTCATGCCATGAATATTGAGACTCTGGAGCTGGAAGGCTTCGAAGCTGATGATATTATCGGTACCGTTGCACGTGAAGCAGAAGAACTGGGAATGGAACCACTGATTATTACCGGTGATAAGGATGCACTGCAGCTTGCTACGGATAAAACCAAAGTAATCATTACGAAAAAGGGCATTACTGATTTTGACCTCTTCGACTACGATAAAATGCTTGAAACCTATCAGCTGACACCGACTCAGTTTATCGACCTGAAAGGCTTGATGGGGGACAAGTCTGACAATATTCCGGGAATCCCCGGCGTAGGGGAAAAGACAGCCGGCAAGCTCCTGGAACAGTTCGGCAGCATTGAAAACATGCTGGCTAATACTGATCAGATTGCAAATGCCAAGCTGAGAGCAAAAGTGGAAGAAAATGCACAGCTTGCTATGATGAGCAAGCGTCTTGCTACCATAAATCGATTCGTTCCGCTGGAACTGGATTTTGAAAAGCTGAAAAAAGAAGAACCGGACTATCCGAAACTGATTGAACTCTATACAAAGCTGGAATTCAAGAGTTTTCTGAAGCGTCTGGATGTGAAGGAAGTGACTGCAGCAGTACCGGAAACCGTACTGGAGGTAAGAGAAGTTCAGAAGACTGTAATCACAAGTCCGGAGGAACTTTCTGCCCTGAAAGAAATGACAGGAAAACCTGTAATGCTGAAGGTATTCGGTGATGCAGGCCATGTAAACAAGCCTGTAATTGAAGGTGTATTTCTTGCATCCGGAGATAAGGCTTACTATGCGGACTGGGCACTGACAGGGCCGGCACTGATTGAAATTCTCAATGAATGCGGTTTCAGTTTCGTGGGTCATGAGCTGAAGGATAATCTCTACAGCCTGATGTACTATGGTCTGAAAAACTTTACTACTGCGTATGACACAGCAATTGCTGCATATGTTCTGGATGTTTCCAGAAGTAAGTATGACCTGAAGACCATGGCTATGGAACAGCTGAATCTGACCATTTCTTCCATGGATGAATTTATGGCAGACAGCGGTCAGCTTGATCTGTTTGCCCGTCCGGATCAGAAGTATCTGGATTTTGGTGTACTGACCATGGAAGTGGTGCAGAAGCTGATGCCGGTTCAAAAGAGCCAGCTGGCTGAACAGGGACTGGAAAAGGTGCTTTATGATGTGGAACTTCCTCTGATCGAAGTGCTTGCGTCCATGGAAGTGGACGGCGTCCGTGCCAATGCACAGTTCCTGGATGATTTCGGTGTGGAACTGAAGAAACAGATTACAGCCAAGGAACAGGAAATTTATCAGTATGCAGGAACTGAATTCAATATTAACTCTCCGATTCAGCTGGGGGATATTTTATTCGAAACTCTTCAGCTGCCTGCAGGAAAAAAGACAAAGAGAGGGTACAGTACAAGTGCTGACGTGCTTGAAAAAATCCGTCCTCTTCACCCGATTGTGGACTCCGTTCTTACATACAGAAATCTGGCCAAGCTTAACTCTACTTATGTGGAAGGGATGAAGCCTCTGATCTGTGAAGACGGCAGAATCCGCGCTCATTTCCAGCAGAACGTAACCACCACCGGCAGACTGTCCTGTACAGAACCGAACCTGCAGAACATTCCAATCCGCCAGGAGCTGGGCAGAAAACTTCGTCAGGCCTTTGTTGCCGCTGATGAAAACCATACTTTAGTCGGTGCGGACTATTCCCAGATTGAACTGCGTGTTCTGGCTCATTTATCCGGAGATGAAGTGCTCATTGAGGCATTCAATAACGGTGATGATATTCATAAACTGACTGCATCCCGCGTACTTGGTGTTCCTTTTGATGATGTATCACTGGAACAGAGAAGTCGTGCAAAAGCTGTAAACTTCGGAGTTATTTATGGTATGAGCAGTTTTGGCCTCAGTGAGGAACTGAATATTTCCAGAAAAGAAGCGGACGAATATATCAAAGAATACTTCCGTAAACACGAGAAAGTAAAAATATACATGGACAGCCGTATTGCAGATTGTAAGGCAAGTGGCTATTCTGAAACGATTCTGGGGCGTAAACGTATGATTCCGGAAATCGGTGCTTCCAATTTCATGGTACGTCAGCTGGGTGAACGTCTGGCTATGAATACTCCAATTCAGGGCAGTGCGGCAGACATCATCAAACTTGCCATGATTGGTGTATACCGTGAACTGAAGGAGCATTTCCCGCAGTCCAGACTGATTCTGCAGGTTCATGACGAACTGATTATTGACTGCAGAAACGAAGAACTGGAAGAAGTGAAGAAGCTTCTTGTAAGCTGTATGGAAAGTGCAATGAACCTTCAGGTTAAACTTGCAGCAGAGCTGAACACAGGTTATTCCTGGTATGATCTGAAATAGGAGAACTACATGAAAGTAATTGGTCTGACAGGCGGAATCGGTACAGGTAAGTCTACCGTATCTGCCTATCTGAAACAGAAGAATATTCCGGTCGTTGATGCCGATCAGATTGCCCGGGAAATTACAGCACCGGGATCACCCGTACTGGATGATATCCGTGCTTTGCTGGGGGATGACGTGTTTTTTGAAGACTGCACCATGGACAGACAGAAGGTTGCTTCTATCATATTCAGCAACCAGGAAATTCTGTCTGCTTATGAAGCACTGACTACGGCTGAGGCTGTTCGCCGCTGCATTTCTGAATTGGATGAATACAGACAGCAGGGCATTTACGATATGGCAGTTCTGGATGCGCCGCTTCTCTTTGAGTGCGGTCTGGAGTCTCAGACTGATGAAGACTGGGTTGTGGATGCAGACCTGGAAGTCCGCATTTCCCGGGTAATGGCACGTGACGGTATTTCCCGTCAGGCAATCATGGACCGGATTCATCGCCAGATGTCTTCCGAGAAGAAACGTGAGCTTGCTGATTTTGTGATTGATAATTCAGGCAGTCTGGATGAACTTCATGTTCAGATTGATCAGCTGCTGGAAAGGAACACGGATGAAAGATAAACTTGATATAATTCTTTATTTCCTGAAACGGACCTGGCCGGTAATTCTGGTTACTGCTGTAATTATTATCGGTGCCAGTGCAGGCGTGGAAATCTATAAAGAAGAAGTTCTGAATATTGACCCGGATATACAGTATAAGACCTCCACAAGCCTGTCTCTTTCCTGCGAGCCGCTGGATACGCTGAATCCGGTTCTTTCACAAAGTGAGGATGTTTATCATTTGTCCAAGCTGATTTACAACAGTCTTTTTGACTATGATGAAACACTAAATGTGGTTCCTGAGCTGGTGGATAATTATACCGTGGATAGGGACCGCGGCAAAGTTACCATTACTTTAAAAGAGGGCATTAAATGGCATAATGGCAAACCACTGAAAGCAACCGATGTAAATTATACGATTAATGCTATTAAGAATGCGGGAACCCGTTCTCTGTATTATGATGCAGCCAGCAAAATCAGTTATGTGTATGTACGTGATACATATAAACTGGAACTTTATTTCCGGAACGCCTATGATGCGTCTCTGGATGATCTGACATTCCCGATTCTTCCATCCAGCCAGTATGGCAATGCTTATCAGCTTGCACAGGCAGAAGATGACTTCAAGCCGATTGGAACCGGGCAGTATCAGTATCAGTCATACAATTATCTGAAGCAGCTTCGTTTGAAGCCAAATGAAGAATATTGGGGAACTGCAGCGAAGCGAAAGCTGAAAATCATGATTCTTCCGGAAAAAGAACTGTCACCGAACATGATGGAAATTGAATCGGTAACCTGTTATGTCGATGAATCCTCTGAACGCAGGTCTACCGTAATTGACAAGAATTTTGTCATGTATGATATGGTTACCAATGATGTGGAATTCCTTATCTTCCATCCGAAAAGCGTACTTATGAGGGAAAAAGAGGTACGTCAGGCTGCAGCATTTGCAATTAATGAGCAAAACATCCTTTCCAACGGGTATATGGGTGATGCAGTGCTTTCGGACACCATCTACTTCCCGGATTTCTGCGGCGTTGCCGATGAGGGGGATGCATATGCTTTTAATCCTGAAAAAGCAAAGTTACTTCTGAAAGAAAAAGGGATTGCTGACCCTGACAATGACGGCATCCTGGAAGATGAAAAAAACAACGAAGTTATTCTTCGGATTGCTGTAAATAAAAAGAATTCTGCGCGTCTTGCAGCGGCTCGCCTTATTGAAAAGGATCTGGATAATCTTGGATTCAAGGCTGAACTGGATGAACTTACCTGGGATGAATATAAGGCAGCAGTTTCTGCAGGAAAACATGATATTATCGTTGCAGGTTTTTCCATCAATGAACAGTATGATCTCCGTGATTTCTACAACGGAAGAAATGAGTGGAGATACTACAATGATAAGCTTTTTAATCTGGCTAATGAGATGGAACGGCTCTATACATCAGAAGAGTATACAGGACTTTACCGTCAGTTGAAAGATGCATTGCTTGAAGAACTTCCGTATTACAGTCTCTGTTATAAAAAAGCAGGTTTGGTAGGAATTGAGGGATTCAAAGCCGGCAAAATCTCCATGTTCAATGATCATTACAGAAATATCGAAACATGGAGCTGGACCTATGCAGTAGAAGCGGAAGAACAGGAGCAGAAAACTGTTGATTCAGCTTCAGAAGAGGCAGAAGAATAATTCCGCACACATATAAAAAAATTAATTGTAATCATTACGGAAGTGTGATACAATGTTTGCGTTACCTTCCGGCAAAATGCCGGAAGGTATGCTATGCCGGCGTGATGGAATTGGCAGACGTGCGGGACTCAAAATCCCGTGGTGGCAACACCGTATGGGTTCGACCCCCATCGCCGGCACCATCCATGAAAAAATTGATTTTTTAAATGCAGGAGGATAATAAAATGACTGAAACTGTAATGGGCTTACTGCCTTTATTAATTCTGATTGTACTGATGTACTTCTTAATGATCAGACCTCAGAAGAAGAAGGACAAGCAGATTGCTGATATGAGAAACAGCCTGTCTGTTGGTGATGAAATCATCACAATCGGCGGTATCTGCGGTAAGATTGTAAAGACCAAGGAAGAAACAATCGTTATTCAGGTTGGTGCTGACAAGGTAAAATTCGAAATGATGAGATGGGCAGTTTCCAGCGTAACCAAGTCCAGCGGCAAGCCAGCCAGAGAGGTTGCAGAAGCGGAAGAAGCTCCAAAGAAAGCGATGCCAAAGAGACTGAGAAAGTCTGCTGAAGTTGAAGAAGAAAAGACTGCAGCTGAAGAATAAGAATCAGTCCAGATAAGATGGTACATCCGGACCCCATATTTTGGGGTCCTTTTTCATTTCCGGAAAAAATAATCATAGATTTAGTAAATATTTTCTGTGAAAATGACTGTTTTCTATGAAAAAAGTGCGAATAAAACTTGTATAACAGCCAAAAAAGTAGTAAAATGTAATGTAAAATAAAATGCCCCTTTGTGGGCTTATTGCAATAAATCAATGAGAGGTTTTTAGAAAATGAGTACAAATTTAAAGAAGCTGCTGTCAGCACTGGTGCTGGTAACGGTGATTGTTGGATGGTATTTCACCGCGTTCGGCGTGGGTTCCATCAGTTCTGTTAAAGACGTTATGAAATACGGTCTGGATATCAACGGCGGTGTGTACGTTGTAATGGAAGCGCAGACTGATCTGACCGGAGATGAGCTGAAAGCACTGATGGATCAGACCCGTGCGGTATTGGACAATCGTGTAAATCAGCTTGGGGT
>JAZNKW010000087.1:0-11230 GCA_045578745.1 Anaerovoracaceae bacterium
TTACCGCAGACGGCGCAAGCCTTTCGCAGGGACAAAGACAGCTTATCGCAATTGCCCGTGCGGCGGTTGCAGACCCGCCGGTAATGATTCTGGATGAGGCTACATCTTCTATCGATACCCGTACGGAAGCAATTGTACAGCGTGGCATGGACAATCTGATGCATGGAAGAACGGTCTTCGTAATTGCACACAGACTGTCGACAATTCAGAATTCAGATGTTATTATGGTAATGGATCAGGGTCGTATCATCGAACGAGGCGACCATGAACACTTAATGGAAGAGAAAGGAAGATATTATCAGCTTTATACTGGAATGTTCGAGTTAGACTAAGGCTGCAGCTGTGCTGTGCCTGCTTGTCCTCGGCAGTAAATCTGCCTGTGGAATCGCTTGCACAGCACACAGCAGTCTCAGCAAAACCAAAAGTCCGGTATAAGGTGAGTAATATATACAGGAGGAAAAAGGTAATGATCAGAAAAATGTTCAGAGCACAGCAGCTGCTGGCACCGGAAGTAACCGAAGAGGTGCTGCTGAGAAATAATGTAGGTACACTGTGCGTAATGGGGGACGATGATTTCCCTTACGGCGTACCGATGAACTACGCATATAAGGATGGAAAGATTTACTTCCACTCTGCACGCCGTGGCTACAAGACAGACTGTCTGGAAATAGACCAGGCAATCGGCGGTCCAAAGTGCAGCTTTACCGTTATTGACTACAATGAAGTGGAAGGTGAAAAGTACTCCACTCTGTACCGCAGCGTTATCGCTATGGGCCGCGTACGCAAGCTGGACGGCGAAGAAAAGATTCAGGGCTTCCGTGCACTGGTAGACTCCATGTCTTCCATGATTCCGGAACATGTCCGTCACGCTAAGACCGATGCCTGCACCGGAGCATGGGTATATGCCATCGACATCGAGCATCTGACCGGAAAAGAAGCAAAAGAGCTGATGATGGCGCGCAAGGAAGGTACATTAGACAGATAGTCAGTGTGTATCGCAAATAGACGATAAAACTCAGGAGGTAAGTGCAATGGGTGACGTGAAGCAGATCCGTCTGGTGGCGGACCAGCCTTTTTATAACAATATGGATGTGGCCATCTGCGATTTTGGCGGGAAGGACGGGGAGCTGCGCAAGCGTGGTAAAATTACCGTGGACTATTCTTCCTACGACATCAAGCAGCTGAAGGCCAGAGGGCA
Organism: Anaerovoracaceae bacterium; assembly: GCA_045578745.1. Lineage (GTDB taxonomy): Bacteria > Bacillota > Clostridia > Peptostreptococcales > Anaerovoracaceae > RGIG7179. The sequence continues at coordinate 1,199 of JAZNKW010000087.1, forward strand.
TGACACACTGGAATCGGCCCTGGAGTATTACCGGAACTGGATTTACGATACGGTCCGTTATTTCCTGCTGACTGAGTTTGAGCTGGAAGAAGGCGGCTGGGATCATCTGCTTGGTCTGATTAAGGAACAGATTGAAAAATATTATGAAGAGGTGCAGCCATGAGTCTCTTTGATACCTATGATGAAAGCAGGACTGCGGTACTGAATCCGTGGAATGTGTACAAGCCGGTGCAGGATTTTCCGGAAACGGTTATCATGACCTTCGGTTCCAAAATCCTGGATATCGCTCTGCAGCAGTTTGACTGTCAGCCTATCATGGAGATGGGATACAGCAGCGGCCAGCATAAGATTTACCGATTTGATACTCCGGGGAAAACACTTGGCATCTGCCGCGTTCCAATGGGAGCGCCTATGACTGTGGCTATGATGGAAGAGTGCATCGCCATGGGTGCAAAGAACCTGGTGATTTTCGGCTCCTGCGGAACGCTGGACCGGAATATTCCGGCAGGCCATCTGATTGTACCGGAGGCGGCATACCGGGATGAGGGCACCAGCTACCACTACCTGCCTGCGGCAGCAGGAGACTACATAACGGTTCCAACTGCTGGCCGAACTGCGGAAATTATAGAATCCATGGGACTTCCGGTTCTGCGCACCAGAATCTGGACCACCGACGGACTGTACCGGGAAACCCGCAGAAACATGGAAGCACGCCGCAGTGAAGGCTGCAGGGTGGTGGATATGGAATGTTCTGCAGTGATGACAGTGGCAAAGTACCGGGACGTGAAGGCATACCAGTTTGTTTACGCTGAAGACAACCTGGACGGTATCGATTGGGATCCGCGGACCATGGGCAATGTGCCGAAATCTGCAAAGGAACTCTACCTGCGAGTAGCGGTGGAGATCGCGAAGCAGGTATAGAATTACACATTATTACTCCTTTTTGGCTTTTACGCTGTAAAAGGAGTATTTTTTAAAATAACATCAGGTTTTTACAGGCAATATTTAAATAAAAAACACGATTCCAGCAGAAAAATATGCTGAAATCGCGTTTTTATCTTGTTTTATGTAACCGAATAAGCTGTTTATGTACTCCTTTTTGTGAAAAAATGACTAAAAGGAGTATTTTTTATAAAACCGGATAAACCCGGACGGTATTATTCACCGATTTCCTTCAGATGAGCGTATTTTGCGTCGATCTTCTTCAGCTCTTCGATGATCTGAATCTTCTGTGGGCAGTGGGATTCACATGCGCCGCATTCGATGCAGGCGGAAGCGGTGGTTTCCAGACCGTAGTACTGACCGGATAAGGATCCCCAGATATGGTGGAAGCCCTTGGATGCAGCTACATTGTACATCTTGAAGATTTCAGGAATCTTGATGCCGGAAGGACATTCGTCGCAGTAGTTGCAAGCGGTACAAGGGATGATGATATCGCTCTGGATTGCCTTGGCAGCAGCATCTACGGCAGCCTTTTCTTCAGCTGTCATGTCAGGTGCTTCGAAGGTATTGATGTTGTCCACAAGCTGTTCGTAGGTGGACATGCCGGAGAGGGTAGTCAGGATGCCTGGCAGTTCGTTGCAGAACTTCAGTGCATAAGCTGCATAATTTGCCTTGCCTTCTGCTGCTCTGCATGCACTGCCTTCTGCAGCCGCTTCGTCCAGGAGTCTGCAGGCTTCTTCACTCATTGGGTTAGCCAGCATACCGCCGCGTACCGGTTCCATGATGATGATTGGTCTTTCGTGCTTGCGTGCTACATTGTAGTATTCATAAGCCTTGTCGTATTCCCAGTCAAAATAGTTAATCTGCAGCTGTACGAATTCGATATAGTCGCCGTATGTGGAAAGAACCTTATCCAGGAATTCTGCGGAGCAGTGGAAGGATGCGCCCAGGTGACGGATGCGGCCTGCTTCCTTTTCTTCCTTCAGGTGTTCGAAGATGTGCAGCTTTACGATATCATCCCAGCCTTCTTCATCTACATTGTGCATCAGGTAGAAATCGAAATATTCCACACCGCACTTTCCGAGCTGTTCTTCGAAAATCTTCTTTACATCAGATTCTTCTGCGCACAGCCAGGACGGCATCTTGTCTGCCAGGAAGAATCTTTCGCGCGGGTGTTTTGCCAGGGCACGGCCCAGGTAATTTTCGGACTCACCGGCGTGATATTTATAAGCGGTATCGAAATAGTTGATACCGTGAGCTAAAGCGTAATCTACCATTTTCTGTACGTGATCCGGTTCAATTTTTCCTTCTGCATCCATTGGAAGACGCATGGCACCGAATCCCAGACGGGAGATCTTTAAGTCTTTGAAATCAGTGTACTGCATGGGGTATACCTCCTGTATTGTAGTCATATAAAAGTATTATACAATATTTTTCAAATGATTGCAAATTTCAGAAAATTATGTTAAAATAAAGCTCTGTTATTATGATTAGACGAATTGTAATAAATATTAAACGTTATTAGGAGTTAATTATGGGCAACGAAAACAAAATGGAAAAACGTTACGGATTGCTTACAGCAATCTGTATGGTAGTCGGTATCGTAATCGGTTCCGGCGTGTTCTTTAAGGCTCAGACTATCCTGCAGGCTACCGGCGGTGACATGAAGGTCGGCGTTGTAGCGTGGATTGTAGGCGGTCTGATTATGCTGGCATGTATTCTGGCATTCGCTATCATGGCGACTATGTATGAAAAAGTAAATGGTGTTGTAGACTATGCGGAAGCACTGGTTGGCGAAAAGTACGCATATATTATCGGCTGGTTCATGGCAGTCATTTACTTCCCATCCATGACAGGGGTTCTGGCATGGCTGACTGCAAGATATACACTGGTATTCATCACTTCTGTAAATCCGGCAATTGCGATGACAGAAGGCGGTCCTGTAACAGGCAGTGAAGCAATGGTTCTGGCCCTGTTCTTCCTGTGCGGAGCTTATGCAATCAATGCGCTGTCTCCAAAGCTGGCAGGTAAGTTCCAGGTAACTACAACCTTCGCAAAACTGATTCCTCTGGGGCTGATGATGGTAGTAGGTGTAATCTACGGTCTGATGAATGGCCAGCTGGCTGAAAACTTCAGCGGCGAAGCAATGGCAGCAGTAATGGAAACCGGAAGCACATCCGGAAATGCGCTGTTTGCTGCAGTTGTATCTACTGCATTTGCATATGAAGGATGGGTTATTGCAACTTCCATCAACTCTGAACTGAAAAACGCAAAGAAAAATCTGCCAATCGCTCTGGTTGTAGGCGGTCTGATTATCATGGCTGTATATATCTTCTACTTCATCGGTGTAGCTGGTGGTGCAACTACTCAGCAGCTGATGGAAGAAGGTGCGACTTCCGCATTCCTGAATATTTTCGGTAATGTATTCGGTAACATTCTGAACCTGTTCATCGCAGTTTCCTGCGCAGGTACTCTGAATGGGCTGATGCTGGCAACTACCAGAGGTCTGTACTCCCTGGCAGCCCGCGGAAAGGGACCTCGTCCGGAAGTATTCTCCGTTGTAGACGGTGCAACCAAGATGGCAAGCAATTCCTCCATCTTCGGTCTGCTGTTTGCAGCAATCTGGACGGTGCACTTCTACGGAAGCAACCTGGCACCACATAACTGGTTCGGTATTTTCGGATTCGACTCTTCTGAGCTGCCGATTGTAACCACTTATCTGCTGTACCTGCCAATCTTCGTGATGTTCATGAAGAAGCATCCGGAACTGGGATTTGTGAAGCGTTTCCTGATTCCAGGTCTGGCACTGATCGGAAGTGGATTCATGGTATTTGCTGCAGTATATTCTCACGGTATTAAGCCGTTCCTCGCAGCACAGGCAGATGGTGCCTTTGTATGTCCGGTACTGTTCTATCTGATTCTGTTCGCAGCAGCAACAATTCTTGGAATTATGCTGGACGCAAGCCGTAAAAAATAGTAAAATAAAATAAGAAGAATTTTAAAGGCCGGTTTATTCAGTAAACCGGCCTTCTGCAAATATAAGGAAAAGGAGGTGTTTTCATGGGAATGATTTTTACGGAGCTGGTACGGTGGGTGTTCGCTGCGCTGGCACTGTATATTTTGCTGCGCTCCATCGTCAGCCTGCTGCGGAATAAAAGCTACGCGGAAGTATGGGCATATCTCCACCTGGAAACACTGAAGCCTTTGAAGGACGACCAGTTTGAACTGACGGAAATCAGTGTTCCGGTGACCCACTGGGAAAACGTGATCGGACGGACCGGAAGCTGCGATATCGTGGTAAAAGACCGTGCAATGTCCAGAAACCACGGCCTGCTCATGAGAGACGGCGGCGGAAACTGGACCTTCCGTGATGTAGGCTCGAAAAACGGAAGCTTCTTAAACGATGTGCAGATTGAAGAACCGATGAAGCCGGTTCCTCTGAAGTACGGCGACGAAATCCGCATGGGTGCAACCACCTGTACACTTCTGCCAATCAGCCTGGAAGAAAAGAATAATAATATTAATATGCGGCGGTCGGATACACGGACCATGTCTGCGGGACCGACCTTTGCGGCGCTGACACTGTTCCAGCTGCTGGCGGCTTTCCAGCTGGCTATTGCAGTGCCGGCTGAAGCTCTTTCGCAGGTAATTATGGCCTTCGGCGGCCTTATGGTTATCATGTGGGTGTATCTGGGTGTAATGCGGGCGCTGAAGCAGACTGCCTTCGAAATGGATACCATCGCGTTCTTCCTTTCCACACTGTGTCTGGCTGTGGTGGCTTCATCCAATCCGGCAGCTCTTAAAAAACAGCTGATTGCTATTGCTTTGGGTGTGACTGCCATGGTTATAATGTGCATGATGCTGCGCAGTCTGTATCTGACGAAAAAAATGCGCTGGCTGCTTCTCTGGGGGGCAGTGGCACTGCTGATATTCAACCTGACCTTCGGAACCTTCGTATTCGGTGCGAAGAACTGGATTCAGATAGGAGCTTTTTCCTTCCAGCCTTCTGAAATGGTTAAGGTGGCCTTCATCTGGATCGGAGCGGCAACTCTGGACGAGCTCTTCCAGAAGAAGAACCTGTGGACATTCATGCTGTTCTCCGGATTCTGTTTCTGCTGTCTGGCCATTATGGGGGACTTCGGAACCGCGATTATTTTCTTTGTCACTTTCGTCGTGATTGCATTCCTGCGAAGCGGTGACTTTTCAAAACTGTTTTTATTCCTGGGTGCCGCTTTCGCCGGCGGAATGATTATTATCCGGTTTAAACCATATATTGCGAACCGTTTCGCGTCCTGGGGCCATGTGTGGGAGCCTGAGTTTGTGGATGCTGCAGGATACCAGCAAAGCCGCGCCATGAGTGCGGCCGCCAGCGGAGGTCTGGTTGGTGTGGGTCCCGGCGAGGGATGGCTGGAAACCGTAGCGGCTGCAGATACTGATATGGTCTTCTGCATGCTGATTGAAGAGTGGGGTCTGATTATTGCTCTGATGGCGGTGCTCTGCATCGTGACACTGGCAGTTTTCTCTGTCCGTTCCATCATGGAAGCCAGATCTACTTTCTATACCATCGCAGCCTGTGGTGCCATGAGCATGTTTGTGTTCCAGACCATGCTCAATGTGTTCGGTTCGGTGGACCTGTTCCCGTTTACCGGAGTTACCTTCCCGTTCGTGAGCAACGGCGGTACCAGCATGATGGTTTCATGGGCACTTCTGGCATTCTTAAAGTCAGCAGATACCCGTGAACGGGCAAGTATTGCAGTAAAGGCAGGTGAGCGCTTATGAAGAAACTGGAAAGAAGAGCTTTTATCTGTCTGCTTCTGGTGCTTTTCCTGGTGGCCGGTTCGGTACTGTTTACAGTTCGTCTGGGCATGGAAGGCGGAAGATGGGCATCATATTATGCCAATGACCACGTGTTCTATCAGGGCATGATGACAGTTGGAGCCGTTCATGACCGCAATGGCGTTCAGCTTCTGAAATACAGCAGTGACGGTGCGCATTATCATGAAGACGCGGAAATCCGCATCGCTAATCTTCACGTAACCGGAGATAAAGGCTGCAATATCGCAACGGGTGCAAATTCCGCATTCCGCAGCAAGATGATTGGATATAACTTTATTACCGGAACCAAAGGAATCTTTATGGGAACCGGACGGAAGGTTTCTCTGACTGTTGACTCCAAGCTGAACCGCACTGCATACCGTGCACTGGCAGGCCGCAGCGGTCTGGCAGCTGTGTACAACTGGAAAACCGGCGAAATTCTCTGCCTGGTCAGCGGACCTGGCTTTGACCCTGCAGATGATGGCAGCGCAGCTGCAGCATCAACGGGTGCATATATGAATAAGGCTGTTTCTGCAGCAATGACACCTGGTTCCATTTTTAAGCTGGTTACTTCAGCAGCGGCCATCGATACGCTGCCGGCACTGGAGGAATGGACCTTTACCTGCACCGGAAAACATGAGGTGGAAGGAGAGTTTGTAACCTGTTATTCTGCTCATGGTGAGCAGAACTTCCGGGCTGCACTGGCCAACTCCTGCAACTGTGCTTTTGCAGAGCTGACACTCAGAATGACACCGGAAACCATGGAAACCTATGTTGAAAAACTGGGACTGACCGGTTCCTACGACATTAACGGAATAAAGACTGCATCAGGGCAGTTTGAGTTTGAAGCAGCCGGTATCAACCGTGCCTGGGCAGGTATCGGTCAATATGAAGACCAGCTGAATCCGCTGTCCATGATGGTATATATGGGAGCGATTGCAGGCGGCGGAACTGCAGCAGAACCGATTTTGCTTAAGGGAAGCAAGGCTGGCAGCACAACACTGCTCAGCACAGAAACTGCTGCTCAGCTGAAGGAAATGATGCGGAATAACGTAGTTTCCAACTATGGTGATGGAAACTTCCCTGATCTGGAGCTTCATGCCAAAACCGGTACTGCAGAAGTGGGTGAGGACAGAAGCCCTCATGGGTGGTTTACCGGCTTCAGCGGCGATTATGCTTTCATTGTGTGCGTAGAAAACGGAGGCAGCGGCATCGGTGCGGCAGCACCTGTGGCCAATGCCATTCTCCAGGAACTGAAGTAAAATAAAAAAAGGATTTCAGGATTGCCTTGGCAATCTTGAAATCCTTTTCTTTTTTCATTTTTTTGTGGTTCTTATTCCAGAGCCTCTCCGGTTACATATTCGATAAAGCCCTTCGCATTTTCTGAACCGATATTGAACGTATGCTTCTTACCCATCAGGGATACATACAGATATCCGCTGTCGCTGACACCAAACTGAATCTGAGATCCTGTCTGATTGGAATCGGAAGTAAACAGTGCCTTGGCATTTCCGTTGGAGAAATTGCTGTCAGATGCACGCTGTGCGCTGCTCTGATTCAGCAGATAAGTCCACGCAGCTTCTGCCGTGTCTACGTTGTAGCTGTGGTTGGAGGAATATCCTACCATAGAAATCTGACAGCGTACATTGCCGGAGAAAGAAGTCTTCTTTTCCAGACCCAGATCAGAAACAAGCTGACCCAGAGTAGACGGTGCATAATCTGCATTGGCATAAACCAGTGGCTGGTCGAAACCTTCCACATCCAGTGCAACCATAGCTGCTCTGGATACACCTTTCACTTCACGAACCTTTGCTTTTACTTCTGTAGCATTGGTAGTAGAAGTCTGCGGCAGGGCAATGGTTACTACTTCAATGGTTTCACCCACATCGGAGCGGGATACGGCTGTGCCGTCAACCACATAGTTGCCGTCGGATACGGAGATGGAAGCAACCTGGCTGGTACCAATGATTTCATTAGTCCATGGAATTGCAGAAGTACCTTCTGCACCAGGTGTTACCTTGCCGTTGTCGGATTGATCCGGAGCAGGTTTATCGGAAGTATCCTTGTCGGAAGGAGTCTTTTCAGGCGTATTGCCTTCATTACTGTCTTTTCCGTCAGTCTTTCCGTTCTGCTGCGGTGTATCGGTTTTGCCTTCGTTATCGGTCTTATTGCCGGTAACTTCAGGCTGCTGTACGTCACCGTCATTGTCGGAAACATCCGGAGTTTCATCGGAAGAAGTATCTTCTCCGCCGGATACCGGAGGAACGGTTTCATCATCACCAACCGGTGCCTGATCTTCATCTCCCTGATTATCGATGCCGACAATCTGAGTATTCGGACCAACCGCCTGTTCAAACAGGTCCTGCATGCCGCTGGCGTCATCGCCGTCCGGTCCCAGTAACGCAAATGTAGATATCATAACAATGATGCTGGCCGCAACTGCTGTGCCGTAGTACCATATGGATTTGTTCGTTTTCTTTCGGTTATTTGCAAAATGTTTTCTTGGGGCGGATTCCATTGCTGCAATGGCTGCGGCTGTTCCGGTGATTTCAGGCTGAGCCTGAGGGCGGAACGGAATCACGTTATCGTTTTCTGTTACCTGAGAAGGTGCTTCTGCAGCAATCTTTGCGAGCAGACTTCCGACTACATCGTCAGAAGGCTCCATCTGCATTTTCATACTGCGAAAGATATCATCGCAAAATCCATCGCGAAATATTTCGTCAGTCATTATAGCCTTCCTCCTTAAGTTTTTCCTTCATCATTTCCCGGCCACGCATGAGCTGAACCTTTACGGTGCTGGACTTCAGGTCCAGAACCTTACAGATCATATCAATGGACATGTCCTCGAAATAGAAAAGGTGGAGAACTGTTCGATATTTCTCCGGAAGGGCCTGCAGAGCTACATAGACTGCATTCTCTTCCTTGGTCTGAAATTCAAATGACTCTTCTTCCATTTCGTCCATAGGGACCGTACGCTTGCGGTAAGTACTGTCTACTACACGCTTGGAACAGTTGATGGTGGTCCGGATGAGCCATGCTTTTCGATGCTCTTCGTCATTAAACTGAGGATTGGTTCTGAAGTAAATCAGGAACACTTCCTGGAAAATGTCGTCGGCATCGTCACGGCTGCTCACGTAGGACAGAGCCACACTGTAGACGGTTCCTTTGTAACGCTGGATGACGGTCTCAATACTTTCGTTCTGCACAAAAGTCTCAGCCATCGTCGTCCTCCTTACATAATTAACTCAAAGTTGAACCCTAAAAGGTTACAGAAAAAATAAAAAAAATTGCAAATTCCATGAAAAATTACTCTTAATTTGCACTCCATACATATAAACGGATAATTCCATAATATGGTCACATATTCCTGACATTTTTTTCAGAAATATTACAGGAAAAGTGCTAAAATAATAAGTAAACAATTTTCACATCAAATTATTATATCAAAATATAACGGATAAGACAATGGAAACTTTCTTAAGAAAATCGTAAGGAAGTGAATATGGATTTCGTAATAGTTTGACTGTATATTAAAAGTGTACCGGGAAGGGGTACGGACTGGAGGAGCACATGACAGATCTGATACAGAAAGAGAAACAGCTGAATATTCTGGTATGCGACGATGACCGTGAAATCGCAGGGGCAATTGAAATCTATCTGCGGAACGAGGGGTACAGGGTCTTTAAGGCCTATGACGGATTTCAGGCACTGGAAACGGCGAGACGGGAGAATTTGCACCTGATTATTATGGACATCATGATGCCGAACATGGACGGAATACAGGCAACCATGAAAATCCGTGAGGAAAAGAATATTCCGATTATCATGCTGTCAGCCAAGTCAGAGGACTACGATAAGATTACGGGCCTTAATGTAGGTGCTGACGATTATGTGACCAAACCGTTCAATCCGCTGGAACTGATTGCCCGTGTCAAATCTCAGCTGCGGCGGTACACCAGCCTGGGAAGCATGAGCGCGGCACAGGCGGCCGGTATCTACAGTTCGGGGGGACTGTGCGTAGATGATAATGAAAAAAGGGTGACACTGGATGGAGAAGAGGTACCGGTTACGCCGATTGAATTCGGAATTCTGAAAATGCTGACGGAAAACGCCGGAAGGGTGTACAGCATCGAGCAGATTTACGAACAGGTGTGGCAGGAACCGGCCTACAATGCGGACAATACGGTGGCAGTTCATGTACGGCGCATCCGTGAAAAAATCGAAAACGATCCGAAAAATCCAAAATATTTAAAGGTGGTGTGGGGAATTGGATAC
>JAZNKW010000088.1:0-22135 GCA_045578745.1 Anaerovoracaceae bacterium
CGGTAATTGCCGGAGGTACCGGACTTTATCTCAACTCCTTATTATATGAGATGGACTTCGGTGCAGCTCCACAGGACTCCGAACTCAGAAGACAGCTGGAAAAGGAAGCGGAAGAATACGGTCCTGAATTCATTCATAATAAACTGAAAGAAGCAGATCCGACTGCGGCCCAGCGAATTCACCCAAACAATATAAAGAAAGTAGTCCGTGCCCTGGAAGGTGCGCTCAGCGGCAATCCAATTGCAGACTTCAGCAATGTGCAGACCCGCTGCAGTGATTATGATGCTGTCCTCATCGGACTGACCCGTGACAGAGAGGAACTTTACGGCAGAATCAATCTGAGAGTGGATATTCTGGTGGAGCAGGGACTTTTTGAAGAAGTACGAGGCCTTCTGGACAGAGGCCTGACTGAATCCGATATTTCCATGAAAGGCATCGGATATAAAGAAATCATCGGTTATTACAACGGTCAGTACACCAGGGAAGAAGCAATCGACCTGATTAAGAAAAACACACGCCACCTGGCCAAACGCCAGCTGACCTGGTTCCGCCGCTATGAAGATATGCACTGGATTGATATCAGCAAGTTTAATTCCGATGAAGAAGCAATCAAGGATATGATTAAATGGCTGAAAAACAGATAAAAATTCACAATAAAAGTGACAGACCGGACAATATCATAGAAAAAGAAAACGACATCTACTTCGAGTGCGAAGAACTGGAACGTCAGCTTCCGAAGTATCTTAGGGGATATTTTGCTTATTTAAAAGGCAATGTACTTCCTCAGAGCAGACTGGCGTATCTTCATGATGTGAAGTTTTTCTTCCAGTATCTGATTAAGGAAACAGACCTTACACAGGCAGAAACCACCAGTCAGATAACACTGCAGGAGCTCAACGCAGTACAGGCCATTGATGTAAATATGTTTATTGACTACTGCCGCAAATACACAGTAGAGACTGATAAAAACATCTATGTTTACGAAAATACCAACAAAACCCTGGCCCGCAAGAAATCATCCGTCTCCGTCCTGTTCAAACAGCTTTACCGTGACGGTCTGCTGGATAAGAACATCACTGACGGTTTCGACCCAATTCGTGTGCCGAAGCCGGGAGAACGGGAAATCAAGGCTTTGCAGGATGATGAAGTGATGATTATGCTTGATGCTGTGACCAACGGAACCGGCCTGACCAAACACGAACATTCCTACTGGGAAAAAACAAAGCTGCGTGATAAGGCGATTCTTATCACATTCCTTACATACGGTCTCCGACTCTCCGAGCTGCAGCAGCTAAATGTATCCAGCTTCAACTGGAACAGGGGAGAGTTCAAGATATACAGAAAAAGGGGAAAGGAAGCCCTTATGCCCCTGAACCAGTCCGTAACCATGGTTATCAAGGACTATATTGAACTGGAACGTCCTGCTGATGACCGCATCATCGACGGACATCAGGATGCACTGTTCCTTTCACTTCAGGGACGGCGCATGACAGAACGTCAGATCCGCGAACTGGTGAAAAAATACACTTCCATTGCGATGGAAACCACACGAAAAGCCGGATACAGCCCACATAAACTCAGGGCAACGGCAGCTACAAGCCTGATTGGCAGAGGCAATTCCATTTTCGATGTCCAGGCACTGCTGGATCACGAACAGGTAACAACCACACAGCTTTATGCACGGCATAAAATAAACGTGAAGAGAGATCTGGTAAAGGACATGGAATGGGAAATTGAACGAAAGGATAACACATAAAATGAACCACACTTACCAATACTTAAAAGAAGAATTTAACATTGACGAAAAAGTGCTGAAGCTGGTTGCTGAGGCCGAAGAAGAAGTCCGCGGCGAGTTCGAAAAGCTGGATGATATCATGGCATACAACCAGTATAAAGTTCTGAAGGCATTCCAGAAAAACAGAATCCGTGAAATGCACTTCGGCTGGAAAACCGGTTACGGCTACGACGATGCAGGCCGTGATGCACTGGGTCAGACTTTCGCAGATGTTTTCCATACAGATGCTGCTTTGGTAAGAACCACCTTCGTAAACGGTACCCATGCACTGGCGACTACTTTACTGGGTATCCTGAGACCTGGAGATGAGCTGATTTACGCTACCGGCGAACCATACGACACTCTGCAGACCGTTATCGGCCTGACTAACTATGAAAAGGGCAACGGTTCCCTGAGAGACTACGGCATTACTTTCAAGCAGGTTGATCTGCTGCCGGACGGTTCCATCGACATCGAAGGCGTAAAGGCTGCTATTACTGACAAAACCCGCATGATTACTGCACAGCGTGCTACCGGTTACTCCTGGAGAAAAGCCATCTCCATCGATGAAATCGAAAAGCTGATGAAGGCAATCAACGAAGTAAATCCTGACATTATCAAGATGGTAGATAACTCCTACGGTGAATTCCTGGATACCAGAGAACCTTCTGACGTCGGTGCAGACGTTATGGCTGCATCCCTGATTAAAAATCCTGGCGGCGGTCTGGCGCTCTCCGGTGCTTATATTGCAGGCCGTCAGGATCTGATCGACAAAATCCAGTACCGTATGACATGCCCGGGCATTGGTGACGAATGCGGTCTCATGTACGGTCAGACCCGTACACTGTTCCAGGGCTTCTTCATGGGTCCAAAGGCTGCAAACGGCGCTCTCAAGGGTGCAGTACTGTGCGGTAAAGCATTCGAAAAGCTTGGCTTTGAAGTATCTCCTAAGGCTGGTGATGTACGTTCTGATATTGTACAGGCAGTTAAGTGCGGCGATCCGCAGAAGCTGATTGCTTTCTGTGAAGGTATTCAGGCAGCTGCTCCAATCGACAGCTTTGTTTCTCCGGTTCCTGGCGACATGCCTGGTTATGAAGATAAGGTAATCATGGCTGCTGGTGCTTTCGTACAGGGTTCCACCATCGAACTGTCTGCCGACGCTCCAATGCGTGACCCATACATCGCATACTTCCAGGGCGGTCTGACTTACGAACACTCCAAGTTCGGTGTCATCAAGGCGATTGACACCATGGTGAAAAAGGGTCTGATCACTATCGAATAAAGGAATTTATAATGGGTACAGGGATTGAGAATCTGAAAAAACAGAAAAGAATCCGGCTGATAATTTCCATCCTGAAGCTGCTGCTTCTTGCATCTATTGTGATTGGAGTTCCGCTGTACATTTATCTGGTTCACGGAAACCTGCTGCATCAGTTCGAAGACGTACAGGCAGTCATTGCACTTCTGGAACAGTATGAATCCGAATCCATACCGATTTATCTTGGACTTCAGGTCCTGCAGATTGTAATCAGTGTACTTCCCGGTCAGGTATTTCAGATTGCCGCGGGTTATATGTATCCGTTCTGGCTTGCACTGCTGCTGGCTATGACCGGTGCTGTGGCTGGTACCTGTATCACTTTCGGTCTGGCAAAATATCTTGGACGGGACTTTCTCCATCTGTTTTTCGGGGAAGAGAAGATTTCGTATTATATCGAACGGCTGAATTCCAAACGTGCCTATACCAGAGTATTCCTGCTGTATCTGATTCCCGGAATTCCTAAAGATGCAGTCAGCTATGCAGCCGGTGCATCGGAAATGCAATTTAAACCTTTCATTATATTATCTGCAGTGGGACGTCTTCCCGGAATGTGCGGAAGCCTGCTGATGGGTAATCTGCTTGAAGGGGAAAACTATGCAGGGCTTGGAATTACAGCTGCAATCGCTTTTCTGGCCTTTCTGTTCTGCATTGTTTTCCGGCAAAGAATCAGCTTCTGGCTTGACAGGCTATATGAACAGATCCGAAATTAAATAAAAAATAACCCCTCGGGAAGATACAATCCCAAGGGGTTTTATTTTGTCCTAAATTAAGATTTTGCTGGAGAATCAACCTTTGCATCCATGATAATACCAGCGATAATAATCACAAATCCAATGCACACCATTAAACTTGGATATTCGTGAAGGAAGAGAGCAACCCATACTGGTCCCAGAATCAGTTCCCACAGAGCGATAACAGAAGCTTTCTGCGGGGAAGTACGGCTTACGCCCGTATTATAAAAGGCATAGCCTAATCCCATCTGCACCACACCGAGAATCAGCATGATAAACCATTCCTGACCTGTAAAACTGAGTGTATCAGACAGATCCGGAGGAAGGAAGGTAAACACGAAAAATGCAACGAACAGATTGGATATAGCGGTCAAACCCAGCGGATTTTCACTTCCGCACTTCTTAACCCCAACTGTCATAAATGCAAAGCTGATACTTTCAGTAAGTGCAATCAGATTTCCTGTCATGGAAGTGCCGTCGAGACCGGAAAGCATGAATACGATAACACCGGCAGAAATCATAAGCACTGGTGTGAGACGCTTTTTGTCAAGCTTACGTGTAGAAATCGCAGTTACCAGGAACAGCCAGATGATACTTGCGTACTGCATCCCAATAGCAATCGGCGCAGATGTTTTGCGGAGCGCAAGAACAATACTGACAGTCAGCCCGCAGTAAGCAATCAGATAAACTACCAGCCATAAATTCCATTTAATCTTTTTCGGTCTCAGGAAGGGCAGGAGAACAATACCTGCTATTAAAGAACGGAGTCCGCAGGTCATAAATGCATCAACCTCAATAAATTTAATTAAAGGGGAATTCAAACTCCAGAAAAAAGCTCCGAGGAATACCAACATTCCGCCGGAAAGGTTTATATTTTTCATAAATATTACCTCGAATCATTGAAAATCCAACATTCATTATACTAATACGAACACCTTATGTCAACATAGCACTTTCGCGAACAAATGTTTATTTTATTCTTGACATCGAACATTTATTCTGTTATATTATAGAAAAGAACAAATGTTTCGAAAGGGGTGTGAACCTGATGACAAAAAGATACAGAGTAGCTGACAGATTTCGTTTTACTGTATTTGTAACAATTATGATTATTCTTATTACAACTTTAGTAAACTTTGCATTAGGTTTAAACACCGCAGAAAGTTTAACTTATGTGGAATATATGGATCTTGAAATTATGTCTGGTGATACATTATGGTCCATAGCTGAAACTTATATGTCTGATGCTGATGATATCCGAGTTGCTGTATATGAATTATGTAAGATTAATGACATTTCTGCAGATCAGCTCCAGGCTGGCATGACTATTCAGGTTCCGGTTGCAGCTTAATCTCTGATTTGCTGTAAAAAACAGCCTTTTTTAGAAGTTTTTTCTAAGGTATAAATCCTTGACCCATTATAAAAAAATCGCTTAAAACGAAAAATAGAGCCTCGGTTTTTCCTGGAGTAGTGGAAAGAAATCATATACAGGTATTTCATGTGATATGAAACACAGATGATATAACTCGAAGCCTGAAACGGTTTAATGTGATTCGGATTACGTATAATCAGAAGAACTAACGTATAGGATTTATCTAAAAGCAAGGAATCAGGAATAGAACAATAAATAATTGTTGTGATAATAAATAATATAATAGAATTGAAGGAATTAAATATCCTCAAGTATATATGCCTATAAGAAGACGGTCCGGGGCGCCAGATGTGCTGCAGACTGTTTTCTTCTTTTTATCTGCATTAACTATTCCCAAAATTGTGATTTTAGGAATAGTTTTATCCAAGTAAAAAAGGCCCTTTTCGGGCCAATTTATCTGCGTCCTCCTGGCTGATTAAACAGATATCCAAATATACCCAGGAACACGATTCCTCCAAGCATACTTATTAAACCGCCAATCTTTCCGAATACCGCATCGATTATGCTTAAATTAAATAATGTTATTCCATAAACTGAAACGCCAATTCCGCATGTAACAAAAATTACAGCCATGATAAATTTACTCAATTTAACGTCATCATTTATAATCTTAAGTTTCTGAGGTTCGGTAAATAATATTTCTGCATTTTCAAGATCGGCTAATCCCCTTTCAACAAACATCTGCTGAAGCAGCTTTGGAAATTCCGTAGAATACAAGTTACCTAAATCCAGTGCCTTACCATTAAGAATCTCTTTTAATATTCTTTTATCCGGAACCCTCACAGATATATGATACTTTCCGTCTGTATGCATATTGGAGTCGAATTCCAGAGTGTCCGGAACATTAACTTCCTGAAGTCTTTTATGAAGAAATTCAGCTGTAATCTCCGCAGCCTGAAATACAGTCTGCTCCTGGAGCACTCTATCGGGTTCAAAAACAGAGAATTCTGCTCTGATGATATCATTTTCAGGATTGACTTGCATGGATATAACAAACTTCATAAAAACCTCTTTGTTGAAATTTATTTTGTAACTGCCAGCTTATATTGAATATAATCATTATCCCTTGTGTCAAAGTTTTCTGAAGAAATCAGGAATATATTATCATAGCTGGTTTTGTAGGTATAAATGTTAAAGAAGGCCTGTGCTTCCCCATTTTCATCAAGGACTTTTCTTATCTCAGCATTTATTGGATCCATATCCACCTGCAACAGCTGCATGAACTCATCATAGTTCGGTATGGAACGGCCCAGATTACATTCGAAATTTTCTAAATTGCAGTTTTCTTTTTTAAACTCTTCCTGCAAAATCCCCATAATCCATGAAAGTGCTTCGTAATGCTCATGTTTGATGCTGTAAATTATAATGTCATTCATAACAGCATACTGTCCGGATTCAATCAGGTTCCGCATCAGAGCTGCCAGTTCCAAGAGTGAATCCATATCTTCCATGTCATATATATGATTGTTCTGCAGCAGCTTTAAAACATTATCCATAATCTTTGCTTCTCTAATTGATTTTATTCTTCTGCAGCTTCCATTTCTGCACATTTCTTTTCGAAAGCCAGTCTATCCAGGTAGCTCTGCAGAATCAGAACAGCCGCCTGCTTGTCCACAACCTTCTTACGTTCAAAACGGTCCATATTCGCTTCCAGAAGAACACGTTCTGCCATAACAGTAGTCAGACGTTCATCCTGCCATACTACTTCCACACCCTTAATAGCGGTGCTGCGCATCTTGTTTTCCAGCATAGTACGGAATTCATACATCTTTTCAGTCTGGATGCTGTCAGTACCGTCCAGCTTCTTATTTAAACCGATTACAATGGTATCGCAGTCGTATTCTTTTACAAGATCCAGAATCTTACCGGTGTCCTTACGGATACCGACTCTTTCCAGGGTCATGAGGCCCTGTGCAGTGATGCCCAACGGGTCAGATACTGCAATTCCAACGGTTTTATCGCCTACATCCAGGCCGATTTTTCTCTTCATAATTTATATCCTCCAATAATTCTTGAATTCATAACAAAATAAGCGGACCTGTGTTTCTCCAAGCCCGCTTATAAATCTTTATTATTTGATTACTTCTTCAGATAGTACTTCAGCAGTTCTTCCAGCAGATCGTCACGGTCGATGCTCTTCATCAGAGTACGAGCGTTATTATGGCTGGTGATGTAGGATGGGTCTCCTGAAATAATATAACCAACCAGCTGGTCAATTGGATTGTAGTCCTTATCTTCCAGTGCCATGTAAACGGTTTCGATAATCTCTCTGTTCGTCTTCTGCAGCTTAGCGGAATCAAACATAATGGTTGCTCTATCCATCTCTATGCCCTCTCCTCCTTTTGTTCAAATACTTCAATATGAACATTATACTATCTTTTCCAGTTTGGTGCAAGCTTTTTCGCTTTCACACGAGAAAGAATTGCAGTATATTTACAGTAATCCTTCTGCTACCTTGAATGCATCTTCGATCTTGCTTGGATCCTTTGCACCAGCCTGAGCCATGTCAGCCTTACCGCCGCCACCGCCGCCGCATGCTGCAGCAACCTGCTTGATCATGTTGCCTGCATGGTAACCCTTTTCCAGCAGATCGTCAGTCAGGGAAACCATGAAGGTTACCTTAGGACCGTTTACAGTAGCGAATACCATTGCGATGCCCTTGTGAGCCTTCTTGATGTCGTCAGACAGGCCTCTCAGATCGTTGATGTTATAATCTTCGAACTTTGCAGTTACCAGCTTCACACCGTTGATTTCCTTGGCTTCAGCAATCATCTTGTCTACTTCGCCGCCCATAGCTGCTTTCTTCAGCTCTTCCAGTTCCTTCTTCAGAGCCTTCACTTCTTCAGCCAGTGCACGAGCCTTATCAACAACAGCAGCCTTGTTTGCCTTCAGAGTTTCTGCAACTTCAGCAACAACAGCTTCTGCTTCGTTAGCCTTAACCAGAACGCCAGTACCGGTAGTCGCTTCGATTCTTCTTACGCCGGATGCTACGCCGCCTTCGGACAGAATCTTGAATGCACCGATTTCGCCGGTATTCTTTACATGGGTACCGCCGCACAGTTCTACGGACCAGCCGCCAGCGTTTACAACGCGAACGGTGCTGCCGTACTTTTCACCAAACAGTGCCATAGCACCTGCTGCCTGTGCCTCTTCCATGGACATTTCTGCAGTTTCAACCTGCAGGAATTCATTAATCTTATCATTTACCAGCGCTTCTACTTCTGCCAGCTGTTCCTTGGTTACAGCTTCGAAGTGAGAGAAGTCAAAACGCAGGATGTTTTCATTTACAGAGGAACCAGCCTGCTGTACATGAGTACCAACTACTTCACGCAGAGCCTTCTGCAGTAAGTGAGTAGCAGTGTGGTTTCTTGCAGTCTTATTTCTCTTAATGTGATCTACACATGCTGTGATTTCATCGCCAACCTTAACGCTGCCGCTTACAACCACACCGTTGTGATAGAAGAAACCATCCTTCTTTTCAACGGAATCTACTCTTACAGTGTTTTCACCGGTGAAGATGAAACCTGTATCTGCAGCCTGTCCGCCGCCTTCTGCATAGAACGGAGTTCTGTCCAGAATTACCTGAACCTTATCGCCTTCGGATACAGAGTCAGCCAGAGCTGCGCCAACCACCAGTGCGGAGATTTTGCCGGAGGACTGAGTTTCGTCATAGCCTGTGAATACAGTCTTTTCCACGTTCAGTTCGAAGTCAGCATCCTTCCATGCTTCGTCTTCGCCAACCTTACGGCCTGCTCTTGCCATATCCTTCTGCTTCTGCATGTTTGCCTTGAAGCCTTCAGTGTCAGCAGTGAAGCCGTTTTCAGCCAGGATTTCTTCGGTCAGTTCCAGAGGGAAACCGTAGGTGTCGTACAGCTTGAAGGTCTTTTCGCCGTCCAGAACGGTCTGGCCTGCAGCTTTCAGCTCTTCCATATATTCTTTAATGATTGCTTCGCCCTTATCGATGGTCTTAGCAAAGTTTTCTTCTTCCACGGAAATGGTTCTCTGAATGAATTCCTTCTTTTCTACCAGTTCAGGGTATGCACCGCCGGATACTTCGATTACGCGGTTGGACAGTTCAACCAGGAACTTGCCTTCGATACCCAGGTTTCTGCCGTGTCTTGCAGCTCTTCTGATCAGTCTTCTCAGAACGTAGCCGCGGCCTTCGTTGGATGGCATGATACCGTCGCCGATCATGAATACCATGGAACGCAGGTGGTCAGTGATAATTCTGATAGAAACGTCAGTTGGAGCCTGTCCGTCCTTGTATTCCACGCCGGACTTTTCTACTACGCCGTTTAAGATGTGGCGGATGGTATCGATGTCAAAGATGGAATCTACGCCCTGCATGATGCATGCCAGTCTTTCCAGACCCATACCGGTGTCGATGTTTGGATGTTCCAGATCGCTGTAGGAACCGTCTTCTTCCTTGGAGAACTGAGTGAATACGTGGTTCCAGAATTCCAGATATCTGTCGCAGTCACATCCTGGCTTACAGTCAGGGCTTCCGCAACCATATTCAGGACCTCTGTCGAAGTGGATTTCGGAACAAGGACCGCATGGACCCAGACCGATTTCCCAGAAGTTGTCATCCTTACCCAGTCTAACAATTCTTTCTTCAGGCAGACCCAGCTTCTTCCAGATTTCAACTGCCTGGTCGTCGTCCAGGTATACAGTTGCCCAGATCTTATCCATAGGCATCTTCAGGTAGTCACGGATGAATTCCAGACCCCATTCCAGAGACTGTTCCTTGAAGTAGTCTCCGAAGGAGAAGCTGCCCAACATTTCGAAGAAGGTACCATGTCTGGATGTAATACCTACGTTTTCTATGTCACCGGTACGGATACACTTCTGACAGGTTGTCATTCTCTTCGCTGGCGGAGTTTCCACACCTGCAAAGTAGTTCTTCAGCGGTGCCATACCGGAGTTGATGATCAGTAAGCTCTTATCATTCTGCGGAATCAGGGATGCACTCTTACCTGCGTAGTGCTCCTTGCTCACGTAGAAGTCACGGAATAACTGTCTGATTTCATTTAATCCCATTTTTTCCATATGTAAAATTTCCTCCTAAAATTAGGTTCAAAATAGTATTAACCAATTAAATATTTTACCATAACAAATACAAAAAGTCCATGGTTTCCCACAGACTTTTCGTTTTCAGATTACATCTGGTCCTTGATATTCCGGGCCATCTGGGTCACATCTCTGCGGACATCACACATCTCTTCTCTTACATCTCCCATATCATGGGCAGCGGTACGAAGATCCCGTCTGATTTCCCGCTTGGCAGCCGGCTTCATGGAAGCATATGCAGCTGCCATTGCTGCAGCACCTGCTGCAGTTGCAAGCATCACACCTGTGGTTGCTTTCATAATTACATCACTCCCCTTCGCTTCTTATTATGAAGCATCATGGGCAGGAATATACAGCCACATAGTGGTATTTTTAATCAATAAATCCGCCGCCGATGACGTGATCTCCGTCATACCACACCACGGACTGTCCGGGCGTTGCAGCGCGCTGAGCTTCCGTAAATTCTGTCAAAACACGACCATCCGGCAGTACATAAAGTCTGGCATGAGCAGGTTTTGCGGAGTAGCGGACTTTAGCCGTCACTTCCATCCCATCAAAATCAGCCATTTCAGCGCCGTCGGAGAACACATTTCCCCGGGAATATACGCTGCAGCCGAAAAGATCCTCATTAGATCCCAGAACGACCTGGTTCTTATCAGCATCAATATGAGTTACAAAAGCCGGTTTGCCGAGAGCAATGCCCAGACCTTTCCGCTGGCCGATGGTATAGTGGATGATTCCCTTATGTTCACCAAGAACACGGCCATCCGCATCCACATATTTGCCTGGTTTTGCGGTACAGCCCCGTTCAGCCATATAACCCACATAGTCATCATCGGGAACAAAGCAGATTTCCTGGCTGTCTTTTTTCTCTGCATTGGAAAGATTTACAGAACGTGCGATATCACGGATCTGTTCTTTATCTTCGAAGTCGCCCAAAGGGAAAATCAGACGGCTGAGGAACTCCTGTCCAAGACGGTACAGCATATAGGACTGATCCTTGCGGATGTTGGCAGCCTGTTTTACATAATATTTTTCCTGTAATTCATCACAGGAAATACGGGCATAGTGTCCGGTTGCAATATAATATGCACCGATTTCATCCGCCTTATCCAGCAGACGGCGGAATTTCACACCGGGATTGCAGACAATGCAAGGGTTTGGTGTTCTTCCAGCCATGTACTCGCTGCAGAAGTTTTCGATAACAACCTCTTCGAAGAGCGACTTGACATCTTCCGTCAGTAGAGTAATTCCAACCTGATCAGCCACGGCCTGTGCTTCCGCCTTACCTTCCGCATTACATCCGGTAATGTCGAAATAATAGCCGATGACTTCAAATCCCTTTTCTTTTAATAACAAAGCAGCGGTAGTGCTGTCCACCCCGCCGCTTAATCCCAGTAGTACTTTGTTTCTGTCCAGTGCCTGACGGCTGTCCGGACTATTCTTCAATGTCTCCATGGTCATGTTCATCTTCATCCTCGTTAGGATCATAGCCTTCCAGCGCAGCATAAGTCTTGCCAGCCTTCTGAGCATAATCGTAAATTGCGTTCTTGATTGCACGGTCAGCCAGTACAGAGCAGTGAACCTTTACTGGAGGCAGTCCGCCCAGTGCATCGATAATCTGCTTGTTGGTAATGTCCAGTGCTTCTTCGATGGTCTTACCGATAATCATGGAAGTAGCCATGCTGGAGGATGCAATTGCAGAACCGCAGCCGAAAGTCTTGAACTTTGCATCTACGATGGTTTCATCTTCAACCTTAATCTGAATCTGCATCATGTCACCGCATACAGGGCTGCCGTATGTACCGGAACCATCCGGATTTTCCAGTTCGCCTACATTCTTAGGATTCATGAAGTGTTCCATTACGATATCATTATATAAAGCCATATTTATTTACCAACCTTTCTGTGTATTTACAGATGAAATTTCTCTTAATCTTGATACCACATTTTTCAGTGTATCAACCACGTAATCCACGTCTTCCATAGTGGTGAAATCACCGATGGTGAAACGAACGGTACCGTGAATCTTTTCTACAGGGACACCCAGTGCAGTCAGAACGTGGGATGGTTCCAGAGAATTGGAAGAACATGCAGAACCGGTGGATACGCTGATACCTGCATGGTTCAGGAAGAGCAGAATTGCTTCCCCTTCGATGTATTCAAAGGTAATGCTTGCATTACCAGGATGACGGTGCTCCATGGATCCGTTTACAAAAGTATTCGGAATTTCAGCCAGAACTCTTTCAACCAGGTGGTTTCTCAGTGTTCTGCAGTGTTCCACGTGCTTGTCAAAATCTCTCTTAGCCACTTCCGCAGCCTTACCGAAGCCTACGATACCGGTCAGGTTTTCAGTACCTGCTCTCTTCTTCGCTTCCTGTGCGCCGCCATGAAGATAGTTGGAAATATGAACGCCTCTGCGGATATACAGAGCGCCTGTACCCTTCGGACCATAAATCTTATGAGCAGACATGGACATCAGGTCTACACCCAGTTCCTTTACATTGATAGGAACGTTGCCCAGCGCCTGTACAGCGTCAGTGTGGAACAGGATTCCGTGCGCCTTGGCAACTGCAGCCAGTTCCTGAATCGCCATTACAGTACCGATTTCATTGTTTACCATCATGATGGAAATCAGAATGGTATTATCCTTGATGGCAGCTTCCAGCATTTCAGGAGTGACTCTGCCTTCTTCATTAATGTCCAGGTAAGTTACTTCGAATCCCTGCTTTTCGAGGAACTGACAGGAATGAAGCATAGCATGGTGTTCTACCTTGGTTGTAATAATATGATTGCCCTTAGCTTTCAGCTTGTCCGCTGCACCAAAAACAACCCAGTTGTCCGCTTCCGTACCACCGGCGGTAAAGAAGATTTCCTTCGGCTGTGCACCAATCAGCGCTGCTACCTGTTCTCTTGCATGGGTTACAGCATCCTTGGATTCCAGCCCTTTATCATATAAACTGGAAGGATTTCCGAACTTTTCTGTAAAGTAAGGAATCATTTCCTGCAAAACTTCGTCTTTCACCGGAGTCGTGGCAGAATAATCTAAATATACGTTTCTCATACGGTTACTCCTTTTTTAGTGTTTATCCGTTGATTATTATACCATTATTTCGGTCATATTAAACAATTTTTATTAAAAAAATTGCGATAATTTCAATGTTTTTCCGCTTTTTTCGCACTTTGTTTTATAGGTGCTTTTAAAATCTGCATCTCCGTCCAGCCCGGATACATTCCAGCTGACAATTACACTTGCAGAAAGGAAATCCGGATTATCTTCCACCAATGTTACCTGTACAATTTCAACATCATTTACTGTATCGATATCCGTATGTTCCCAAATCTTCAGATTTTCCAAATCATCTTCCAGCAGATCTCCGGTCTCAAAATCCCGCAAAATCTCCTCCGCATGGATATACTCAAGTTCCCCAATATAATAATCATTCATGGTTTCAGCCCTTTTCAAAACAAGCTGACCAATCTCTTCCATAACTTTCTCCTCATGAACTGCATCTGCACAGACATCCAGAATTAACATAAAAACAAGTCCAGCAAGACATGCAGAAAGTGATATGAATATACGAAATACTTTAACTTTGCTTTTCTTTTTCATAACCTTATACCATCCTTTATTTACACTACACACCTCCAATATACAACAAAAGAGCCGCGCTTCCTGTCGAAACGCGGCTCCCTGAAAAAGTTTAATCAAATATTAATTTTTAGAGTCTGCATCTACAAACTCAATGTTTTCCAGCTGTGCTCTTACATTATTGCGCCATGCTGCAATGTACTCCTTATACAGCACCTTCTGCTCAGCCTGTTCCTCTTCGGTCAGACCTTCTGCCTTCTTCTTTCTGGAAAGTTCGTTAATGCGGTCAATCATTTCCTGTGTAATTGCCATGTATATATAGCCTCCTGTTTTCTTAATACGTAATCAGTCGGCATATATTATACCACAGATTTTGCAATTAGCCAACCTTTCTTTCAAGTCTCAGCTTATCACTTATAATCGCAATAAATTCACTGTTTGTAGGTTTTCCTTTTTCGTGCTGAATTGTATAGCCAAACAGGCTGTTCAGCGTTTCCACACGTCCTCTGGCCCAGGCCAGCTCGATGGCATGACGGATAGCACGTTCCACACGGGATGGAGTGGTGTTGTTCATCATAGCCACTGTCGGATAAAGTTCTTTGGTAATGCAGCCGAGAATTTCAGGCTTATTCACCACCAGAGTGATGGCATCTCTCAGGAACTGATATCCTTTAATATGAGCCGGAACACCTACTTCATGAATCATGTTGGTAATATCTACTTCCAGATCATTGTTTGTCAGAGAATCTCTTAAAACAATGGACTTGCGGAGATTAGCTGCAGTATCCTGCTGACGCACATACAGTGATGCATTGTTTTCATCCAGCTGATTGATACGCTTCATCAGCATGGATAGATTGATAGGCTTAACCAGATAATACTGAGCACCCATACTCATTGCCTTTTGAATGATTGCATCCTGACCAACTGCTGAGGTCATGATAATGCGGGGATATGACGCCAGATTCATCCCGTTCAGACCTTCCAGTACACCGAAACCGTCCAGATGAGGCATAATCATATCCAGAACCAGGACATCAGGGATTTTGCCGGATT
Organism: Anaerovoracaceae bacterium; assembly: GCA_045578745.1. Taxonomy (GTDB): domain Bacteria; phylum Bacillota; class Clostridia; order Peptostreptococcales; family Anaerovoracaceae; genus RGIG7179. Next base: position 14,974 of record JAZNKW010000088.1, read on the forward strand.
CCATCAGCTGAAGAGCCTCCAGACCATCACCGGCGATAAACATGAGTTCCATGTTATCCTGCTTTCCGATATATTCACTCACCACATCACAAAAGTCCTGATTGTCATCTGCCAGACCAACCCTGATTTTCTTATTATCTTCCATTTTTCTTTCCTCCGAAACATTTTTCTGCACACATACTTTCAACTTTGACGGGTTCTTCCGCCATTCTTTTCATAGCCCTATTATAATACAGGTTTCGCACAAAACGGTGTTAAGAAACGTCACAATTGGTGTTTAAGACAGATTCTTAGCAAGATAGGCTTCTTCCACCATCCACTGTGCGAAGATGCCATATCCTTTCGTCGGATTATTTACAAATACATGGGTAACAGCCCCAACCAGCCGTCCATTCTGTATAATTGGGCTTCCACTCATCCCCTGAACGATCCCGCCGCTGTAGGAAAGCAGCTTTTCGTCCACTACGCTCAGTTCGATACCCTTGCTACCTGCTTCTTTCTGAAGATTGATTTTATCGATTGTAATATCGAAAGTTTCAACCTGACTGCCATTAATGGTCGTAAGAATCTGAGCTGGACCTACTTTAATCTGCTCCTGGGTCGCCATAACAACCGGCTTTACTTCGTCCATCAGATTTTCCTGCAACCCTTTGCTGTATACTCCATACTGGCTGTTCAGACTGACGCTTCCCATGGGTTCATCATCGCCATAAAAGATTCCTCTGATTTCACCCGGTTTTCCGGCAGTTCCCTCCCTGATTGCTTTTACTTCTGTACGGAGAAGCTGCCCTTTATCAGCCTCCAGCAGGGTTCCGGTCTTATTTTCATAGATACCATGCCCCAAAGCTGCATACATATTGTTCTGCGGATCGTAGAATGTAAGAGTTCCGATACCGGCTATTTTCTCCTTCACCCAAACTCCAAGCTTATAGTCACCATCTTCCAGTGACTTTACCGGTTTCACCTTCAATTTTAACTCTTCATCTTTTCGCTGAACACAGAGTTCGGCATCCTGCTTCGAACCGTTTATAATCCTGGCCACATCCTCCGCATAATAAACAGGTGTACCGTTTATGGAAATAACCGTATCTCCTATCTGCAGACCACCCAGATATCCAGGACTGACGATACCATGTTCCGTTTCAATTTCCTCAAGCCCAACCACGAGGACGCCCCTCACATTCATTCGTATGCCAACCGACTGTCCGCCGGGAATCAGTATGTGTTCACTGACCAGTCTGACAGTTTCCTCAGAATCGGATCTGCTGCTTCGGTAGTCTGCCACCCAGCCGCTGGCCCAGATAATTGCGAGGGTCAGAAAAAATACAAACACACAACATAGTAGTCGGTCTTTCATTGTCTTTTTCATAGGTCACGGTACCTACCCTTCAAAATCCTGAAGCAGAGTGCCCAGTTCTTCCTGATTTTTCACCTGAATTCCCTGGTCGAAAAGTTTCTGGTCGTTCGGTCCAAGCATTTCGTACAGAATATCTGTAGTTTCCAGCTGAACCATATTACCTCTGCTGTCACAGAAAAAAACTGCAATCTGCTCTCCGGCTCGTTTCACTAAATAGTATGATGTATTATCCGGATTCATGCTGTTTTCTTCATTTTCAGACAGGTTTTCTTCCGGTTCCAGCAAAATCCCCGCATTGCTGTCTTCCACATCCTCATCAATCTCTTCCGGGATTTCTTCAGGCTGGTAATCCGGATTCATTCCGGCTGGTTGATTATCTGTGTTTTCTGTCGGCGACTCAGGCCATGCCAATGCTAAAATTAAAATGCAGAGGCAGACAATCACTGCCGAAAACACCGCTGTTCTGTAATTTCTTCTGGCTCTTCTTGTAAACATATTCATCACCTCTTGGGTATTGTTTACAAATAGTCCTTTCCGTATTCAGACTTCGATATAATCTTTCAGATTGTCGTAGGTTTTTTCACCGATTCCGCTGATATTTTTCAAATCACTGATACTGCTGAATTTTCCTGCAGACTCCCTGTAATCAAGTATTTTCTGTGCCGTAGACGGTCCCACACCGGGTATCATCTGAAGGTCTGAAAGAGTTGCTCTGTTCAGATTCACTTTAAATCCGTCTGCAGTCTGTCTTACTGCACTGCCTCCGGACGAACCAGCTGATTCGGTTTTCACGAAAGTTCCGGTGTAATACGGACTGTTCTCATCGCGGCTCCCGATAATAATCTTCTGTCCGTCTGTCACGGCTTCAGCCTGATTGATACTGTCAATATCAGCAGTTTCCTTCAGTCCGCCAGCCTCTTCCACCACCTGAAAGAGACGTGTCCCTGCAGGAATTCTGTATACACCTGGCTGATTCACTTCACCGCCGATATCCACATAAATATCTCCAGACAAATATTCTGTTTCCGCATCTTCCCCCTGCTCCTGAGTTTCCATTGGTTCCATGGTTCCGGCATCTTCAACTGCCAGATCTTCTTCGCCCCCAAAGATCCAGAATACAATCATTGCCATAATTACCACAGCCGGAAACATGATTTTTTTAATCATTTCCAGGTTGTCCCTGATATAAGAAATATTTTTCTCCATAATAAAAACCCTCCTGATTGTAAATATATTACAATACAGGAAGGTTTTGTGTCAACAATTAGAATTGTAAATTCTTTACAAATTTCAGCGTTTTTCTTTCTACTTCGACATCATATCTTTCAATGTCCAGGCTGCAGAATGGTAGGAATGTGGAAATTACCAGTTCAGGACTCAGGTTGGATGTGCTTCCGCAATCAAGATGCAGGTTCAGCATCAGTGCTTTGCGGCCTTCCACATCAGTAATAACCATACCCTGCATACCGCGGATCATCTTGCGGATATCCACAGGAGCCAGCTTTTTTGTCTTCTTCTGACGCTTCATCGCTGTAATTTCAGTCTGAGCCAGGTACGCAGAGATTTTGCCGGACAGAACGTCGTTATTCCATTCAGAAGCAGCAGATTCCGGCAGAGGCGCCCATACTACGTATTCTGCACTGTCCGCTTCACCAGCCAGAGACTTGATGTTGCTTTCGAAGCGTACGCAGGAAACCGGTTCCAGACCTTCCGGAAGAACATCCTTCATCTTCTGCAGAATATCGGCCGGATCATGATTTTCCAGAGTTTCGAATTCGATCAGCTCACACTTGCTGCTGTATCCCAGAGACAGAGGCTGTGCAAATCCCATCTTCGGATGCGGGTTAAAGCCCTGAGAATACTGCAGTGCCAGGCCGGTCTTCTTAAAGGAACGCTTGAAAATACGCAGCAGGTCCAGGTGGGAAGTGTATTTTACATAACCATCTTTATAAAATTTCAGTACATATCTGTTCATTATAAGGTGCCCTCCATTTCACACTTCACATAACGGTTGATGCCGCAGCCTACGCAGCCGTGACGGCAGTCATGTGTAGTGGTTTCGTTATAAGCACGCTCAGCTTCCAGCTTGAGGAACTTCTTGGAAACGCCGCTGTCGATGATGTCCCAAGGCAGAACTTCATCGAATTCACGCTTTCTTTCGGTATAGAAGCTGCGGTCGATTCCGCTGTCTGCGAATGCCTTTTCCCATCCTTCCGGCTTGAAGTGTTCTGTCCAGCTGTCCAGCTTGCAGCCATTTCTGAATGCTGCCAGAAGCAGCTCGCTGCATCGTCTGTCGCCTCTTGCAAATACTGCTTCGAAGGAGCTGGTCGCATTGTCATGGTAGTTGAATGTTACATGCTTCATACGCAGCTTATCAGTCAGGTAATTATGCTTTCTCGCGAATTCTTCCGCTGTATTCTGGCTTTCCCACTGGAATGGTGTATTTGCCTTCGGTACGAAGTTTGAAACGCTGACAGTAACATTGAAACGTCCGCCCTTGCGTCCGTTGATCTTGTAATTCAGATCCACAATATTTCTTGCGATTTCTGCAATACCATCCAGGTCTTCATCTGTTTCAGTCGGCAGACCGATCATGAAGTACAGCTTGATATTGGTCCAGCCCAGTTCCAGTGCCTGTTCGATGGACTTGTAGATATCAGCTTCTGTAACACCCTTATTAATAACGTCTCTTAGACGCTGTGTACCGGCTTCCGGTGCATAAGTCAGACCGGACTTGCGGTATTCCTGAATCTTATTCAGTACATCGAATGCAAACTTATCGATACGTAAGGAAGGCAGAGACAGGGATACGTTTTCTCTCTTGCATGCCGGAATCAGTTCATTGCACAGCTCTTCGAACTGGGAATAGTCACTGGTAGACAGAGACAGCAGAGAAAGCTCGTCATTGCCTGTGTTATGCAGGTTGTCCATTGCCAGCTGCATAATCTTTTCGCGGGAACGTTCTCTTACAGGACGGTAAATCATACCTGCCTGACAGAAACGGCATCCACGGGTGCAGCCACGGAATGTTTCGATAACAGAACGGTCATGAACTGCCTCTACAAACGGAACGATTGGATTGGTTGGGAACGGCAGTTCCTCAATATTTTCAATGATTGCACGGCGTACAGGCATCGGCGCCCAGTCATGCAGTTTACATAATTCTTTTATAGTTCCGTCCTCGTTATAAGTCACATCATACAGAGACGGAATGTATACGCCGTCCATCTTGCAGGCTTCACGGTAGAATTCTTCACGGCTCAGGCCCTTCTTCTTGCATTCACCGTAAAGTTCCACAACAGCCGGCAGAACCACTTCACCGTCACCGATAAAGAACATATCGATAAAATCAGCCAGAGGTTCCGGATTCAGTGCGCAAGGACCGCCTGCAACTACCAGTGGATATTCCTTTTCGGAAGCTGCACGGTCAGCTGCTTTCAGCGGCAGCTGTGCCAGATCCATCATGTTCAGAACTGTGGTATAAGACATTTCATACTGCAGAGTGAAACCTACGAAATCCATTTCTGCCAGCGGAGTCTTGGTTTCCAGAGTCATCAGCGGCATATTTTCTTCACGCATCAGAGCTTCCATATCCACACCCGGTGCAAAAACACGTTCGCAGTAAATCTTTTCTCTGTCATTCAGTGTCTTATACAGAATCTGCATACCCAGATAAGACATACCGATTTCATATAAATCCGGGAAGCAGAATGCAAAACGTGCATCTACATCTGCAGGATTCTTTTTCACGGAATTAATTTCACCGCCGATATAGCGGCCCGGTTTTTCAACCCGCTTCAGAAGCTGGTTTAACTTTTCAGTGTAATTCATTCTATTTTTCTCCTGTTTGAAATAAAGCATCCATGGTGATGCCAATAATATCTTCGATCTGGTTCAGCAGATGGCGCATCTCTTCTCTCCGCTCCGTCAGGTGCTCGATAATACCCGGACGGTCCGGAGCCTTGTCCATAATATACTGGAACCGTTCATCTACACCTACATAATCATGTTCCTTAACCAGCCTGTCACCCAAGCAGACCATATCGGTTTCGCAAAGACAATCGATACAGTTAAAGTTGTAAAACATGTGATTTCGGACGATATCGGCTTCTGACTCATATCCCAGTTCCAGCAAGATATCTGCACCCACGTTCCAGTGCTCATCACTGGTTCTGGCCACATCATGGACAAGTCCTGCCCCTCGGACCAGATCCACATCCAGATGGTATCCGTGAAGATTCAGATGCTCTGCGATGCCGCAGGCAACTCTCGTCACTTCTCTGCAGTGTGCAATGACATGTTCCGGTGTCTGGTATTTTTGATAAAGCCGTTCTACTTCGTTTTCGGAAATTCTGTGAACCATACCTTCGTTTCCTTTATACATAAAAGTTCCGGCTGCCAGAAGTCATTTTTAAATGACAAACGCACGCCGGCACTGTTATTTTACCACATATCACGCAAAATTTCCACTTTTATCTTCCAGTGCGTAATAGAAATCAGTATCCTGCGTGCTGTCATAAGTTCCAATCAGGTCTCCCTTCGTAACACGCTCACCGGACACAACCCGGATATTGGAAAGATGACCGTAGGTGGAGATTTTGCCGGGGTGTTCAATCATTACATAAAGCCCAAGACTGCTGCTGATCCCAGATTTAACTACCTTGCCGCCGGCACTTGCGTACACATTTTTTATAGCATCATCACTTTCTTCATCCATTGGAGTTCCGTAGGTTCCAAGCTCACTTGCAGCCATCAAAGTATCTCCAATCAGTCCCGGAGCCATAACCATGGCTTCTTCCGCAGTCTCACCAAGCTCCAGCAGTTCAGCAAGTGTATAGTTTTCATTCACTGCTTCAGCTATGCGGCTCAGAAAATCTCCCAGTTTGCCTTCTTTTGCATGAATTCCACTCTGCACAACTGCAAAAATCAGCAGACAGGCCACTGTCTGCATTATCAGAATTTTTCTTGTCATGGATTCACCTCCAGTATTCTATTTTATGTACCGTAGGATCTTACATGACAAAAAAACAGGACACAGCTATGCTGCATCCTGCATTTGTTTCGTATAAAGTATTAGAATTCGTCCCAGTATTCCAGTTCGTAATTCTTGATACGGATGATGTCGCCTTCTTCCAGACCCATTTCCTTCATCTGTTCGATTGCACCGTTCTTTTCGATATACTTGTACAGATATCTCAGGGAACCCATATCGTTGAAGTTTGTGGAGTTAAAGATCTTGGTCAGCTGCTTGCCTTCCAGTACGAATACGCCATCTTCTTCGTCGTAATCCACGTAGATTTCTCTGTAATCCGGATCCAGAGCGTTGTCTGCTTCGAAGTCGAACATTTCCAGTTCTTCCTCTTCTTCCACCGGATTTTCTTCTACGCGCTTCAGTTCCAGCAGTGCTGCATTCAGAACTTCCGTTACACCCAGATCCAGCGGTGCGGACATTGGGAATACCTTGTATCCCTTGCTTTCCACGTATTCCTTGAATTCGATGTACATCGGATCTTCTTCGTCGATCTGGTCAATCTTGTTCGCTGCTACGATCTGCGGCTTCTTCATAATTCTAGGGCTGTATGCTTCCAGCTCTCTGTTGATCTTATCGAAGTCTTCCTTCGGATCACGGCCTTCACAGCCGGATACGTCAACTACATGAATCAGAACCTTGGTACGTTCGATGTGCTTCAGGAACTTGAAACCCAGGCCCAGACCCTGGCTGGCGCCTTCGATAATCCCTGCAATGTCAGCCATGACAAAGCTGGTATCGTGGAGCTGTACCACACCCAGGTTCGGGTCGATGGT
>JAZNKW010000089.1:0-2773 GCA_045578745.1 Anaerovoracaceae bacterium
CGCATGTAGAATGCCTTGATATCCTTCGGATAGTCGGTTACAAAGATTGGCTTCTTGAAGACTTCTTCTGTCAGGTAACGTTCATGTTCTGTCTGCAGGTCGATACCCCATGCAACAGGATACTGGAATTCCTTACCGGACTTCAGCAGGATGTCTACGGCTTCGGTGTAGGATACACGGCCGAAGTCGGAGTTTACGATGTGGTTCAGTCTGTCCAGCAGGCCCTTGTCCACAAAGCTGTTGAAGAACTGCATTTCTTCCGGAGCGTTTTCCAGAACGTAGCTGATGATATACTTGATCATTGCTTCTGCAGTTTCCATGTTGCCTGCCAGGTCTGTGAAGGACATTTCAGGTTCGATCATCCAGAATTCGGAAGCGTGACGACCAGTGTGGGAGTTTTCCGCACGGAAGGTAGGTCCGAATGTGTAGATGTTTCTGAATGCCAGAGCGTAAGTTTCGCCCTGCAGCTGGCCGGATACGGTCAGGCTGGTTTCCTTGCCGAAGAAGTCCTTGGAATAGTCGATATTTCCTTCTTCGTCTCTTGGTGGATTGTCCATGTCCAGAGTGGTTACACGGAACATTTCGCCTGCACCTTCGCAGTCACTTCCGGTGATGATTGGAGTGTGAACATATACGAAGTTCTGATCCTGGAAGAACTGGTGGATTGCGTATGCTACCAGGGAACGTACTCTGAATACAGCGGAGAACATGTTGGATCTCGGTCTCAGATGTGCGATTTCACGCAGGAATTCCATGGAGTGGCGCTTAGGCTGCAGAGGGTAGTCAGGAGTGGAGGTTGCTTCCACATTGATTTCTCTCGCCTTGATTTCGAAAGGCTGCTTGGCATTTGGAGTCAGTTCCACTACACCCTTTACTTCCAGTGCAGTTGCCACATAAGCCTTGGAGATTTCTTCGAAGTTAGTCAGGAACTCTTCTTCATAAACGACCTGTACGGACTTGAAGAAGGATCCGTCGTTCAGTTCAATGAAGCCGAACTTGTTGGACGCACGGTTGTTACGTACCCAACCCTTGATCACGACTTCCTGTCCGCCGTATTCTGCGGTATTTCTGTAGAGTTCTCTCAGCAAAATTTCTTTCATATTACTTTCCTCTTTGTCTTGAGTTTGTCTTGTTCTCTAAGGGTCCGCCTGACGGCACCCTTACATTTCAGTATACACCCAAAGCCCTGCTTATTGCAAGACCGGATTGGCCAAAATCCGCTGAGATTGCAGATTTTGCCGGATGAACTTACAGCGCGATGTATTCGTCGTAAGTACACAGTCTGTCGGTCAGCTTACCGTCCTTATCGATTTCCATGATACGGTTTGCCACGGTCTGAATGAATTCATGGTCGTGGGAGGAGAACAGCACGTTGCCCTTGAAGGCAATCAGGCCGTCATTTACCGCAGTGATGGATTCCAGGTCCAGATGGTTAGTAGGCTGGTCCATAACCAGTACATTGGATCCGAAGAGCATCATACGGGACAGCATGCAGCGAACCTTTTCACCCCCGGACAGTACCTGAACTTCCTTATATACGTCATCGCCGGAGAAGAGCATTCTTCCCAGGAAACCACGCATGAAGGATTCAGTGGTTTCACGAGTGTACTGACCCAGCCATTCTACCAGATTCATCTTGCAGCCGTTGAAGAACTCGGAGTTATCCAGCGGCAGGTAGGATGTGGTGATGGTTACACCCCACTTGAAGGTACCTTCATCTGGTTCCATTTCGCCCATGAGAATCTTAAACAGGGTGGTATTTGCGATTTCATTTTCGCCTACGAAGGCAATCTTATCGTCCTTGTTTACACGGAAGGAGATGTTATCCAGTACCTTCACGCCGTCGATGGTCTTGGAGATGCCTTCTACAGTCAGGATTTCCTTACCTGCTTCACGGTCCATGTTGAAGCCAACGAACGGATATCTTCTGGAGGAAGCCGGCATCTCTTCTACAGTCAGCTTATCCAGCAGCTTTCTTCTGGAAGTTGCCTGCTTGGACTTGGACTTGTTCGCGGAGAATCGCTGAATAAATGCCTGCAGTTCCTTGATCTTATCTTCATTCTTCTTGTTCTGGTCGCGGATCATCTTCTGAATCATCTGAGAAGATTCGTACCAGAATTCGTAGTTACCTACGTACATCTTAATCTTACCGTAGTCTACGTCTACGATAGAGGTACATACTGCATTCAGGAAGTGACGGTCGTGGGATACTACCAGTACAGTACCTGGGTATTCCATCAGGAATTCTTCCAGCCAGTCGATTGCCTTAACGTCCAGATGGTTGGTAGGTTCGTCCAGCAGTACGATATCAGGGTTGCCGAACAGTGCCTGTGCCAGCAGAACCTTAACCTTTTCCTTCGCGGTCAGGCTTGCCATCGGCATGTACAGAATATCTTCGGACAGACCCAGACCCTGGATCAGACGGCTTACATTGGATTCAGCTTCCCAGCCGTCCATTTCTGCAAATTCACCTTCCAGTTCCGCTGCACGGATACCGTCTTCATCGGTGAATTCTTCCTTCATATAGATTGCGTCCTTTTCCTGCATTACCTGGTACAGACGCTGATTGCCCTGGATTACGGTGTCCAGAACAGTAAATTCGTCAAATGCGAAGTGGTCCTGCTTCAGTACGGACATACGGGTGTGCGGCTTGATGGATACGTTACCGGTGGATGGTTCCAGGTCACCGGACAGAATTCTCAGGAAAGTGGACTTACCTGCGCCGTTGGCACCGATGATGCCGTAGCAGTTGCCTGCGGTAAACTTCAGGTCT
>JAZNKW010000090.1:0-23771 GCA_045578745.1 Anaerovoracaceae bacterium
ATATGACCAACCAGGGAAGCAGCTGCATCCGCGAACTTGCCGGTCAGCTTGAAGGACAGGTAAGTAGGGAGCATCAGGAACTTATGTGTCTTTTCCCAGATTTCAGGCTGTTCTTCTCTGATCCAGTTGCACTGGGATTTCTTATACTGCAGATCGAAGAACTGTTCCAGCTTCATCATCTTCAGAACCGGCTTCATTGCACCAGGAATCTTAGGGCTGCCCTTCGCCTGTCTCTTATCCAGCCATACGATAGCAGGTCTCAGCGGCTTGCCTTCTTTATCCACACATACGGATGTGTCACGGATACAGGATACAGCGATTGCCTCTACCTTTGCGTACTGTACAGGCAGATCTTCTTTCAGCATTCTCGCGCAGCGTGCCATGGTGTTGTAGTACATATCAGCATCCTGTTCAGCCCAGCCCAGTTCCGGAGAAACATAAGCAGGATCATACTGAATCTGCTTCTTTCCCAGGATTTCGCCGCCGTTGTTGATCAGCAGTGCTCTTGCACTCTGTGTACCCACGTCGAAAATTAAAACGTTTCTTTCCTGTCTTGCTTCCATGGTATTTTACCTCCAATAATAAAAATTCTCTATATCATGTTTAAGCAACAATAAAAGACTTGATTAATAGAATTTCATAGTTCGGCGTCCGTCCAGCACTTCCTGCTGAATCCGGCTGATTTCCGGCCCGTTGAAATATTTCTGCAGCAGCCTTCCGGTTCCGTAATCGACCTTCCGCACCAGAACAACCGGTGTATTGGTTTCCTCTGCACTGAATCCTTCGAAAGCACTCAGCGGCACAGCACCCAGACCCAGCTTTTCTGCATCCGTATTCCAGCCTACGCCACGGAACACCGTACAGTCAATTCGCCCGCTCCGGACGATATCCTCAAAGCCGATAAACGGGAACTCCACGATTTCCACATTTTTTCCTTCGCAAAGCTTCTCTGTCAGAACTTTCTGGTCCATGCACACTGGGTCAACCCCTACACGCATGCCGTCTTCAATCTCCTGTTTCTCAGGGTTCATAAAGTAGAGCATATATTCCTGACAGTACTGGGATCCGGTCAGTTCCGCACAGATTTCCAGTTCGTCATTTTCCGCCATGTGAATCATGGCTGCACTCTTTGAGAGGATCATAAAATCGTAAACGCCCTTCTTCAGAGCATCCACACGCTTCACCGAACCGCTCATATAGGCGAAGGAAAACTCAATGGGTGCCTTCCCCAGAACCTCACAGACTGCCGTCGCCAGGCTGGTAAAGTGCGGTGTCATGGGAATCGGCATGCTTCCGGTAATGGTGCCCCAGCCGGTATGGCCGAAAAGTTTTTCTTCGTCTTTGGATGTCAGATAGGTTCCCAGCACACCTCTCTTTTCCATGGTGATGCTTCCGTCCTCCGTCAAGACCTCCAGTGCATTCTGCACGATTCCCCGGGAAACATCAAAGGTTTCTGTATACTCATTGATTGTCGGAATCTTCTCTCCGATATCTGTAAGGAAGAGGTCTCTGGCCATGCGGATCAGGGTCAGGGCCGTCTTCTTATACATACTCATATTCGCAGCTGCCATATTACCGCCGTCCTTCCTTCAGCAGGTGAGCAGCCACAACGGAACGCTGCATTTCTCCTGTCCCTTCGATAATCTGGAACACTCTGGCATCACGCAGAAGTTTTTCTGCAGGGAAGTGGGTCATAAAACCATATCCCCCGAAAATATCCATGGCACTGCCGGTCACTTCGATGGCGGTATCCGCCGCAAAGGCCTTGGCCATGGCCGCCTCTGCGCTGAAGTCCATTACTGCGTCCATTTTCTGCAGTGCATGAGCCGCCAGCTGACGGGCTGCCTCTATCTTTATCTGCATATCGGCCAGTCGGAACTGAATGGCCTGATTCTCTGTAATGGCCTTTCCGAACTGTTTCCGTTCTTTTCCGTATTTGATTGCTTCTTCCATGGCCCGCTGCGCAGTCCCCACTGCCATGGCTGCCATGAGCGCCCGGCCTTCATTGAGGGCCGCCAGGATTGCTTTCATGCCGTGTTTCGGGTCATGCTCTGCCGCCGGACCGCCGATGAGGTTTGCTTCCGGAGTTTTGCAGTATGCGAAATCCACACTACAGGTATCGCAGCTGCGGATGCCCAGCTTTTCTTCCGGCTGACCTGCAGTAAGTCCTTCGGCACCGGCATCCACCAGAAAGAGGGATGGTGTTCCGGTCTCATCGGATATTCCCGCCACCACATAAAAGTCTGCCGTGGAACCGTTGGTGATGAACTGCTTGGTTCCGGTGAGCATCCAGGTCTCATCGGCCATATGAGATGCCCGCAGTTTCATCGCAGCAGCATCGGAACCGGCTTCCGCTTCTGTCAGACAGAAAGCACCGATCTGTCCTTCCGCGATACGGCCGCAGATTTCTTCTTTCTGCTCCTCCGTACCTCCAGCCAGTACGGCACGCAGTGCCAGATTGCTTCCTGCGATGCTCACCGCAAGGCCAGCATCCGCCTTTGCGATTTCTTCCAGAACTGCCGCAATATCCACTGCCTCAAGTCCCAGACCTCCATAAGCTTCCGGAATGGTCAGGCTGTAATATCCCATCTCACGGAGCATCTGCAGAACCTGCTGGGACGCGTGTCCGTCCCGATCCCACAGGGCGCTCTCTTTATATACTTCCAGTTCACAGAACCGCTTCACATCCTGAAGCAGCTCCGCACCTGTTTCGCTAATCAGATATGCCATCTTGCACCTCCTGTTCCATGGCGGTCAGAATTTCCAGACAGTCCGCCACGATACCTTCGCTGCAGCGGCCGAAAATCTGTGCTTTCGAATCATTATTTACAGCGATCAGCCGCTTGGCTCCCGATGCACCGGCCATAAGAGGTGCCGCACCGGATACCCCAAAGGCAATGCACACGTCCGCTCCCAGGATAGAACCGGACAGACCCACTACTTTATCGTAAGAAGCCCAGCCTGCCATAGCTACCGGGCGGGTACAGCCGCAGGATGCTCCCAGCTTCTCCGCCAGAGCTTCCAGTCTCTCAAAGTTTGCTTTGGAACCCAGGCCCTTACCGCCCAGCAGCACCAGTTTTGCTGCGGACAGGTCTTCTGTTTTCACAATTTCTTCTGTATGAAGGAGTCCGGAAGGTTCATGAACGGCTGTCAGGCTCATGCCATCTGTCAGGGTAATTCCCAGCTGGGCCGCCATCGCCGTCATTTCTTCCAGACAATCTTTTTTCTTTTCATCGAGAATCAGCACATCCCCGTTTTCCAGAGGAAACAGTCCATCCAGGTGAGTGCTGTAGAGCTTTCTTTTCACATGGAGTTTTCCATCCACAACTTCCAAGCCGATAACGTCGGTATGGCAAGTGAGGCCATTTGCAGCAGCGTAAACTTTTCCTGCCGTCTGCACTTCCGGACCTCCGCAGAACAGGGTCAGACATTCCAACTTATTCATCATTCAGTCTCCCCCCTTTAAAACTCCCAGCAGGAACCCTGCCGTTTCTACCGCTGATTTATATTCCAGGAAGCTGCATTGCGCTTCCGTTTTTTCCATTCGAAGAATAGGATCTTTCCCGGCAAAGTCTGCCTTTTCCGGCTCATATTCGCTGAAGATACGTTTCTTCGCTTCCATACGTGCTTTCAGCGGGAAGAGTCTGAGATAGCCGGCTTCCGCATCGCCCACCGTGCACACTGCACCGCCGCTGACTGCATACTGCTTCAGGAAACCTGCTTCTTTGCAGGTAATTTCCGCTCTGTTTTCAGCTGCATTCCAGGATGCAGAAACCGCTTCCGGATAAAGTTCTGTTCCCAGTTCACCTGCCAGATATGCCGGCACCATTCCGCTGTCGGAAGGACCCACCATGCGTCCTGTGAAAATCAGGTCCGCAGGATGCTCGGTGAAGTAGGAGGCCAGAGATTTCGCTGTGTTTCGTGAGACGAAACTTTCGCATGCAGGTAGCAGAACCACATCATCATATCCCGCAGCAAAAAGAGCCCGCAGAAGGGACTCGCTTACCGCACCTTCCGGTGCGCCACAGGTCACTGCCACAGTCTCCGCTTCCTGTCCCGCCGCCTTCAGACTGTCCGCCATGCGGAGCCCCAGTTCCAGAGCCGCCTCATCAAAGCATCCATACATCTTCTTGGCATAGGTGAAATCCAGCTGATCCGGATTTTCCCATTCCTCCGCCAGCAGTGTTTCATAGTCAGGTACAATTTTAAAACACACACCAATTTTCAAACCGGAAACCTCCTGATATATCGTACAAACTATAAATTTACAAAAAAATGTACACTTAACTGAAGTATACTCCTTCCAGTCAGTAAAGTCAACGGCTGCAGCTGTTTCCGGACATGAAAAAATCCGGCCCAAACTGGTGTCAGCCAGCGCGGACCGGATTATATCCATTATTTATTTTTCTTTCCATGCCGTATGTAACTGACACCAAATATTAAGAAGAGCACCACATACAGTACCGCAAACACGGTCCAGAAGTTTTGCTGGTTCACATAATCCAGCAACCCCAGTCCCGAAATGATTACATAATCCCAAAGAAACACAAACACACCCATTGCAAAGACATCCGTCATACCGCCGAAAAATCTGAGCCTTTTCCTCTTCTGATTCCAGGCGTCACGTCCACCTTTGACCTTGCTGCGGTAAGAGAAAAAAGCTGCCATGACCAAGATAGAAATAAATGTAATTGCCACAAAACGAAGTCCCAGGCTCATGGAATCATCACCGGTATTCTCCGACATACCTGTGTCACTTGTCATAACTGTTAAAAATGCACCTAACGCAACACCCCATCCCAGGATTTTCTTTGTCATGATAAATTCCCCCTTTTTAATCATATATTACATATTTTAATAAACAGGTACACCAGGACCTATGCTCTTCAGCAGCAGATAGGCAATCAGCAATGCTCCGGCAATCAAGATTGCCGGCAGGAATTTATTAAAGCGATCTGCTTTTTTTCTATCCCATTTCCGCAATCTGTTTTGTATGTGAGGTGCCAGCAGTCTTCCCGCTGTGATAAGAATGAAAATAATTACGAAATTACGCAGCATCTGCAGCATAACTGCTCCTACAATATCTCCATACTCAGGTGTTTCATAAAAGCGCAGCATGAAGCTCACTATAGTTCCCAGTATGGAATAGACTATGTTTTGACCCCAAAATTTTAAATTCTTCATTCTATCACCCCCTGTATTTTACGTAGACTTCCCTACTTTAACTCTATCACACTATCACAATAAAGTAAATATTTTTACTATCTCCTGTGTATCATGCCGAAAAATTTTCAGAAAATATGTAAAAAACCACTTGACTTTATTTATTTAAAGTGGTAATCTATTACCAACAAAAGAAATAAAAAACTTACTTGGTTTTTAATCTTTAGATTCTAAGAATTGGAGGTACGGACCAAAGGACAAGTAAATCGCATTCTAAAATTTTAAGAAAGTGAAGGTGCAGGTAATGTGTTTGAAAGAACCTAATTAAGACCCGCTCGGAAATGTGAATAGTTTCGAGCGGGTTTTTCTTTTGCTTTTTTATATGTAATCTGCATTTATTCAAATAAAAAACCGGGAGGAATCGTATGATTTCATCCCGGTTTTCAATTTCACATATTAGCTATTAGCGTCCCAGACCCAGGCCGAAGTTATCCTTCACGCGCTGCATGGTGTTCTTTGCGATAGCGTCGGCACGTGCAGCACCGTCCTTCAGAATTTCGATCAGCTCTTCGGAGTGACGGATTTCTTCGTAACGTGCTTTGATTGGAGCCAGAGCTTCCACAGTTACTTCCACCAGATCCTTCTTGAAGTCGCCGTAGCCCTTGCCTTCGTACATTGCTTCCAGTTCTTCGATGGACTTTCCGGACAGAGCACTGTAGATGCTCAGCAGGTTGCTGATGCCAGGCTTGTTTTCGATGTCGAACTTTACGATGCCTTCGGAGTCGGTGGTTGCCTTCATGATGGACTTTTTAATCTTGGAAGGTTCATCCAGCAGAGAGATGCGGGAGTGAACATTTTCTGCACTCTTACTCATCTTCTTGGTTGGATCGTCCAGTGCCATAACACGTGCACCAGCCTTCATGAAGCGGCCTTCCGGAACTACAAAAGTCTTCTTGTACTTGTTATTGATACGGATTGCCAGGTCACGGCACAGTTCGATGTGCTGTTTCTGGTCATTGCCTACAGGTACTACATCTGTGTCGTACAGCAGGATGTCTGCTGCCATCAGAACAGGGTAGGTGAACAGACCGGTTGGCGCGGATTCCTTATTCTTGCTCTTGTCCTTGAACTGAGTCATTCTAGACAGTTCTCCTGTCGAGGAGTTGCAGCACAGAACCCAGCCCAGTTCCGCATGACCGGATACATCGGACTGTACGAATACGATGGACTTCTTAGGGTCTACACCTACTGCCAGGTACAGAGCTGCTACGTCCAGGATGTGTTCGCGCAGAGCCTTTGGATCCTGCGGAACAGTAATTGCGTGTTCGTCTACGATGCAGTACAGACATTCATGGTCATCCTGCAGTTCCACGAACTGCTTCAGTGCACCCAGGTAGTTTCCCAGGTGGATATTTCCTGTCGGCTGAACGCCGGAAAATACTCTTTTCATTCTAATACTTCTCCTATCGGTTCATTTCTTTCTTGAATTTTTCAATAATGGCTTTTTCCGCACGGGATACGGTCATCTGGGAAACTCCCAAAGCCTTGGCGATATCCGCCTGTGACTTATTGAAAATGAACCGTTCTTTAAATACATAACGGTGATTATCGTTTAACTGCTCCAGAACGGACTTGATGATTTCATTAATCTCAATCCGTTCGTAGCCTATTTCTTCGAAACCTACATACTTTTCCAGAAGATTTTCATCGCCTTCATCTCCCAGGTTGTTATTGGCGCTGTCCAGAGAAAAAGTTCCGTAAGCTTTAGAACTTTCCATAGCCTGCATAATCTGTTCATGTGTAAATCCGGTGGCTTCAGAAATTTCGTCCAGGCTCGGCGCATGGCCCAGTCTGGTTGTCAGTTGATCCTTTACTTCCTGCACCTTAGTGGAAATTTCCTTCATGCGGCGGGGAACCTTCAGGCTCCACTGCTTGTCACGGAAATACTTTTTGATTTCACCCAGAATGGTCGGTGTGGCAAAACTCTTGAATTCAAATCCTTTTTCGATATCGAAACGCTCTACTGCAGATACGAGAGCCAGAGCTCCCACCTGATAGAGGTCATCGTATTCCACACCTTTTCCCAGATATTTTCGGATCAGAATATCCACCATGTAAAGATGGTCTTCCACAATCTTATTACGCAGTTCAATGGTAGGATTCAGGGCGTATTCCCTGAAATATTCGGCTGTCATTTCCGCTTCACCATCTTGATAGTCTTTTTACCCTGGGAACCATCAAGAATTTCAACTTCACTCATCAGAGACTGGATGACGAAAATCGCCAGATTGCCTTCATTCGGGCAGGACTGGCAAGGTTTTGCCAGGCGTTCCAGAACGTGTCCGTCACTGTTGTCCGTCACGTACATTTCCAGATACCCTTCATCTGCAATGCATTCCACGGAGTATTCCTCCGCGAAACCGTCCAGACCGTGGCAGGAAACATTCTTACATGCCTCACTTACCGCTGTCTTGATATCTTCAATCTCTTCAAAATCAAATCCCATGGTGTCTGCTACGGAACCGATGGCCAGTCTAACCATGGTCAGATAAGCCGGCTTACCCGGAATATTAAACTTAATTCTATCTGCCATACTCAGAATCCTTTCTCTGCAAAATCTCTTCCTCCGGCTTTACAGATCCATCATGGTCTGTCCGCCTTCATCTGCAGTTTCTGCTGTATTTACTTCTTTCTTTTCATCGTCCAGATCGTCTTCTCTTGCAACCTTGGCCATAGCGATGATGTTTGCGTCTTCGTTAACGCTCATAATCTTTACGCCCTGAGTTGCACGGCCCAGTCTGGAAACTTCGCTTGCCTTCATACGGATGATGATGCCGTCGGAGTTGATCAGCATGATGTCATCATCTTCGCTTACTACCATAGCGCCTACCAGCTCACCGGTCTTCTTGAACTTGGCCTTGTCGTAAGTCAGCAGACCCTTGCCGCCTCTGGTCTGAATCTTGTAGTCTTCCACTCTGGTTCTCTTACCGAAACCATTTCTGGTTACTACCAGCAGTTCCTGACCAGGTTCAACCAGCTGCATGGATACAACTTCGTCGTCCTTTTCCAGGTCGATGGCTCTTACGCCGCCTGCGATTCTGCCCATTGGACGTACATCGTCTTCGGAGAAGCAGATGCACTTGCCGTTCTTGGTTACGATGATAACGTTATTCTTACCTGTTGTTCTCTGGATACCGATCAGTTCGTCGCCTTCCTTCAGGTTCATGGCAATCAGGCCGGTCTTACGGTTGGTATCGAAGTTATCCAGGGATGTCTTCTTAATGGTACCGTGCTTGGTTACTGCAATCAGGTAATCGTTTTCGCTGAATTCGCGGATTGGAATTACAGCAGTTACTCTTTCACGGCTCATCAGGTTCAGGAAGTTTACAATCGGAATACCCTTGGCTGTACGGTTTGCTTCCGGAATTTCGTAAGCCTTAATCTTATGTGCCTTACCGGTGTTGGTGAAGAACATGAGATAATCGTGAGTGGAGGTCATAATCAGGTCTTTCACGAAGTCGTTTTCCTTGGTGGTCAGACCGGTGATGCCCTTGCCGCCTCTCTTCTGTGCCTTATAGGTATCTACAGGTACACGCTTTGCATAGCCCAGGTGAGTCAGGGTGATGCATACGTTTTCTTCCTGAATCAGGTCTTCTTCATCGATTTCTTCTGCAGCTGCCTTGATCTTGGTGCGGCGCTTATCGCCCCACTTATCCTTGATTTCCAGCATTTCATCCTTAACTACGCCCATCAGCTTCACTTCATCAGCCAGCAGTTCGTTGTAGTAAGCAATCTTCTTTAAGAGTTCCTGATATTCGTTTTCGATTTTCTCTTTTTCCAGACCCTGCAGACGTCTCAGCTGCATGTCCAGGATTGCCTGTGCCTGAATATCGGAAAGTCCGAAACGTTCCATAAGGCGTTCCTTGGCATCATTGTAGCTGTTACGAATGATGTGGATAATTTCATCGATGTTATCCAGTGCGATTCTTAAACCTTCTAAGATATGTGCTCTGGCTTCTGCCTTCTTCTTATCGAAGATGGTTCTTCTGGTCAGAACTTCCTTCTGATGCTTCAGATATTCCACCAGAATATCACGGAGTGTACAGATCTTCGGTCTGCCGTCTACCAGTGCCAGCATAATCATGGATACGGAATCCTGCAGCTGGGTGTGCTTATATAATCTGTTCAGGATAATATTCGGATTGGCATCCTTCTTCAGTTCGATAACGATTCGGATACCTTCTCTGCGGTTGGATTCATCACGGAGAGCCGTAATACCTTCCACCTTTTTATCTCTTACCAGTTCTGCGATTTTTTCGATCAGTCTGGCCTTGTTTACCTGATAAGGAATTTCCTTTACGACAATCTGCTGCTTGCCGTGGGACAGTTCTTCGATTTCCGTTACGGAACGAACCAGTACTTTACCCTGGCCTGTGCGGTAAGCTTCCTTCATGGAAGTTTTGCCCATGATCATGGCACCGGTAGGGAAGTCCGGACCCTTGACGTGCTTCATCAGATCATCTACAGTAGCATCCGGATTATCAATCAGTTCTACGGAAGCATCGATAACTTCCGCCAGGTTATGCGGAGGAATGGAGGTTGCCATACCTACGGCGATACCATTGGAACCATTTACCAGCAGGTTCGGGAATCTGGCCGGCAGAACTACCGGTTCCTTTTCTTCCCCGTCAAAGTTTGGTGTGAAGTCGACTGTGTCCTTATCGATGTCACGGAGCATCTGCAGTGCCAGCGGGGACATACGAGCTTCTGTATAACGCATTGCCGCAGCGCCGTCGCCGTCCACGGAACCGAAGTTACCGTGACCGTCCACCAGAGTGTAACGGATATTGAACGGCTGTGCCATTCTTACCATGGCATCGTAAATGGAGGAGTCACCGTGAGGGTGATATTTACCCATTACTTCACCGACGATACGGGCAGATTTCTTATGTGGTTTGTCCGGTGTTACGCCCAGACCATCCATACCATAGAGGATACGTCTGTGTACCGGTTTGAGACCGTCTCTTACATCGGGCAGGGCACGGCCTACGATTACACTCATGGCGTAGTCGATGTAAGAGTCTTTCATCTCTTTATTAATTTCATGCTGGATCAGTTTCTGATCCTCTAAAAATGTTGCCATACTCTTTCCCCTTTACTAAATATCCAGTGTCGCGTACTGTGCGTGGTCTTCGATAAATTTCTTTCTCGGAGGTACCTTGTCGCCCATCAGAGTAGAGAAGATGTGATCTGCTTCTGCACTGTCTTCGATGGTAATCTGGATCAGAGTTCTGTGATTAAAGTCCATGGTGGTTTCCCACAGCTGTTCTGCGTCCATTTCACCCAGACCTTTGTAACGCTGGATGTCTGCCTTACCAGGCTTGTCCGCCAGGGAAGCCATCAGTTTTTCCTGTTCAGGTTCACTGTAAGTATAGTAAATATCCTTGCCCTTCTTTACCTGATACAGAGGTGGCTGAGCAGCATAAACATGACCTTCTTCGATGAGCGGTTTCATGAAACGATAGAAGAAAGTAAGAAGCAGTGTTCTGATATGTGCACCGTCCACGTCCGCATCGGTCATGATGATAATCTTGTCATATCTTAATTTATCGATATTAAAATCTTCACCGATACCGCATCCGAATGCAGTAATCATATTCTTGATTTCGTCAGAACTCAGGATTCTGTCCAGTCTTGCTTTTTCAACGTTCAGAATCTTACCTCTCAGAGGCAGGATTGCCTGACGCTTTCTGTCACGGCCTTCCTTGGCAGAACCGCCCGCGGAGTCCCCTTCGACCAGGAAGATTTCGCAGTTCTTCGGATCTTTATCAGAACAGTCAGCCAGCTTGCCCGGCATGGAGAAGCTTTCCAGTGCACCCTTTCTTCTGGTCAGATCACGTGCCTTACGTGCAGCTTCTCTTGCTCTTGCTGCCTTTACGCACTTTTCGATGATAGCCTTGGCAGGAGCAGGGTTTTCTTCCAGGAATGCCATCAGGTTTTCACTGGTGGATGTTTCCACAAAACCTCTGATTTCACTGTTGCCCAGCTTCGCCTTGGTCTGTCCTTCAAACTGCGGTTCGGACAGCTTTACGGAAATAATTGCGGTCAGACCTTCCCTTACGTCATCACCAGAAAGAGCTTCTTCATTTTCCTTCAGCAGCTTCGCCTTGCGGCCGTAGTCATTGATAACACGGGTCAGCGCACTCTTGAATCCGACGATGTGTGTACCGCCGTCTGTAGTGTGAATGTTGTTTGCATAACCCATGATGTTTTCGCTGTAGCTGTCGGTATACTGCATTGCAATTTCCACTTCGCAGTTATCCCTGATCACTTCGTAATAGATAACATCCTTATGGAGTGCTTCCTTACTGCTGTTATGGTATTCCACGAATTCGCGGATGCCGCCTTCATAATGGAAAGTATCGCTTCTCTTCTGTCCGGCACGTTCGTCCTTGAAGATAATCTTGATACCCTTGTTCAGGAATGCCATTTCTCTCAGACGGCGTTCCAGAACATCATATTCAAATACAGTGGTTTCGAAAATTTCAGGATCCGGCCAGAAAGTAGTCTTGGAACCGGTCTTTCTGGAAGTACCGATGATTTCCAGTGGAGCTACCGTTTTGCCTCTTTCATATTCCTGCTTGTAAATATTTCCGTTACGCTTGATTTCTACTTCCATGTGAGTAGAGAGGGCATTTACTACAGATGCACCTACACCGTGCAGACCGCCGGATACCTTGTATCCTCCTCCGCCGAACTTACCGCCGGCATGGAGTACGGTATGAATTACTTCTACCGCAGGAATACCCATCTTGGGGTGGATATCAACCGGCATGCCTCGTCCATCGTCCTCAACCATAATGGAGTTATCCTTCTGGATGGTGATATGGATATTCTTGCAATAGCCAGCTAATGCTTCGTCAATACTGTTGTCTACGATTTCGTAAACCAGGTGGTGCAGACCTCTCGGACCGGTAGAACCGATATACATACCGGGTCTCTTACGAACCGCTTCCAGACCTTCCAGAACCTGTATCTGCGCCGCATCATACTGGCCGTTCATTTTTTCTTCTAAACTCATATAATCACCTTTCTCAAAACATTCAAGAAAAACTTTTTTAACGTATTTTTACTTATTTTCGCCGATAGGGGTAGAGAACCCCATAATCCCTAAAAGTATATCACTTTTTCATACAAAAAGCAAGTTTTGGAACTTTAAATCAAAATAATTAAAAAAACCGCCCAGAGAGGCGGTTTTTAAGCAATTTTCACTATAAAACATATACAGGTTATATCCACGATGTATTAAAAATAATTTTCGACAAATTCATTCACTCTGAAAAAAATTTTTCCTACAGTACTCGGGTAAATTTCTTCACAGTTTCTGCTACCAGCAGACGGAACTTCGGACCTGCAATATTAGCAGCTTCCTGCACTTCTTCATGAGTCAGCGGGGTAGGGCTGATGCCTGCTGCCAGATTGCTTACGAAGGAGATACCGCAGATTTTCATACCCATGTGGTTTGCAGCAGTTGCTTCCACTACAGTGGACATACCTGCAACGTCTGCACCGAATACATGGAGCATTTTTATTTCTGCAGGAGTTTCAAATGCAGGACCGGAGCACTGGCAGTAAACACCTTTCTGCAGCTTGATGTTATTTTCTGCTGCCGCTTCCTTAATCAGTTCACGCAGATCCTTGTCATAAACTTCAGACATATCAGGGAATCTGGTGCCCAGTTCATCAATGTTAGGACCAGCCAGAGGATTCGGAACAAATAAGGAAATGTGGTCGGTAATCATCATGAAGTCACACGCTTCGAAAGTAGGATTGATACCACCGCATGCATTGGTCAGGAAGAGAATCTTCGCACCCATCATCTTCATGAGACGAACCGGCAGAACCACATCGGTAATATCATAACCTTCGTAATAATGTACACGTCCCTTCATGCAGACAACCTTTACTTCACCTACATAACCAAAGATGAACTTTCCTGCATGGCCCGGTACGGTAGAAACGGGGAATCCTTCAATATCGCCGTAATCCACTTCACCTACAATATCAATATCCTGAGCAAACTCTCCCAGTCCGGAACCCAGAACAATGGCAACATCGGGACGGAACTTATCAAAATCAAACTTCTGCTGTACGCAGTCATAGCACTTTAATAACTTTTCATATACAGGATTCATAATCATACCCCTTTTCTTTTTATTCTTCTTCAACACTTCCGGATGTCACATAGAATGTCTTTCCTTCCGGCAGGGTTTCTTTCAATTTTTCAGGAATTTCTGTTGTTGTGATAAACATCTGTATTTCAGCCAGGGATTTCACCAGGAATTCCTGACGCTGAAGATCCAGCTCACTCATCACATCGTCTAAAAGCAATATGGCTTCTTCACCGGTTTCTTCTTTTATCAGAGACAGTTCTGCCAGTTTAATGGAAAGGGCAGAGGTTCTCTGCTGCCCCTGGGATCCAAAGTTTCTCACACTGATACCATCGATGAAAAATTCCAGATCATCCTTATGAGGTCCTTTGGTGGTGGTCCGCTGACGCAGATCATTTTCAAAACTACTGCGCAGGATATGATAATACCGTTCTTCCAGTTCGGAGAGGGAAGATGCCAGTTCTACATTCGGTACATACTTCAGCTGAAGATTTTCACCGCCGTTTGTAATAGCACCGTGTATGCCGCGGCTGATTTTATCCAGCTTCCTGATGAAGTCAGCACGCATCATCATAATCGATGCACCGTATCTGGCAAGCTGCATATCCCACAAATCCATAACAGACGGATCCACATCATATTCTTTCAGATAAGCATTTCTCTGCAGCAGAACTTTTTTATAGTTACTCAAATCTTCATAGTATTTCGGACGAAGCTGGCAAAGCTCCCGGTCTATGAATTTACGGCGCTTTTCCGGCTCATCTTTTACAATACGCAAATCTTCCGGTGAGAAAATAACCATATAGAGATTTTCCAGCAGCTGAGAAGATTTCTTAATCTTCACGCCATCCACCTTGGCAGACTTCTTGGAATCTCTGGTAAAAATCAGTTCCACAGAAGTATCATAGTAATCCCTCTGTGCCTCGACTCTCACCCGGCCGAAGTCCTCACCAAAGAGAATCATTTCACTGTCCCTGGATGTACGGAAAGATTTTCCCATGGAACATACATAAATGGATTCCAGCAGGTTTGTCTTTCCCTGAGCATTGTTTCCCAGAATCAGATTCACATTTGGGTGAAACTCCAGCTCAAGATCACCGTAATTTCTGAAATTGTGCAGTTCAATTTTTTTTATATACATGTTTTTAATTATTGGTAATACGAACAGGCAGAATCAGATATTCAAAACCATCGCCGGTCAGAGGCTGTACCAGGCAAGGACTGATGCTGGTATTAAAGAGCATTACAATCTGATCATCCTCGATAACCTTCAGCACATCCATCAGATACTTGGAGTTGAAACCGATGGTCAGGTCATTACCTTCCTTGGAAATCATCACATCTTCCTTAACATTACCTTCTTCGGACTTGGAGGTAATTTCCAGGTTGCTGCCCTTCATATCCAGCTTAATCAGATTATTCTTACCAACCTTGGCCAGCAGGGAAGCTCTTTCGATGGAGTTCAGAAGATCCGCTCTGTTTACCACAACTCTGGTCTTGTTTTCCTTCGGCAGAATATCACGGTACTTGATGAATTCTCCATCCAGCAGACGCAGCACCACCTTGATATCTTCAATCAGGAAGATGGCTCTCTTTTCGTTTATGTACAGGCGAACCTGGTCATGCTCTTCTGTTTCTGCTTCACTGATAATCTTGCTGATTTCCTGCAGAATCTTAGCCGGAATTACGATGTTTTCTCTTTCGCGGTTAATCATTGCTTCCCTGGCGATAGCCATACGGAAACCGTCCAGTGCAACCATGTTCAGGCTCTTTTCCTGCATTTCGATCAGTACGCCTGTAATCACACCTCTGGATTCATCGATGCTGGCAGCAAAGGAAGTTTTGCGGATCATTTCCTTCAAAACATCCTTATCGAAGAGAATCAGGTCGCTGGTGTCAGCCGGCATATTGATGTTTGGGAATTCATCAGCCGGAAGACCGATAATATTGAATTCGGAGCTTGCGCAGCGAATCATAACCTTACCGTCATCAAATTCTACGGTAATCATATCATTTGGCAGCTTACGGATGATATCACCAAAGAGCTTGGCATATACAACCACTTCACCGGCACGTGGATTTTCTACTTCCAGTGTTTTTTCTATGCTTAAGTCCAGGTCAGATGCTGACATGGTCAGTCTGCCTTCCTTATCTACTTTTAAGAGGATCCCTTTCAGAATAGGAATGGTAGTACGGGATGTAACAGCTTTCTGTACGATATTGAGAGCTTTGGAGAGACTCTGCTGGTTACATGAAAATTTCATTTTAAACCTCCGTGCATTTATTATTATTTATATTTTTTGTAGTAGTTATAGTAGTAGGGGCTGTGAGTTCTGTGGATAACTCATACAGGCCTTGCAAACACTTGTTTTTTTGTTGTTTTTGATCTGAGGAGAAGGCTGTGGGCAAAAATATTTTAATCCTTAATGGTCTCTTTCAGCCCTTCAATCACACTTGCGAAAGCCTTGTCGCTGTGGAACTGCTCTTCTATTTTATCGCAGGCATACATGACAGTTGTGTAATGTTTGCCGCCGAACATCTGTCCAATCTTCGGCAGGGAGTAATCGGTCATTTCACGGATCAGATACATGGCTACCTGACGAGGATGTGCGATACTGTTCTGCTTCTTGGAAGATTCCAGATCCGCCATTTTCACATTATAGTGCTTGCAGACAACTTTCTTGATCTTTTCAGGTGTTACTTTGATATCGCCGTCTGTAAGAATGTCATTCAGAGTTCTTCTGGCAAAATTCTTGTCCGCCTTTTCACCAAGCAGCTGGGAGAAGGTAACGATTCTGGTAAAGGCACCTTCCAGTTCACGAATGTTATCCTTGATTTTTTCAGCAATCATGCAGATTACATCATATAAATCATCGTCGACTTCGATATTCATATTTTCTGCCTTTTTAGTAAGGATTGCAACCCTTGTTTCGTAATCAGGCGGATTGATATCTGCAATCAGGTTCCACTGGAAACGGGAACGGAGACGGTCTTCCAGGTTTACCAGCTTGTTCGGAGCACGGTCACTGGAGATGATGATCTGCTTATTGGAATCATATAAAGCATTAAATGTATGGAAGAACTCTTCCTGTGTATTATCCTTTCCTTCCAGGAACTGAATATCGTCGATGAGAAGAACGTCAACCTTACGGTACTTATTCTTGAACTCATTGATTTTATTTTCTCTCAGTGCCCGGATCAGTTCATTGGTGAACATTTCGGAAGATACATAAAGTACATTTATATTAGGATTGTTTTCCAGCAGATAAATACCGATTGCATGCATCAAATGTGTCTTACCCAGACCAGATCCTCCGTATACAAACAGAGGGTTATATGCTTCGGAAGGGGATTCTGCTACAGCCAGTGCTGCTGCATGAGCGTATTTATTGCTGTTGCCGACTACGAAATTATCGAAATTGTATCTCGGATTGAAGATTTTCTGATTATCCAGATATTTTTCTTTCACATGGATAACTGGTTCTTCCGGTTCTTCCTGAACAGCAGGGGCCGCTGCCGGTTCTTCATCCTTATATTCGTCCATGTCCTTGGCTATTACACGGTATTTTTCACCCATGAAGGATTCCAGACATTCTTCAATAATGGTAATGTAACGGTTTCTTACTATATTTAATATGAAGTTGATTTCGATACCCTTGGTTTTCTTTATGCCAAAATAAGCAATTTTCAGCTCTTCGTCCATATGGTGTATTTCCAGAGGCTTCAGCCAGGTATCAAAGCTGACAGGGGTGGTGAGTTTTTTCAGTTCTTCCTGTAACTCCAGAGTAAGTGCAGCATATTTGTTCATTTTATATAACCTTCATTTCCATTTTATTCACAGTAATGGTTTATATGTGGTAATCTCTATTTTATATAAAAAGTTATCCACATGCAAGTGTGAATTATGTGGATAATGAAAATATATTTTTTGAGAATTTCTGTACAAGTTATCCACATGTTGAGGATAAAAATGTGAATAAAATCCACATGCTTTTCGAAATGCCTATTTTTGTTGAAATGACTGAGATTTTTGATATTTTTGAGAATTGATAAATTCATATAATTTCACAGAATCGCTGTTTGAGGATAGGATAAAATCACATACATATCCTTGTTCTGTGGATAAGCATGTTATGAATTGATGTGGAACACAAAAATATTGAATTTTCAGCCTTTTGAGAATATTTTTGTTGACAATAAAATACTTTTTGAGTATACTATTCTGGTATCTGTGTGCCATTGGAATTTAGATGCACACGAAGTTTTAAATTTACGAAGGGAGAAAACGAATTATGAAGATGACTTTACAGCCTAAGAAGCGTCAGAGAATGAAGGAACACGGTTTCAGAAAGAGAATGGCAACTAAGAACGGCAGAAACGTTCTGAAGAGAAGAAGAGCTAGAGGCAGAAAGAAGTTAACTGCTTAATTAAAGCATTAACAGCTGAAAAAGCTTGAAAAGAGGAAACATGCTGAAAAGAAATGTTTTGAGAAAGAAAACAGATTTTGATTCGATTTATAATCGTGGAAAGTCTGTGGGAGACAGGTACGTAGTGCTTTTTTATAAGCCAAACGGACTTGCTTACAATAGAACAGGTTTTTTGGCAAGTAAAAAAGTCGGAAACAGCGTGAAGCGAAACAGGGCCCGCCGCCTGATGAAGGAAAGTTACCGTCATCTGCTGGCAGAAGGATTCATTCCTGATGGTCCGCAGCATTATGACTTCATAATGATCGCACGCAACACCATTTCCGGAAGAAAATGTGCAGAGGTGGAGAAATCCCTCCAGTCTGCATTCAGAAGAACTGGTATAAAAAAGAAGAAATAATATGAGATATATAAGTCTTTTATTGAAAAAGATACTGTTATTACTTGTAAAGTTTTATCAGTTTTATATTTCACCTTTATTTCCACCCACTTGCCGGTTCACGCCCACATGTTCTGCTTATTTCATACAAGCTGTGGAAAAGTACGGACCGTTTAAGGGCACTTATTTAGGGATTAAACGGATTCTGAGGTGTCACCCCTGGAGTAAGGGCGGTTATGACCCCTTGGAATAATGGAGGAAATGAATGAGACTTTTAGCGAAACCTATGGGTTATCTGCTGATGTGGCTCTATCAGTTTATCGGTGATTACGGTATCTGCTTAGTTATCTTTACCGTTGCTGTTAAGCTGGCTACATATCCGCTTTATGCGAAGCAGATTGTTTCTACAGTAAAAATGTCCAAGGTGCAGCCGAAGATCAGAGAAATCCAGCAGAAGTATGCGAAAGACCAGCAGACTCAGAACGAAAAGATTCAGGAACTCTATCAGAAAGAGGGCGTGAGCATGACCAGCGGCTGTATGCCTATGGTTGTTCAGATGTTTGTTATCATGGCACTGTTCGCACT
Organism: Anaerovoracaceae bacterium; assembly: GCA_045578745.1. Taxonomy (GTDB): domain Bacteria; phylum Bacillota; class Clostridia; order Peptostreptococcales; family Anaerovoracaceae; genus RGIG7179. Next base: position 18,723 of record JAZNKW010000090.1, read on the forward strand.
GCTGAGAAATCCAATGTTATACTTCGGATCTATGGAAGCTGCATCCGCAGATATGATGCTGTTCGCAATTCATGAACCTTTCCTTTGGATTAAAGACCTGGCACAGCCTGACAAGTGGATTCTTCCAATTGCATCCTGTGTTGCAACCTTTATTTCTTTCACCATGAACCAGTCCAATACTGCGGCAGCTGGTAATCAGGCACAGACTAATTTCATGAATTCCATGATGAAATATATCTTCCCTGTTACTATTCTTGTTCTGGCAAGAAGCTATCCTGCAGGTCTGGCTATCTACTGGTTCGTTGGCCAGATTGTTCAGATTTTCTTTAATATCAGATTTAAGTCTCTGAGAAAGAAACTGATGGAAGAAGATGCTCCAAAGGGTAAGAAAAAAAGTAAAGCAAGAGCATAAGTTCATCGGAGGAACAAATTAAATATGGATTTTTCTGAAAAATGGGGTACAGACGTTGAGACCGCTGTAAAGCTGGCCCTCGATGATCTGAAACTTACAAGAGATGAAGTTGATGTGACTGTTTTAGAAGAACCTTCCAGAGGTTTCTTCGGAATTGGTTCCAAGCTTGCTTTAGTTAGAGTAGAAAAGAAGAAGGCTGCACCTGCTCCAGCACCGGTTGTTGAAGAAAAGAAGGAAGAAATTCCTGCAGTGAAAACTGTGACTGAAGAACCGAAGTCTGAAAAAGTGCAGAACAACAGAGAACATAAGGAACACCGAGAAAAAACAGGTTCACAGAAACATAACAATAAGAGAGACAGAAATAATAACCGTTCCAAGAAAGAACATAAGAACCGTGAAAAGGTTGAAATGATTGAATCTTTAGAACCGGTTATTGAAAGAGTACCTGAAGAAGACCTGAGCGTTTGCGAAAATCATATCGCTCTGGAATTCCTGGCTGAAGTAACAGAACAGATGGGTCTGTCTCTGGACATCACCGCTAAGGAAGGCGGCGAATCCCTGTATATCGATATTCAGGGTAAAGACTCCGGTACTATTATCGGTAAGAGAGGCCAGACTCTGGATGCAATCCAGTATCTGACCAGCCTGGTTGTTAACAAGGATCAGGAAAACTACACCAGAGTAGTCGTAGATGCGGAAAACTACCGCGCTAAGAGAGAAAAGACTCTGGAAATGCTGGCAATCCGCCTGGCTAACAAGGTTGCCAAGAGCAAGAAGAGTGTTAAGCTGGAACCAATGAATCCTTACGAACGTAAGGTAATCCATGCGACTCTTCAGAACCACCCACACGTAACTACAAAGAGTGAGGGTCAGGACCCATATAGAAGGGTTATCATCGAATTAAAATAATTGGAATAATAGCCCGCGCTTATTTTAAGGCGGGCTGTTTTATTACAGGAGAAAATTATGGAAGCAACCATTGCTGCAATTGCCACTGCCCTGGGTGAGGGTGGTATTGGCATCGTCAGAATCAGCGGAGAAGAATCTCTGCCCATTGCGAATAAAATATTCCGCGGTGCAGCGCTGAAAGAACGCATGCTGACCTACGGACATGTTTATGACAATTTCACAGGGGAAACCATCGACAAAGTTATGGCAGTTTACATGAAGGGCCCACGTTCCTACACAGCAGAGGATGTAGTGGAAATTCAGTGTCACGGCAGCGTGGTTTCACTCCGCAAAATATTAGCTCTGGCTTTAAAGAATGGAGCACGTCTGGCTGAACCCGGAGAATTCACAAAACGTGCATTCCTGAACGGCCGTCTGGATCTGACTCAGGCTGAAGCAGTCATCGACCTGATTCGTGCCAAGTCTGATAAGACCTTCGATGTGGCACTGTCCCAGCTGGAAGGTAAGTTCTCTCAGACCGTAAAGGATATCCGTGCAGATTTTGTAGATCTGCTGGTACAGATTACGGTAAATATCGACTATCCGGATGAAGATATCGAAGAAATGACTTACGATAAGTTATTCGAGGGTCTGGGGGCAGTCCGTGAAAAACTGCAGGCACTGCTGGCAACTTCCGATACCGGTCGTATTATAAAGGAAGGCCTGAACGTGGCTATCATCGGAAAGCCAAATGTGGGCAAAAGCTCACTGATGAATGCTTTGCTGAGAGAGACAAGAGCTATCGTTACTGAGATTGCAGGCACTACCCGTGATACCATCGAGGAAGTCATCTCCATCCGAAATATTCCGGTAAGACTGACCGACACTGCCGGTATCCGTCAGACTGACGATATCATCGAAAAGATTGGTATCGAAAAGAGTAAGGAATCCTTTAATAAGGCTGACCTTGTTATTTTCATGGTGGACGGAAGCCGCAGTCTTGATGAAGAAGACGAAGAAATTCTTCAGTATATGGATGGACGTCAGGCTATCGTGGTTCTGAACAAGCAGGACCTGACGCAGGTAGTAAGCCGCGAGGAAATCGCTGCAAGAGTACCTCAGGCTGTGATTATCGAAGCCTCCATGAAGGAAGGCATGGGTATTGAAACCATCGAAGATAAGATCGAAGAACTTGTTTATGGAGGTCAGGTGAAGCAGAATGACAGCATTATGGTTACCAACGTACGCCATAAGAATCTGCTGGAACTGGCACTGCAGTCTGTAGAAGATGCAAGAGCCATGACGGAAATGCGCCAGCCTCTGGAATTTATTGAAATCGACGTAAACCGCTCGTACGAACTGCTGGGTGAAATCATCGGCGAAACCGCATCGGGCGAAATTATAAATGAAGTTTTTGCAAGATTCTGTTTAGGAAAGTAAGGAGCAAAAATTATGGAACATATTTTAATGGGTGAATACGATGTAATCGTTGTCGGTGCAGGACATGCCGGCTGTGAAGCAGCTCTGGCTTCTGCCCGCATGGGTAAAAAGACCCTGCTGTGCACCATGAATCTGGAATCTGTGGCTATGATGCCGTGCAATCCGTCCATCGGCGGTACCGGTAAGGGTCACCTGGTTCGTGAAATCGATGCACTGGGCGGCGAAATGGGTAAGAACATCGATAAGACCTTTATTCAGAGCAAAATGCTGAATACAGCCAAGGGTCCGGCAGTACATTCTCTCCGTGCTCAGGCTGACAAGCATAAATATCATGTAGAGATGAAGAAGACCATCGAGCATACGGAAAACCTGGATTTAAGACAGGTTGAAGTTACCGATTTAATCGTAGAAGACGGCAAGGTCTGCGGTGTGGAAACTGTAACGCATACCTGGTTCAAGGCAGATGCAGTTATTCTGGCCACCGGTACCTTCCTCCGCGGCAAAATCTTTATCGGCGACAGTGCTTTTGAAAGCGGACCGAACGGTCTGGCTCCATCCAATCTGCTGGCAGAAAATCTGCGCAAGCACGGTATGAAGCTGCGCCGTTTCAAGACAGGTACTCCTGCCCGCTGCCTGGCACAGAGTCTGGACTACAGCAAGATGCAGGAACAGAAGGGCGACGATGTGGTTGTACCTTTCTCCTTCATGAATGATAAACTGGGCGAAAATCAGGTAAGCTGCTGGCTGACCTATACCAATGCGGAAACTCACAGAGTAATCCGTGAAAACTTCCACCGTTCTGCACTCTTTGGCGGACAGATTGAAGGTATCGGTCCTCGTTACTGCCCGTCCATCGAAGATAAGGTAAACCGTTTCGCAGATAAGGAACGTCACCAGACCTTCATTGAACCGGAAGGACTGGATACTGATGAAATGTATATTCAGGGCATGAGCTCCAGCCTGCCGGAAGATGTACAGCTGGCATTCTATAAGACTATCCCTGGTCTGGAAAACCTGCGTATTACCCGTCCGGCATACGCTATCGAATATGACTGTATCGACCCGCAGGATCTGCAGCTGAATCTGGAATACAGAACCATCGAAAACCTGTTCTGCGCAGGTCAGTTTAACGGTTCTTCCGGTTACGAAGAAGCGGCAGCACAGGGCCTGATGGCTGGTATTAACGCTGTTCTGAAGATTTCCGGCCGCGAACCGCTGATTTTGGGAAGAGACGAGGCTTATATCGGCGTTCTCATCGACGATTTAGTGACCAAAGGTACTAACGAGCCTTACAGAATCATGACTTCCCGTGCCGAATACCGCCTGGTGCTTCGTCAGGATAATGCAGACCAGCGTCTGACTGACAAGGGTTACGAGGTTGGCCTGGCTACGCAGGAACGTTATGACCGTTATCTGGCTAAAAAGGATGCGGTAGCACGCGAAATAGAACGTCTGGAAAACAAGTTTGTTGGACCAAAGGAAGCAGATGAATTCCTCACTGCCCACGGCACCACCGGCTTGAACAGCAAGGTTTCTATGGCAGAACTGCTGAGAAGACCTCAGCTTTCTTACACAGACCTGGCTGAAATCGATGACGAAACAAGACCTGAACTTTCCAGCCATGAAATTACCCAGCTGGAAGTGCAGATTAAATATGAAGGTTATATCCAGAAGCAGATGTCTCAGATTGAAAGATATAAGAAGCTGGAAAATCGTAAGCTGATGCAGGACTTTGATTACAATCAGATCGAAGGTCTGAGACTGGAAGCTGCACAGAAGCTGAATCAGATTCAGCCGGCATCTGTAGGTCAGGCATCCAGAATCAGCGGTGTATCTCCGGCGGACATCAACGTACTGCTGGTATATCTGGAAAAGCAGAGAAGAAAGGCAGAATAGGAGGTTAAGCGTATGAAGAAATTAGCAGAAGCGTTTGACGCACTGAATATTGCCTATACCGATGAAACCCTGAACCAGTTCAAGTCCTATATGGATGGCGTTATCGACTGGAATGAAAAGGTGAATCTGACTGCAATCACAGAACATGACGAATTCATCGTAAAACATTTCATCGACTCCGTGCTCTGTGTTGGTTTCGATGAGTACAAGGCTGCAAAGAAGGTTATCGACGTGGGTACCGGTGCAGGCTTTCCTGGAGTGCCTCTGGCCATCGTTTCTCCAGACAAAAAGTTTGTCCTCATGGACTCTCTCAATAAGCGTCTGAAGATTATCGATGAGCTGACTGCTGGTATTGGACTGACTAATGTGGAGACGGTTCATGCCCGCGCAGAAGAACTGGCAAAGAATAAGGC
>JAZNKW010000091.1:0-82833 GCA_045578745.1 Anaerovoracaceae bacterium
TTCTTTCTCTTTACGCTTGGCTTTTCATAGTGCTCTCTCTTTCTCAGTTCAGACATTACGCCGTCTCTTGCGCAAGATCTCTTGAATCTCTTCAGAGCGCTTTCTAAGCTTTCATTTTCTCTTACGATAACCTGTGCCATATTCCAATTCACCTCCTGCCTTACATGAAATCTCTAGGTAAGAACATTTTCTTACAGATGAACATAGCATCCCCGTAAGCCTATAACAGAGCTATTATACTATTTTTGTTTTTGGAAAGCAAGAAGTTTTTTGTGATATTGACAAAAAATACGTGCCAATTTTTTCGCCTTGTCTTTTTTCAGCAATTCCATTAAAATACTGCTAAGGAGGTATGCACATGAAATTCGATCTGCACTGTCATACAAAAGCGGGATCCATTGATGCCAAGGTGTCTCTTTCCCGTTATATAGAGCTTCTGAAAGCGCAGGGTTTCAGCGGCATGCTGGTCACAGACCATGATTCCTATAAAGGCTACCGTCAGTGGAAGGAAGAAGAAAATTCCGTCCCGGATTTTGTTGTGCTGGAAGGCGTAGAATACGATACCAAAGATGCCGGACATATTCTGGTCATTCTGCCGGACGGCGTTCAGCTGGATGTTCTGCAGCTCCGCGGGCTGAAGCTGGAAACACTCATTGACCTGGTTCACCACTTCGGCGGCATTCTGGGTCCATCCCATCCCTTTGGCAGCAAGAGCAGCAGCCTGATGCATTTCCGCAAAATCCGCCATTTCCCTCACCTGCTGAAAGAATTCGACTTTATCGAAGGCTTCAACGCCTGCGACAATCATACCAGCAACTATCTGGCACAGAAAATGGCCGAGTTTCTGAACAAACCATGCACTGGAGGTTCTGACTCCCATTCCGAAGACTGTGTAGGAAGCGCGTTTACAGATTTTGAAAAAGAAATCACCTGCAATAACGATCTCATCGAAGCAATCCTCCAGCGACGAATCACCGAAATCGGAGGTACTGAGAGAAGCGACTCGATCCGAAGCCGCATCAAAAATCACACCATTCCGGTATGGCTTTTCCGTACCTATAACCGTCTTGTAGGCATCAGTCTCACACTGCGCCGCCGCAGCCGTCTCAGCCAGCTGCCAATCCATCTGCCTCACTCTTCAAAAGACGAAGAAGAAGAATGTTCTGCAGAAACTCCATAACCGGGCCTGCGTCAAGTCCGCCGTCAGGCCCGTCCATGGTAAAAATCATCTGTCCCGGCATCAGAATCCCATTACTGTGATATTCATGGAGTTTTTCGGCATTACGTTTCACGTATTTTTCTTTATTCAATAAGCCTAGATGCTCGATAAAAAACCATTCGTCTTCCAAGGGAATGCTGAAGTCCGGATAAACGATTTTTATCGTTCCATCATCATTAAACAGTTCCAGCCGCATTTCATATCGAAATGGGATACCCAGCTTATACAGCAGCTCGGCAATCTCCATCTCCCCTTTCGTCCTTGTCTTCAGCCCAAAACTAGTGGTATGTATAAGTTCCTCCGGATAAAGAGGATTCTCCGACTGTGTAAAAGGTGGTATGTTATTTCTCCAGTTTACACCGGCCGCCGGAACGAACACTCCTCTGTATGCACTATTCAATTCTCCGTTAATGGTATCATAGTCTGTTTTTTTATATTCTGAAATCATCCGTTCCATCAGCTTTAGATTTTCTTCCAGATACTTTATTTCCATTTCCAGATATTTTTTTAATCGAATCCGGTCCATTCTTGGCCGTAAATCAGAATTCACATAAATACGGCTGTCTTTTTCCCGAATATAGTATTTAATTGCTCCATCTTTTCGTTTGCTGTAGTGCAATGCCCCTTTTTCATGGTACAAGGCGGAATATATTTTTTTATGTGCCATTAATTTTTCATGCTCATTCTTTTTCTGAAGCTTCAGTAATTCCAAAAAATCCATCTTCGCCCCCTTTTGCACCCATATTATATTATTTTTGTAATATTTTTACATGTAATATTTGTAATTTATTCTGCCCATCACGCAAAACTTTAGTTTACGTCATGCATATGCGTGACAGCTTCGCTTATTTTGCGTGCCTAACATCATTATATTCACAAAATGCTTGACATTTATATCGCACTGCGATATACTCAAACCACAGTATATATCGCACTACGATATATCGAACCTCATAAAGGAGTATGAAATGGACGAAAAAATCAAAAGAGTCTATATCCCCATGACCGAAACCGGTTTTTATATTCTCTTCTGTCTGCAGGAAGAGAACCACGGCTACGGAATCACCCAGAAAGTGCGCCAAATGACAGGCGGGGAGATTTTGATCAGTCCCGGAACCATGTACGGCAGTCTTTCCAAGATGGAAAAAGACGGACTGATTGCCTTTACCCGGGAGGAAGAAAAAAGAAAGCTCTATCAGATTACAGAACTTGGAACTGAAATATTAAAGACGGAACTGGCCCGTATCGAGCGGCTGTACCGAAACAGTAAAGGAGAGATGATTGATGAATAGAAATACACTGACACAGCGGCAGGTTTTTTATATCGCTGAATTTCAGGAAGAAGCTGCATGGCTTTCCTTCATGCATGCAGAAGGCTGGAAGCTGGTCAGAACCACCGGCTTTAAATATCACTTTGAAGCCTGCCCGCAGGAAGAATGGATTTATCAGCTTGATTTCCGCGACGGTGATCTGGATGAAGCAAGCTACATTCAGATGTATGCTGATTATGGCTGGGAGTTCGTAACCCGTTTCCGTCACTGGTACTATTTCCGCAAAATCCGCAGTGCCGGCGACGATATGTCCATCTTCAGCGACAATGAATCGAAAATCGAAATGTGCCGCAAGGTTATCGGCCATCATGTAATGATTCTGGCAGCATACTACCTCTTCATCCTGGCGCTGTTTGCCTTCATGATGTGCGGAAATTCCTTTGCTGCACCCGACAGCTTTCTTAACGGCTTCTTCGAAGGGGCTGCAGTAGGATGTATCCTGGGCGGCCTGATTGGTCTCTTCTTTGTAGGCAATCAGCTGCATCGCCTCCGCCGCAAAATCCGCCAGCTGCAGAATCCGCTGTGATGACGGACGTATTAAAAACTTCAGATAACGAAAAAAGGAATGGGAAAAACCCATTCCTTTTTTTCATATTGGTGCGGCCAACGGGACTCGAACCCGTACGACCTTCGGACACAAGCACCTCAAGCTTGCCTGTCTACCAATTCCAGCACAGCCGCACATGAATATTCAGTTATACTCAACATTGATATTGTACTTAAAAAAACATGTTTTGTCAATCCTTATTTCACATCATCCATATAATTTCCCTCTCCCGTCGATTGCTGTCGCATTCCTCCGTAAAATGTGTTATGCTGAAATCAGTATAACCACGGGAGGTATTGCCGATGAAACATAAAACCTTCAGAATAAAAAAGCTTATCACTCTGCTGCTGACCTTCACCCTTATTGTCACTGCAGTTCCCCTGCTTTCAGGCTGCGGTACGCCGGCCAGAACCAGTCCTGCTGCAGATAATATCGGATTCCAGAACGATGTTTCCGGTATTGAGATTGACGCAGATGAACTGTCCGGCTCTGATGCGGAACCGGGAAGCTGGGCCATCTACTGGTATCTCTGCGGCAGCGACCTGGAAACAGAATACGCCTGTGCTACCGGCGATTTGCTTGAACTTCTGGAAGTCAAGCTTCCTGATAACGTAAACATTGTCATCCAGACCGGCGGTGCGGAGGTTTGGCAGAACGATGCCATGGATGCATCCAAGACACAGCGCTGGCTCTACGACAGCGACGGTCTCTTCCTTGTGGACGAACAGCCTCTGGCAAACATGGGGGAAGCACAGACACTTTATGACTTTCTGGCTTTTGCGGAAGCAAATTACCCTTCAGAAAAAACTGCCGTCATATTCTGGAATCATGGCGGCGGCTCTGTAACAGGTGCATCTTTTGATGAAAACTATGAATTCGACTCACTGGACCTGCTGGAAATGTATGCAGCCTTTGATACTCTGTGGCCTGCTGACACAGAAAACCCTGTGCTGGAACTGGTAGGATTCGACGCATGCCTCATGGCCACCATAGACGTAGCAGCCACATTCCAGCCTTTTGCAAAATATCTGGCTGCATCGGAAGAAGTGGAACCGGGCAATGGGTGGCTCTATTCCCAGTGGGTAAAGGATCTGGCAGAAAATCCATCCATGGATGGAGAGGAACTCGGTATTTCCATCTGCAACGCCTATTATAAAGGCTGTGAAAAAGTGAGGACTGCAGCACAGGCAACTCTGTCTCTGACAGATCTGACCAAGCTGGATAACCTGCTGCTTGCATATGAAACCTTCGGAGAAGAAGCATTTCTGGCAGCCTCCAAGGATCCTTCCTTCTTCGCAGAGCTTGGCCGTGCTGCTTCGCTCAGCGAAAATTACGGCGGAAACACCCAGGATCAGGGTTACACCAACATGGTGGACTTAGGACATTTTGCACGGCAGACCGCATGGATGCTGCCTTCCGCCCAGGGTGTGCTGGACGCGCTGCGCGGCTGCATCGCCTATCAGGTCACCGGTCCATACCGCAGAGAGGCTACCGGCCTCAGCTGCTATTACAACTATAACGGAGATATCCGCAATCTGAACGGCTATCTCAATGTAGGCACCGGACAGGCCTTCAAACATCTGTACACCTATGGCCTTACCGGCAAAATCTCCGAAGAAGGCCGTGCTTATCTGGAAGAACTGAATCTTACAGCCAGCCATATGCCTGAGGTTCCGTCTTTGGAAAACATGGACTGGAATGGTGCACCCGTAGAGATCGACGATGACGGCAATGCGGTGATGAATCTTGGACCGGATGCATATGATGTACTTGCCGGTGTGGGATATACACTTTACTATGTTGACAACGAATATGATCAGATTCTGATTCTGGGTTCTGATAATGACATGACCGCGGACTGGGAATCCGGCGTATTTACAGATAATTTCCGCGGTGTCTGGGGAGCAATTGACGACTGCATGGTCTACATGGAACTGGTATGTGATGGTGACGATTACAACCTCTATTCCGTACCGGTACTGCTGAATGAACAGCTGTACTACCTGCGCGTGGTCTATGACTTCAATACAGAAGAATGGACCATTCTGGGTGCAGCAAAGGCGCTGGATGATACGGGAATGGCCAGCAAGGAACTCCGCCTCCTGGAGGAAGGCGACAAAATCACAACCATCTGGAAGATGGCATCCTTCAGCGGTGAAGATGACTTCGAAATGTACAGAGTGGATGACCTGACTGTGACTGCAGACACAGAATTCTGCGAAGTGGAACTTTTCGATGGACACTATGCGCTTACATTTGAGATATGGGATTCTGCAGGAAACTTCGCATACTCTGACCTGGTTGACATCGAGATAGAAGAGGGTGAAATGTGGACCAGTGTTTATGAAGATTAAATAACAGCAATAACTGCAGTAAAAAAGAACCAGTGCCGCAAGGCTCTGGTTCTTTTCTTATGCGTTTAAAGTTTTACTTTCCCGGATGGTTTTAATGCCGCAGTACACGAGGTACACTGCAACCACAGCCGTTCCTGCCATATCCAGCCATACTGCCGCTGCTGACGCAGGGAAGAGTGCTACTGCCGCAAGGGCGATGGTGACACAGCCGTCTACCAGTGATTTTGCACGGTAGAGACGGGCCTGCACAGCCAGAATCGGATTTGCATTCTGCCGGTTCAGTTTTGTGTACTTACGCCAGAACAGAGTGTTTGCAATAACACCCAGCAGTGCAATGGTAAGTCCCGGAATCACATTGCCTTTTTCTTCTGTTTCAGAGACAAAGGCAAGGACCAGCATCACAGTACCGCTGAGACACATGACCCCTCCCACAAACAGGTTGGTCAGATGTTCCAGACGAGCCTTCAGCTGCAGATCCTCGTGACCATCACGGTTGGTAATGCAGTAGACCACATAAGCACAGATGATGGCCAGCAGTTCCGCACTGCGTCGGAAAAAGTCGGCCAGCTGGGTTGTGCTTCGACCTACCGTCAGTCCAAGACCGATAATCAGCGGTCCCGGTGCACTCATGAGGACAGAAAGCAGCAGGGTTCGTTTACCGGATTTACGGGTTTCCGTTGTTTTTTCCATATCCATGGTTACTCCGGCTTTCTGCTCAGCTTCTTATAATAGCTTTTGGAAGTGTACAGCGGGCCTGCAGGATTGTGTCCGGTGACACGGTCCTTGGTAATCAGGGTAGTTGCTGGTGCCGCAGAATACTTATAGAACAGGCTGTCATGGCCTACACAAAGGCCTACTACCACGTTCAGGTCAGTGCCTTCCGCCTCCAGCTTTTTCGCCTGAAGAATCGGATTGCACATCACTTCGCCCACATCACAATGTTCAGGAGATACGCCCATGTCAGTCTTCAGCTGAGAACCTGCTTTGCATCCGATACCCACCGGTTCAAAACCGCGGGCGCGGAGAATATCTGCAAAGAGAGATGCTTCATTCAGCAGACCGACACAGGTTGCGATACCGATTTTTTTCGCCCCCAGTTTCTCAGCAAATCGCATGATTTCTTCTACACGCGGCCATACACAGTAGCCTTCACTTTCCACTTCGGCTGCTGCAACCATAATTTCACGGTTGCGGCCTTCGTTATAAAGTTCCATGGCTTCTGCCAGAACTTGACCCTGTACCTGCCCTTCCTGCAGTCCGGGAGTCGGACAAAATCCGGGATAATGGGTTTCCTCATTGAATTTCTTATCACCGCATACGCGGACTTTGCAGTCTACGCAGCTGAATTTGCTATCATTCATTCAGGTCGCCTCCCAAAATCAGCCTGGTGGCCAGGTCAGCTTACGCTTGCCCAGGATATGGAAGTGCAGATGCTTCACAGTCTGGAATGCGTCTTCACCGTTGTTGGATACTACGCGGTAGCCATTTTCCAGTCCCAGAGTTTCTGCGATTTCGTGAATCTTATACATCATGTAGCCCATCAGTTCCTGATCCTCTTCGGTCACTGCGTCCAGACAGCAGATGTGCTTCTTCGGGATTAGCAGAACGTGAACGGGAGCCTGCGGTTCCATATCATGGAAGCAGAAAATTTTGTCGTCTTCATAGACCACATTGGTTGGAATGTCATGATTTGCAAGCATGCAGAAAATACAGTCAGCCATTGATAATCTCTCCTTTCATTCCTTCTTTGTATTCTTCTAAAAGTCTTACCTTTTGGAAACTGTTTAAATATTCTTCTCCGCCTTCTGCGTACACCTTGATATAGTTTTCGGTATAGCCGGTGAGATATTCGTCTGCCCATTCTTCAAAGAGAACGGTTCTTTCGCCGCCCCGAGCAAGTTCCCCCGCAAAGAATTCTTTCGCGGCTTTTTCGCCTGCTGCAAGGAGCCGTGTAATTCGATTGTTTTTCGTATTGCCGTCCAGGTGCCCCTTCATGGAAGCAGCTGCAGTTCCCGGACGCTTGGAATAACGGAATCCGTGCACCTTGCAGAAACCAGCACGTTCAATCATATCGATGCTGTCCAGGAAATCCTCTTCCGTTTCACCAGGGAATCCGGCGATAATATCGGTAGTGATGCCGTAACCCGGGTCATGTTCCTTCAGTACCTGAACGATATCCAGGTACTCATCCCGGTTGTAACGGCGGTTCATCAGCTTCAGCACATTGGTACTGCCGCTCTGAATAGAAAGGTGCAGGTGCGGACAAAGCTTTTCGTACTGCATAAGTCTCTTCACATATTCTGCATTGACTACCGTCGGCTCCAGAGAGCTTAAGCGGATACGGAATTCACCCGGAAGTGCATTGATCCGGCTGATGATGATTTCGATGCCGCTCATGCCGGCAGCGTTCTCTTCCTCTGTCAGCGGCCATGAAAAACTGGTCTCTGTACCATACAGTGCAGTATTGATGCCGGTAAGAATCACTTCCTTAAAGCCGGACTCAATCAGCGCACGGGCTTCTTCAACCACTTCTTCCGGATTGCGGCTTCTCACATGCCCCCTTGCAAAAGGAATCAGGCAGTAAGCACAGAACCGATTGCAGCCTTCCTGAATCTTTATGTACGCACGGGTACGGGATTCCATGGATGTGATGATGCCTTTATCCGTATATTCGGTCAGTTCATCATAAGTCTTAATATGAAGCTGGGCTTCTCTCTTCTGGCGGAACTCTTCCACGTAACCAAGCAGATTGTTTTTTTCACCGGTGCCTGCTACGATATCCACTTCTTCCATGGCGGTCAGTTCTTCCGGGCTGACCTGGGCATAACAGCCGGTTACCGCAACGATAGCATCCGGACTCTGTTTCTTCATGCGGCGGATGTACTGGCGGGACTTGCGGTCTGCCAGATTGGTTACGGTACAGGTATTAATAATATATACGTCTGCAATATCTTCTTCCCCTACGATTTCATAGCCTGCAGAGCCGAACTGTTCTTTCATGGCTTCTGTTTCGTACTGGTTTACCTTGCAGCCCAAAGTATGAAATGCTAATCTCATTGTCTTCTCCCAAAATTAATCTCCCCACTATTCTACCACAAAGCCGGGCATAAAGGAAGAAAGCCGGACATAAAATATTTTGGAAAGAAAGGGGGAAGTCATGAAGAGAAATAATTTGATAACGGTATTCTTTCTGCTTTTGCTTTTCCTTACGGGAGTCTACATACAGACCCGACTTCCTGCCGCAGTATCTGCGTCCATGATGACAGCAGTCAAAGACACTCGCTCCGAAGTTCCCCTTCCGGTGCTCATGTATCACGGCCTCACTGATGATCCGGCCAAGACGGGTGAGTACTTCATACTGACGGAGGATTTCGAAAAGGACCTGCAGTGGCTTACAGATCATGGATACACTGGTGTAACCTTTCGGCAGCTTGCAGACTACGCTGAAAGCGGCGCTCAACTGCCGGAAAAGCCAGTCCTCATTACCTTTGATGACGGGTATTACAACAACTATGAAAAAGCCTTTCCCCTCCTGCAGAAATACCACATTCCGGCAGTCATCAGTGTAATTGGCAGTGAAACAGAACTTGCATCCGGTCAGCTCCACAGACCGCCTGGAGGAGGCCCTTTAACCTGGAATGAAGCTTCTGACATGGTTTCTTCCGGACTGGTGGAAATCGGAAATCATACCTGGAATCTGCATCGTAATGACGGAACAGGCCGCAAAGGTGCCGACCGGATTCCGGGGGAATCTTTCGAGGACTACCGCACTGCCCTTCTGGAAGATCTGGGAACGGCACAGCAGCGAATTGGTGAAGAGGTCGGTGTGCCTGCTCTGGTCTTTGCCTGGCCGTACGGTGCCTGGCCCACCGATGGTTCCGCCAATCAAATTCTGAAAGAGCTTGGTTTCAAAGGTTCCCTGACCAGTTACCAGATTATGAACACCATCCGCTCCGGCGACCCGGACAGCCTCTTCGGGCTGAAACGGTTTCTGCGGACACCGGATTTTGTCCTTGCAGAGCATTTGCCTGCTTAGAGTTTTCATGATATACTGTCAGCATACAGTGACACTTGCGGAGGTATACCATGATACAGCACCCCATCGAGCCTGTTTATAATCAACATTCCCGGATCTTAATACTGGGCAGCTTTCCATCGGTAAAGTCCCGGTCAGCCATGTTCTTTTACGGACATCCGCAAAACCGGTTCTGGAAAGTGACAGCGGCGGTATTCGGATGCTCTGTACCTCTGACGATAGAAGAGAAGCGTGCCTTCCTTCTGACTCATAGCATCGCAGTGTGGGATGTTATTGCTTCCTGCGAGATTACAGGAAGTTCTGACAGTTCCATAAAGAATGTAATGCCCAATGACCTTTCCCGTATTCTGGATACCGCTCCCATCGAACAGATTTTTGTAAACGGTAAAACCGCTCTGAAGTATTATGATAAATATCTTAAGAGCGCCACAGGCCGTAATGCAGTCTGTCTGCCATCCACATCCCCTGCCAATGCAGCCTGGAACCTGGAAAAACTGATTGAAGCATGGAAGTTAATACTTCCTGAATAGGCTTGCATTTTGTTTATAATCTGTTAAAATGTGACTATATGGTTAAACTGTAAGGGGAGGATTGTATTATGAGCAGAAAAGAAAATTCCGTGGACGTAACCGTTCATGTAGATAAAATCGTAAGAAATGTGGCGGTTGCCGGTGTGCTGATTGTAGGCATCATCTATGGCTGCAACACTTACAGAAAAGTTCTCCAGTGGAGAGACGAAGAGGAATAAAAAGTACAAAAGAGACTTCATAAGAAGTCTCTTTTTTCATACATATTTACAGTTCCAGTTCGTACATGGTCATGGCCAGAGCTGCAGGGCCTGCAGTCTCTGTACGCAGGATGGTCTTACCCAGGGATACGCGCTGAGCCCCAGCCTCGTCCAGCATTTCCGCTTCTTTATCAGCGAAACCGCCTTCCGGTCCGATGATGATGCAGACATGCTTCGGCATGGTGCGTTCACCCGCTTCTACTGCACGGACCACATCGCGCAGACAGTCTTTAATTGTTGTACCCTCTTCATTTTCGTAAGGGAAGAGAATCAGATCATACTGCTCCAGTTCCGTCAGCATCTCCTTAAACTTCAAAGATGCTCCCACTTCAGGAATGATACCGCGCTTGCACTGCTTCACAGCTTCGTCGCTTATTTTCTGCCAGCGATCCTGCTTCTTGCCGAAGTTGCCCTTGTCCACTACCACGGTACGTTCCATGAATACAGGGACAATAGCATAGACGCCCAGCTCCACACACTTCTGGATGATGCCTTCCATCTTTCCGGCCTTCGGCACACCCTGGTACAGGGTTACATGGAGCTCCGGTTCCCGGGCAAACTTCTGCTTGTCCAGAATCAGCAGCTTGGCTTCGTCTTCATCCAGTGCCTCAATCTGTACATGGTACTCCCAGGCTGCCCCGTCGGAAATATCCAGTTCATCACCCACGCCCATACGCAGAACTTTACGCATATGCTTCAGGTCACCGGAATCATTCAGGTAAATATACTTATCCGTCACATCAGACGGATCCACAAAAAATCTGCTCATTGCCAGTTTCCCCTCAAAATCTACGCTTCCTTCGGTGTTGCCACAATCGCACACCACATGCCGTCTTCACGGATTTCCACGATATCAAAGCCGCAGTCACGGATCACTGCTGCCACCTGATCACGCTTTTCTACCAGAATACCGGAAGAAATGTACTTACCGCCCGGCAGAATGTGTTTTGCCACGTCAGCAGACAGCATCATCACCAGGTCTGCCATCAGGTTTGCAACTACGATTTCCGCCTTGAAGTCGATACCCTTGGTCAGGTCACCGTACTGTGCACGTGCCACATCAGTCACGCCGTTTAACTCCAGATTTTCCTGGGCAATTTCTACTGCTACAGGGTCAATTTCCACCCCCAGAACCTCAGGGCTTCCCAGAAGTGCACCTGCGATAGCCAGAATGCCGGAACCGCAGCCTACGTCCAGAACCTTGTCACCGTCAGCCATATAGTCTTCCATCAGTCTCAGACACAGGGAAGTAGTTTCGTGAGTACCGGTACCGAAAGCCATACCCGGGTCAATTTCAATAACCAGGTCCCCTTCTTCCTTTTCATAATCGTACCAGGTCGGCTTCACCACGATACGCTTGCCCACCTTCTTCGGCTTGAAGAATTCCTTCCAGTTATCCTTCCATTCGCTGTCATCTTCCACATAAACATCTACAGTCAGCGGTCCCAGGTCCACGTTTTCACCGTAGGCACCGGCAGCCGCTTCCTTTTTCAGTTCTTCAACAGCACCCTGCAGTGCAGCCAGCTTGCGGCGGCCCTCTTCATCATCTTCCATGTAAACGGTCACCTTCGGTTCCGCGTTCTGCATTTCGATGACACTGTCGTCCACGTAGTCCCATTCCCAGTCCTGGTCCTTATCCAGCAGATCTGCAATGTCTGCCGGGTCTTCCACCACGGTATCCATAATGTCCACGTTCATCAGTGCAGTCAGCACGGGTTCGATGCCCTCACGGTTTACATGAATGTCAGCCTGAATATATTTCATCGTCGTTCTCTCCTTATTTTCGGTCATTTTTCGTTTCTGCGCAAAATTTTACATCTATCATTATACATCAAATCTGTGGTAAAATAAAGTATCAGGAGGTGTTTTGTGCCATGAAAAACAGCCGAAATTATTTCACCACAGGGGAATTCGCCCGCATCTGCGGTGTGAAGAAGCAGACCCTCTTTCATTATGATGATATTGGTATCTTCCGTCCGGCTATCACCGGAGAAAACGGATACCGTTACTATTCTTATACACAGATTGAAACCTTCGCTGTGCTTATGGCACTGAAAGATCTGAACGTGCCTCTGAAGGAAATCAAGGCCCACATGGACCACCGTTCCCCGCAGGCTCTGATTCAGCTGCTGGAAGAGCGCCGCAGCGAAATTGATGAAATGATCCATAAACTCCAGTGGTCAAAGAAGTTCATTGATACTAAGATTGAACTGACCCGGGAAGGACTTCATGCGCCTCTGGGAAAAATCGTATTCGAAAATATGGAAGATGAATATCATATCACCACACGCTACCGGGGTCCTGACGAAGACAAGGACATCATGAAGGCGGTGAGCGATCACCTGAACTTCCGCCAGGAACTGGAAATTCCAAGCTGTTACGCCATCGGTGCCATCATTCCGGTGGACAGTGTCACAGAAGACAACTATCTTTACTCACATTTCTACTCCGTGGTGGACCGTGAGGATCTGGTTCCGGAAGATTACCGCCATGCCAACCTGGATGCCGGCGGACGGTATATCTGCATCTATGATGACCAGGGATACCGCAATGTCCACGAAAACTGTCTGAAGCTGATGGATTTTGCCAGGGCTGAGGGGTTCCGGCTCACTTCTGACTTCTACGAGGAAGTCATCCTGGATGACTTGTCAGTGAAGGATTACTATAACTATCTGGTCAAACTGGCCATCAGAGTGGAACCAAAATAACATCTATAAAGACACGAAAAATGCAGCCCTATCCAGGCTGCATTTTTCACTTTCCTTTTACATTTCAACTTTATTTATGGGTAAGAAAAATATCATTGAATTCTGCAAGGTCAACAGATTCCCCTGCTTTTTTCCGTTCCAGTGCCGCCATCACGCGGGTGAAACTCTGTTTATCAATTGGATACTTGTAAATCAGCAGTGCTGCCAGAATCATGAAAATCCCCGGAATCACGGCGAAACAGTTGGCAATCCAGGTCTGCGCCGTGGCAGTCTGTACAGCTGCTTCTCCATCGAATCCCGCCAGTTCCAGGATAATTCCCAGCATCTGAGCACTGGCTGCAATGGACAGGGATTCTGACAGAGCCTGCAGGGAAATCACAGCACCGGACCGGTTTTCACCGGAAACCAGTTCTTCTGCGGCACACACATCATAGAGCATGGATGGCATCAGCTGCCAGTAACAAGCATTGGCGATTCCATAAAAGATTACGGTTGCCAGCAGAGCCGGAATGCTGCTGATTCCGATAAGCCGCATAAGAATCATCAGAACACCCGCACCGCCGATTCCAAACATAAATACTGTTTTCTTATCAAATTTTGTGGCAAACTTCGTAATAAACGGCACCATGATAATACCATTGACGGTAATCACCAGCAGCATGAGGGAAATCATTCCCTCTGACAATCCCATGTTATAGGTCATAAAGAAGACACGGTCCGAACCGAAGACCACATTGGCCACCAGATAAGCCAGGCTGGCACCGATAATATACTGTATCGGCCGCAGCTTGAGAATATCCAGATACTGGCGGAAAATTCCCACGATAATCCCAAAATCCAGGAACGGTTCTTTCTTCGCCGGCTTGACGAAATCCTTCACATCGGTATCCTTTACGTTCCAGGCGGACAGCAGAAGTGCACCGCAGCAGCACAGACCTACAAAAATGCCCACTACCTGCCAGGACTGCTGCTGGGTCCGTCCCAGATTCATGCAGTAATCCACGATAATGGTCGGCATTACCATACCGATACCCATCCCCACCTGATTAAACACATAGGAGAAGGAACGGAGTACAGTTCTTTCGTTATAATCTTCGGTCAGATCAGACCCCCATGCCATATACGGCACGAACTCACTGGAAAAGCAGGTCCAGAAGAGCACAACCATGATGATATAATAAGCAGTCTTAAATGCCGGGGATGCATCGAAGGTAGTAAACAGCAGGCTCGTAATCACCGCAATGGGGAATGCCGCCATCATGAGGAATGGCTTCCGCCGGCCAAACCGGGACTGCATATGGTCCGATTTATACCCCACGATGGGTGCGCACAGAGCTTCCCAGATGGAGCCGATGGCAGAAATGGTCCCTGCCATCGCAGGGCTTACACCTGCCACTGTGGTCAGATACAGCATCAGATACGTTCCGGTTAAAGTATACATGGCGTTATCGGATATGGCTCCGATTCCGTAGGATAATTTCGTTTTAAAGCTGAGTTTCATTTTCAGTCACCTCTCGTTTCTATAATAAAAGCATAAACTATACGGTAACCGTATAGTCAAGCGTTTTTTTAAAATTTATGAAACAAAAAAACTCTCCGGTCGGTTCAAGGTCCGGAGAGTCCTGATATGTTCAGTATTTTCTATTTTCGTGTATTCCAGGTTACTTCTATGTGGAATGGGTCTGGTGCAGGTTCCCGCTTTTCCGGCAGTACCATATCGATGGCACCTTCCAGATTCCGGATAACGATTTCCTCTGCCCCTTCCTGAAATTCACCATCCAGAGTCCAGTCCACATCGCTGCCGGCACGGATATGAAACTCCCTCGCATTGACAAAGGTTATCATGTTGGTATCGTAAAAGTTCTGCTGCTGCAGCATGAGAAGCAGTTCTGCCATCTCAAGCGGATCCTTCGGTGCTTTGATCAGCAGCAGCTCAAACATTCCGTCATTCAGATCCACATACTCGCTCCTGATGGTCAATACCCCTGCCACCGAAGTACAATTGCTGATGGCACCCAACAGATAATCACCCTCATAGAGGATGCCGTCTGCTTCGATGGCCATGTGAATCGGCTTCAGATTGGCAACTTCCTTCACACCAGCCAGAACATAAGCAGCATGCCCCAAAATATTCTTAACACCCTGCGGCGTAGCATAGGAAGCCTTGGTAAATGCTCCGAAAGAAGCAATATAGGAGAAGGTTCTGCCGTTAAATGATCCCAGGTCAATTGCCTGGCGTCTGCCGCTGAGAATTCCTTTGGCATTGAGAATTACGTCCTTTGACAGATCCAGACTGCTTGCGAAATCATTGGTGCTTCCTGCCGGAATATAACCCAGCGGTACACGGACACCACTTTCCACTACACCGGCTGCCACCTCATTAAATGTACCGTCACCGCCGATGGCCACCAGCAGGTCGAAATCAGCCGCATATTTCTTTGCATATGCTGTGCCGTCCCCCCGGCCTGTAGTGATCAGAACCGACGGCATATAACCATTCCGCACGAAGAGTTCAGCAATATCTGTCAGATATTTATTCGCTCGCATAGTCCCCGACCGCGGGTTCATAATAATTAATACTTTCTTTTCCATATTCAGTTCCCCCTGTTTTTTCCAAAATACATTTTTATTTTTTCAGACTGCGGCGTATTTTCCGCAGAGTTTTACGTATCAGAGGCGGCAGAACATCCGCATCTGCCAGCTCGTCCTTATCCTGAAGAAGCCGCGACTCCCACCAGACTTTGTTCAGTATCACACCCAGAAACTGCACCCAGGCCAGAAGATAGAACCAGAACATGAGAGCCACAAAGTTGGAGAAAGACCCGTACAGCAGGTCATAATTTGCGGAAGCACTGCTGTAAGCACTGTAAAATCCGGTTACTGCCATCATTCCCACCGATGCAAATATGCTGCCCGGTACCACAGCCCCAAAAGGAATCCTGTGGGTCGGAAGTACATAGTAGTTATATGACACCATGAGAAAATACAGCACTGCCGCTGCCGGCCAGCGGATCAGCACCCACGTCATCTCAGCGATTTCCGTACCTGCCACAATACCGAAGACCAGCTTCAGAATCACTTCACCATAAACCAGGATTACCAGTGCAAAGGCGATGGTAAACACAGTAATGACCACTGTCTTCAGCGAACGGATTCTGTCACGCAGATACCCCTGCCCTGTAGAGCGCCCGTCTGTCAAAGTATAGTTGGTGATACGCATCATGGAAAACTGTGCTTTGGACGCCGCCCAGGCTGCTGTCAGAGCCAGAAATACACTGTTTACGCCGGAGGGCGAATAATCCAGCATGGACAGAATCATATCTGCACCTTCCACCTTCAGCATACTCTCGATGTCCAGCCAGTCTTTGATGCTTCCCAGAGAAATCGAAAAGAGCCCCAGCAGCTGTGACAGCAGAATAAACAGAGGGATAATAGACAGCAGAAGATAAAAAGCCATTTCTGCTGCAGCGCCCTGGTAATAGGGATCCCTCAGTTTTCTGTAAATAAGTATGCAGATATTCCGCACCCTGTCCGGAGTCATTTTCGTAAATCGGTTCAACCGCTTCCTGTCCTTTCTAATAGCCCATTTCCTTCAGCTGGCGTTCCAGTTCCTTCAGTGCATGGGCACGGTGGCTGATCAGGTTCTTTTCTTCAGATGTCAGCTGTGCAAAAGTACGGTCATATCCATCCGGTACAAACAGTGGGTCGTATCCAAATCCGTTTTCGCCAGCAGGCTCTTCGATAATTCTGCCAGGACATTCGCCGCGTGCTACGATAACCTTTCCATCCGGGAATGCCAGTGTGATGACACTGACAAACTTAGCTGTCTTTTCAGCAACAGGAACATCCTTCAGCAGGAACATGAGCTTTTCATTGTTCTTGGCATCGTTTCCGTCTTCCCCCGCAAAACGTGCAGAGTAAACGCCCGGCGCACCGCCCAGGTAATCTACCATCAGACCGGAATCGTCAGCGATGGTCGGCTGTCCGCAGACTTTCAGAATGCCCTTCGCCTTCTTCAAAGAGTTTTCTTCAAAGGTTTCGCCGTCCTCTTCGATTTCCAGTTCATCAGGCACGCCTGCCTTGTCACGGGCAATGACTTCCATACCATACTTTTTCGTAATGGCTTCAATTTCTTCAATCTTATGTTTATTCTTGGATGCTGCTACAATGTATGCCATCTTCCTGTCCTCCTAAATTTCGCCGGTGATTTCCTTCTGAACTGCATGCAGGTCACGGCATCCCTTTTCTGCCAGTGCCAGCAGCTCATTCAGATCTTCTCTTGTAAACGGACATTCTTCGCCGGTACCCTGAACTTCGATAAATTCGCCTTTATCAGTCATTACCACGTTCATATCCACCTTTGCGTGGGAGTCTTCTGCATAGCACAGATCCAGGATTCTTTCGTCTCCGTTCATACCTACGCTGATAGCAGATACCATCGCAGTTATAGGCAGCTCGCTGATCATGCCCTGTGCCTTCATCCACTTCATTGCTTCTACCATAGCTACGAAAGCACCGGTAATAGAAGCCGTTCTGGTGCCGCCGTCCGCCTGAATTACGTCACAGTCAATCCAGATGGTGCGTTCACCCAGCTTTTCCATATCCACTACGGAACGGAGCGCACGGCCAATCAGTCTCTGAATTTCTACGGAACGTCCGTCCTGCTTTCCGCCCTTGTCACGCTTCTTACGTGTACCGGTAGAACCGGGCAGCATGCCGTATTCTGCAGTAACCCAGCCCTGGCCGGTGCCCACCAGATGGCGTGCAGTGGAATTTTCTACAGTTGCTGTGCAGATTACCTTGGTGTTACCCATTTCAATCAGTACAGACCCCTGCGGACTCATTAAATAGTTGTTTGTTATCTTAACCGGACGAATCTGGTTGTTTTCTCTTCCGTCAATTCTCATATCTTACCTCACTTCACTGTATTGATATAGCTCGTATTTTATAGTATACCAAAAAAAGCATATACTTTCCAGTCTCCTTCTGCTAAAATACATTCATTAGACAAAGATTTCGCAAGGAGGAAACATCCATGAAAACAGTCATTTTAGACGGATATACCATAAATCCCGGTGATCTTTCCTGGTCTGCACTGGAAGCACTGAGCCAGGTAAAGGTCTGCGACCGGACACCTGCAGAACAGCTCGCAGAAACCATCGGAGATGCGGAAGCAATCTTCACCAGTAAAAATAAAATTACAGAAGAAGTTATAGCTGCCTGCCCTGATTTGAAGTTCATCGGGGTTCTGGCCACCGGTTTTGACAATATCGATATCGAAGCTGCCAAAGCCCGCGGCATCGCAGTCTGCAATGTGCCGTCCTATTCTACGGATACCGTGGCTCAGCATACTTTTGCCCTGATTCTGGAAATTACCAATAATGCGGGACTGCATAACGCAGCAGTTCAGAACGGAGAATGGACTGTCAGTCCGGATTTCTGTCTCATAAAGAGTCCGATTCAGCAGCTTGCAGGAAAGACCCTGGGCATCATCGGCTACGGAAACATCGGGCGTAAAGTTGCTGCCATCGCAGAAGCATTCGGCATGACCGTAAACATCTACAGCCGCGACTGGGAAGCTGCCATGAAGTCCGATATCGTAACACTTCACTGCCCTGCCACTGCCGAAAACCGCGGTTTCATCAATAGAGAATTCATCAGTCAGATGAAGGATGGAGCCATCCTGATCAACACCGCCCGCGGTGCCCTCATTAATGAAGCGGACCTTGCCGCAGCCCTTGCTTCCGGCAAAATTTCCGCAGCCGGCCTGGACGTAGTCAATGGTGAACCTCCTAAGATGGACAATCCTCTGATCGGACTGCCGAACTGTTTCATCACAGCTCACGTTGCCTGGGCATCGAAAGAAGCCAGAAACACTATCTGCGAAGTTTCTGCTGCAAACCTGAAGAGCTGGCTGGAAGGCGGCAAGCTGAACCGTATTGTATAATTCTGCAATATAAAAAACCGAAAAGGCGGCTGAAAAGCCGCCTTTTACATTATTCTGTTTTTTACAGACAGCACAGACATGGCATGAAGTACATACCGCTGCCGCCGCAGCACAGATTGCACAGCACGAAGTAACCGCACATCTGCATACAGTGATTGCTTCCGCCCATGGTCGGATTGCCGCCGTAATGGGCACTTCTCTGCTGGTAGCGCTGACCACCGCCCTGCAGCTGATTCAGCAGCATGGCGTAATTATAGTTATTCGGCTCAAAAGCACAGGCTGTTTTCGCATGTTCCAGAGCAATCGCATTATTTCCCAGCTTGTAATTGGCAAAAGCACTGTAGTAATACCATGGTCCCTTGCGGTCCTGTACCTGCTCCAGCACATTAAGTCCCTCCCGGTAATAGCCGCTCTGAATGTAATTCAATGCAGAACGCAGATACTGATCTTCCTGAGTTTCTGCACGGCCTGCAGCCTGTCCGCCATAGCTGTAACCGCCAAATCCCCAGAAATCCTCTGCAGACGGCTGCCCCTTGCCCTGACGCTGGTCCATAATTATCTTATAGGCCTGCTGCACTTCCTTGAATTTTTCCTCCAGCGCATCCTTATTTGGATTGTTCACATTGGCATCTGGATGATACTTTCTGCTCAGCTGGCGGTATGCCTTTTTAATTTCATCTTCCGTAGCGTCATAGGAGACACCGAGTATTTCATAAGGATTCATACTTATTTCTGTTCCTCTTTCTTCTGTTCTGCATTAGTTCTTTTATTCTTAACCTGTTCATATCTCACCCATACACCTGAGTAGAGGATATTCCGCAGGATTTCCGCACTTTCCACCAGAGGGAGCCGCTCAAAAGCATCTGTACATTCGCCCATCATCAGCATCATCAGCTGCAGCACCTGCTCATCGAAACCTTCGGTCCTGTACAGTTCACGGAACGGGTTATAGTCACCCGACTTCAGGTCTTTTTCGATGTCCTCATAGGCATCCATCAGGTAAATAAACTTTCCCAGATAGAACCCGACTTTGTACAGGTCGTCTTTCCAGAAATCATCCTGATAAGAGAAGATTTCCCCCATGATTTCACCGAATATTTTCGCTACTTTGTCAATTGGCGTATTCTTCGCACTTTCCACAATCGACAGCTGGTTCAGTTTCTTTTCCACGAAAGCCGCTTTTTCCGGATACTGGTCCCGGACACGCTTCATCTTCGGTGACATGAGTTTTGCCAGAAACCACCGTGACAGTTTCTTTTCATCGTGCCAGTCATCCATGCACTTATGGTAGCTGAGCAAAATCGTCATATCGGCACAGTAGTCGCTGGCTTTCGATGTACGCTGACAGTGTTTCTTCACCGGATGCATCATGCACCGGCAGCACTGCTGCTCTTCCTTCATGTCATATAAGTCACTCAGAAGCATAACCAGAAAGGTCATGTCATAAGTCAGCATGGACCGTCCCAGCAGACCATACCGTTTCAGCGATTCACAAAGCCCGCAGTAATTACTTCTGTAGACTTCAAATTCCCTGATTTTCAATTCCGGTTTATTTATCATAATATATCCAAACATGGATGTCAAACCTCCCTTTCGCATTCTTTTAAAATGCTTCTTTTATTTTAATTGAAATCGGCAGACTATGTGTGTATGTTCTGTGAAATATTGAAAAAAAGCCACTTTCACACGTAAAACTGGACATACACGCTAAAATCGTGTATAATGTTTTGGCGTGTAATTTATACACTTTGAACCAGAATAAAGGAGAATATCTTATGTATAAGAAACTTATTGCTATGGCTGTGTCCCTGGCTATGGTTTTCAGTACTGCAGCACCTGCCTTCGCATCCGCTGATGCGGAAGCAGCAGAAGACACCATGCTCCCTGCAGTTTCCCTGAATCCATATATGCCGCAGGGTACAGTAATCCCGGAAATACCGGAAGAAACAGAAACTTTGCCGGAAGAACCGGAAGCTCCTGCTTTGGAACCGGAACAGCCGAAAGTGCCGGAGGTGCCGGAAATTCCAGAAGAGCCTGAAACAGAAGTTTTGCCGGAAGAACCTGCTGAACCGGAAGTTCCTGCAGAAGAAGAATCCGCGGAACAGGAAGAACCTGCTGAAAAGCCAGAGGAACCTTCTGAAGAACCTGAGGATGACGATAAAGAAGAAATCGATAAGGAAGCAGAAGCAGAGAAGAAGGCTGCAATCCGCTACAGAAACGGTCTGGCTTCCTATATGCGCAGCAAAAACAGCAAACTGGGTAAAGTCTGGTCCCGCAATCTTGCACAGACATTCATTGATATCGGTGAAAAGCATGGTATTGACCCGAAAGTTCTCATGGCAGTTGCACAGAGAGAAAGTACATTCCGTTCCAAAGCAACCAGCCCTTATGGCTACAAGGGAATGATGCAGACCAGTGACTGGCTGGCCAAGCACTACGGCTACAAGCCAAGTGACCTTTATAAACCGGAAGTCAGCATCGATGTGGCTGCACGTTACCTGAAAAGTCTGAAAAAGACCTTCGGTACTTACACCATGGCGCTGTGCGGTTACATGTATGGCGGATACGCTGTAAAGAAAGGCAACTATTCTAAAAAAGGTGCCTGGAAGGTTATGAATACCCGCAGCGACATTCAGGAATACCTGGAAAAATATGATTTTGTTTAAAATGTAAAAGAAAAAGACCTGTTCAGTGAATGAACGGGTCTTTTTTTATGCCATTATACAGTTTCTTTCAGATAATCAGTCAGTACAGGGAGGCCAACCTTCCATGCCAGAATACCAGCCGCGGCCAGCACCAGGACGATGATGAGATTCCGTTTATTGAAGATTTTGCCCCACGGAATCTTGTGAGCAATCCAGGCTCCGGCTCCGGCGCAGAATGCGTAGAATGCCAGTTTCAGACGGGTGAAAAAGCCCATTTTCTGCTTCTTTTCCTCTTCTTCAGAAGTTTCCTCTTCAATTACAGCTTCGTCCGCTTCCTCAACAATCATTACTACAGGATCCGGGTTGAGTACATCAGGATCTGTCAGCTGTGCAGGCTCTGCCTTGGCAGGAAGAAGGGATGCTGCAGCAATCAGCGTCAGCGCAGCCGCTGCTGCCGCCAGTTTTACAATCGCATTTTTTTTAAACAGATTTCTTCTTTCCATGGGCATCTCCTTTCCTGTACCGTCCAGCAGACTTATCTACTGACGGCTTCCGCAGCCTTCCACACCGCAGCTGTCACAGCTTCCGCTGCAGCCTTCCGGTGGTTCCGGCATTCCGTCACGTTTATTCGGGTTGTATGCTGCCAGGCAAACATCTACCATAGTGTCCAGCCAGTTTCCTTCAAATAATTCAATCAGGCCACGGTCGCATGCGCCTGCAATCTTCGGATTGATTGGCAGCTGCGCCACCGCCGGGATTCCGTACCGGAAGGCAACTTCATCCACATGGCTTTCACCGAAAATTCTGTGCTGCTTACCGCAGTCCGGACATTCGAAATATGCCATGTTTTCTACCAGTCCCACAATCGGAACATTCATCATATTGGCCATCTTTACAGCCTTCTCCACAATCTGGCTCACCAGTTCCTGCGGAGAAGTTACGATTACCAGGCCGTCCAGCGGCAGGGACTGGAACACAGTCAGTGCCACGTCAGCTGTTCCCGGAGGCATGTCCACATACATCACGTCCACATCACCCCACAGCACATCATTCCAGAACTGCTGGATTACACCACCCAGCACCGGTCCTCTCCAGATGACCGGATCGGTCGGATCTTCCAGCAGATTATTTACAGACATGGTCTTAATACCGGTTTTCGTCATAACAGGGAAAATACCGTCATCGCAGCCGTCTGCAGTCTGCTTCAGCCCGAAGGCAGTCGGGATGGATGGTCCTGTAATATCTGCATCCAGAATAGCGGTCTGGTATCCCAGACGCTGGGTTGCTACTGCCAGCATGGAAGTCACAGAGGACTTACCCACACCGCCCTTGCCGGAAACTACACCAATCAGTTTTTTTACATCAGATTTACTGTTCATATTGGAACTCTCCTTCTACATTTACTGAATAAATTTACTTTCACACTTTATTATAACACGTTCTCGCAAAAAACAACAGAAAGTATCAAAAAATGATACTTTCTGTCTTAATTTCTTATACTGGTTCGTCCAGCGCCGTTACTGTACCCATGAACACCGGCACACCGGTGGCATCATCGATAATCATATATAGGAACGGCCGGTCCAGATACACTTCCTTAAACTTCAGCATCGGCATTGCCGCACAGTCATTTGCCACAATTTCCGTCACTGCTGCAGCCCGGGTGCCTTCCGTGTCCACTTCGATGAAAGTCTTCTGAAAGATCTTGCTGATATAGATATTGCCGTGGGAGGATGTGGCCATACCGCCGAGGTCTGCTTTTTCTGCATCGAAGAGATCTTTGACTCCCAGTGCTTCCAGCGCTGGAATCAGTTCCACGCTGTACTCGCTGGTGAATACCGGGAGTTTTGTTTTCACGATGGTTTCCGTCTGACTGTCCAGCAGTGCACGCAGTTTGTCTCCGGTCAGGGATTCGACATATTCCGACAAAGCCTCTGCAGTAAACTCTCCTGTGTGCTCCCCGTAGGTTTCACCGCCGATGATTGGCTGGCCCGGCTGATCCGGCTTGACACCGTCATACATAATGACACCGGCTTTCGGTACCACCGCCACAAAGCTGAATCCGCCCTCATAGGGTTTGATGAATCCCTTGACTGTATCATCTTCCAGGTATCGTGTTTCCTGCCCGTACATAAAATCAGCCCGGCTGGTTCCGCCACCTGCATTGAGAAACTCGCCTTCCCCTACGTCTGTTGATTCATATGGCTGCTGCCACTTGGCATCAAAACAGATGGCGTTCAGAAGCCGAATCACTTCATCCGGCTTAATTTCCTTTACCAGTTCTTCAATCATTCCGTCGGTCTTATCACTGCACCAGCGGTTGATATCCTTTACTGTACCATCATCAAAGGCTGCTTTGAAAATATCCGCATCAAAATAGCCTTCCGCATCAGCAATAAACTGTTCGTTGACCGTCAGACGCTCCGCATCATCGCGGAACCAGACGGAACTGGCCGAAGTGAATTTTGCAGGGCGGTCTTCCAGACTGGCCAGGAAAGAGCCCAGATAGGCTGTGAAATAGTCGATATCACTGCTGAAGGCTTCTTCCAGCTGGGCCAGAGTTTCACCACCGGTGCCCCGAGCTGTCATGGTCAGAGCCGTAATCAGAGACAGCGGCGAAATCATGGTGTTTCCTTCGGCACTGTAACTCTCACGGAAGAGATTCACCGACACGTCCGTCAGCCCCATTTCTTCTCCCACGAAGCAAAATCCTTCCCCAAGGCTGCTTGGCGGCAGATCCGTTACGGAAATCTGTACCGTTTCCCCGCTGGCAGTGCTGCCAGACTGTCCGGACGGTTCTCCCTGCCCTCCGCTCTCAGTCTTACAGGCAGTCAGCGCACAGATCATACATAAAATCAAAATACTCGAAATCCATTTCTTCTTCATAATCCCCCTCCTATTCTGCCGGATTCATAACCACACCCATGAAAATCGGCAGCTGACTTGCATCATCCACGATGACATACACAAATGGCCGGTTCAGACGAACCACATTCCTTGGCTCCATGGCACTTTCCCCGGGAGTAACCAGAGTTACGGCTGCCGCACGCGTTCCCTGTTCATCCACTTCGATGAAGGCTTTCTGGACAGCCTGGGTCACATACAGACTCTCCCCATCAAGCAGAGCCATCGGTGTCAGGTCTGCTTTGTCAGGATCGAAAAGGTCAATGACACCGCGACCCTCCATCATTCCAATCAGGTTCATAAATGTTTCTCCGCTGAATTTCGGCAGAGTGCAGAAGACCTGCTCATCCCGTTTCTCCAGAAGCAGGTTTTCCAGCTTACTTCCATCAAATTCTGCCAGATACTCGGTCACAGTCAGACCTTCCTCCGGCAGCAGAGCCACGAAGCTGTAACCACCTTTATACGGACGTACAAACCCTGTGGTATTATCATCCATCAGATAACCGAATTCTTCGGAACGCATGTAGCTTGCCTCTGCAGTGCCTCCGTCCTCCAGATAAAACCTGTCTTCAAACACATCACCTTTTTCGTATGGCTCTGCCCACTTTGCATCAAAGCAGACAGCGTTTATCAGAAACATCATCTGAACCGGTTCAATCTGTGTCAGAATTTCATCAATCATGCCATCAGTATTCTCAGCACACCACTGATTGATGTCCTTCACAGTGCCGGCATCAAAGGCTGCTTTGAACACTTCCGCATCGTAATATCCCCTCACATTCTGCAGAAATCCGTCCTGTACTTCCAGCCGCTCCGTGTCCCGAATCCAGACGGAGTTCACAATTTCCAGTTTCGCATCTTTTTCCGACGGCAGATTATTTTCCAGGTAACGAACGTGCTGACTCAGGGCATTGGTATTATAACCAAAGAATTCCTCCAGCTGCTGACGTGTCCGTCCGCCGCTGCCTTCGCTGACCATCCCCATCACTTCAATCAGAGACAGCGGTGACATGAGGAAGTTTTTATTCTCTCCGCAGTCAGCCCAGGTATCGACAAAAATCTGCTCTAACAGGCTATGAAGCTTCACTGCCTGAGGATCTGCAGAATCTTCACTGGTGCATGTAATTGTGGCTGCATCGTCAGTCAGGTTCTCCGTTCCCGGCGTATATTCACTGCCGCAGCCGGTCATCGCACAGGATACAATCAAAATTGCTATCAGCAGCACACCCGCCAAAATTTTCTTATTCATACCATCCCACCTCTCCGGTCAGGTAGTAGATTTCCTTCTGCTGCGGTTCTGTCTCGATAGTTACGATACAGGTAACCTCATCCATTTTCAGTTCGACTGCATCTTCTAATCTCCCGTCAACATTGCATCCCTGCCCCTTTTCCATCAGCTCATCCACCCAGTTCTGAACTTTTTCTACATCAGCGATGCCTCCCCCCTGGGTCGCGGATGCGCAGTTTTCTTCATACAGTTCAATGGTGAAACAAGGCAGACAGTAATACGCCAGCTCACTGTCGTTTTCATCGATCACCAGATCATAAATATCTTTCGGCGGAGCTGCCTGCCCCGGAACTGCACCTGGTGTCACAGTATCCCGGTCATCTGCGCCCTCTTCACGAAGACTGTCGGACGGAGCTTCATTTTCCGTAATGCTCTCCACAGCCGCTCCATCAAAGCTGCCTTCTGCCGCCGCCCCCATGAAGTCCAGAACATCCATTTCTGCCAGACCAACGGTCAGTACCAGACATGCCGCCGCTGCACTCAGACCGGAAATCATTCTCTTTTTATATTTTTTTCGCTTTACCAGTTCTGCATCCCGCTTGGCATAGACACTGGCCAGAAATTCTTCTCTATCCTTCATAATCATAGCCCTCCCGCTCCAAAATCTTCCGCAGGGACTGTTTCCCCCTGTACACCAGGTTTTCCACCTGTTTCCGGTTTTTCTTCATGACGTGTGCTGCTTCCTCATGAGACAAGTCCTCGAAGTAGACCAGATGAAGAGCCATCCGGTAATCCTCAGAAATCTCTCCCAGTGCCCGGTTCAGCATACGTTTTTCCTCGCTGTCCAGCAACGCATCCTCCAGATTTGAAACCTCCGCTGCCCGCTCAGCCTCATCCAGGGGAACAACCTGGAGACGGGATATTTTGCGGAGAAAATCTACAGCTTTATTGTGCCCTATGGTGAAGAGCCAGGTTTTCAGGGCACACTGAAACCGGAACCGCTTCGGATGAAGCAGGACTTCCACAAACACATCCTCGGCCAGGTCCTCCGCTGCGTGCAGGTCACCCACATACCGGTACAGGAAAAATATGAGGCTCTCGCGGTATTCGTCCACGATTTCCACGAAAGCGTTTTCGTCGCCAGCCAGAAAACGGCGGTAGCTACTGTCACCGTTTCGCATACATGACTCCTTTCATCCCTTTTGTATCTATTAGTCGGCCAGAAGCCGTAAATCCCTCACCCTAATTTTACAATAATTATAAAAAAATTGCCAGAATCAGTCTGCTTTGGTATAATAAAGAATAGCGACAAGGAGGTACTCTTATGGCTGAAAAGAAAAAAAACGCGAAACCTATCGGGAAACCAAACCCGTTCCTATACTATCTGCTGGCCTACGTGGCCGGTCCAATCTTCAGGCTGGTGTGCCGTGTAAAGATTGACCGTTCTGCCCTGCAAAACATCCAGGGTCCGGCTTTCATCGTCTGTCCGCACATCTCCAATATTGACTTTATTCTGGTGGCTCTGGCCCTGCTGCCGCACCGTCCGAATTTTGTGACCAGTGAGCACTTCATGGCCCGTCCGCTGATTCGGTGGTTCCTGACGAAGATGGCAGTCATTCCGAAAAAAATGTACTGCGCCGATATCCGTGCCATGCGCAGCATTCTCCAGGCTAAGGATCAGGGCCACCTGATTGTAATCTTCCCGGAAGGACGGCTTTCCTGCTTCGGTCACTCCGTAAACCTGACTGATGGTACCGCAGAACTGGTTAAAAAACTTGGTATCAACGTATACACTGTCACCGGAAACGGTGCTTACCTGACCCTGCCGAAGTGGGGCAAGGCCGGTCTCCGTCCTGGTCGGATTCAGGTAGAAAGCATCAAGCTCATGGACGCGGAAACCATCCCGGATATGAGCGTGGCTGAAATTCAGGAAATCCTGGAACAGGCAATTCTCCATGATGAGGACAAAGTTGCCCGGGAAATGATGTCCGGTGTGAAATACAAGTGCAAATCACCTGCAGAAGGCCTGGACGGAATCCTCTATAAATGTCCGGAATGTGGAGTCGAATACCGTATGGAATCTTCCGGTGACCTGATTCGCTGCAGTGCCTGCGGAATGGAAGTAACGCTGGATGAAAGCTATGTACTCCACGGCGGTCCGTTTAACTCCATTAACGAATGGTTCTTCTGGCAGATGGAACAGATTGATCTGGATGTACCTCTGGAAAGTGAAACCAGGGTCATTGCAGTGGGACCTGACGGTAACCGTGACTTCAATGCCGGTTTTGGTACCATCCGCATGGACCGTGAGACCATTCACTTCGAAGGAACTGTCTTCGGTGAACAGCTGGAATTCGATGAGACGACACGCAGCGTCAAAGCCTTCCCGGCTGCTGTAGGAAGCCACTTCGACCTCTACCACAACAAGATTATGTACAACTTCCGCCTTCAGCCGGATCCAAGGGCAAACATGAAATGGGTTGCTTTCCTGGATAAGCTGAACGGCAATATCAGAACTGAATAATCTGTACGAAAAAAGGATGTCACCGTGACATCCTTTTCTATTGCTTTTATTTCTTTGGCAGCTTCCACGTAAGCACCACAGCCAGTGCCAGATAAACAGCACAGACCATATATCCATAATGAAAACTTCCGAAATGATCTGCCAGAGCCCCCGCCAGCTGAGAACCGATAAAACCGTTGACGAAGCCGAGGCAGGCGATGAGTCCATAGTTCTGGGCACAGTATTTTGCACCGAACAGTTTGCTCACCAGAACCGGAGTCAATGCCATGATAGCACCGCAGTGGAGACCGTCGATGATGCATCCTGCCACAAAAGCAGCCGGCGAAGTATATGTTCCGAAAAGCAGCAGATTGATCAGATTGGCAGAGCCGATGACCATGAGGACTTTGCGGGCTGAATACTTATCTGCAAAATATCCGCCGCCGAACCGTCCCACACAGTTGCACACGGACAGAATGCTGACGAAAATGTAGCCGCTGGCAAGTCCGCCCTGCATGGTGGTAATCATGGAGATATGATTGATTGGAACCAGTGCGGCTGATGCACCGAATATGTAAGTTCCCAGCAGTATCCAGAATGTACCGGTGCGAATCATTCCACGGCAGTCAAGTTCCTCTGCAGGAGCATCGCCCCCGGCATCTTTCACTGCCTTTGCATAGCCCTGTCCCGGTTCCGGCAGACGGAAGAAAGAACCAGCCAGGAATACCACCACGATGATGGACGTGCCAATTGCATTAAATGCCTGCTGTATACCGCCGCGGCCGATAAAGAACTCCGCTACCACAGCCATAACCACGCTTGACATGCCGTACACACTGGAAATCAGTCCGCTGACCCGGCCCTGCCGCTCAGGCGGAATCCATTTAAGAACGGTGGCTGATGTGGTGGAGAAACAGGCTCCCACGCCGCATCCATGAAGCACACCGTATCCAAAGGCCACTCCAGCTACTGTCATGAAGTTCGCTGCCACCAGAAGTCCCCCGCCCATAAGCAGTGCTCCCACGTGAAGGGTCAGGCGCGGACCGTATTTTTCCTGGAAGAATCCGAACAGGAGCATGGACAGAGAATATGCTACTGCCATGATGGTACTTGGCAGTGCAGCCTGTGCATTGGTCCAGCCTTCCTGCCCGATCAGGGCCCCAGCGAATACACTCCAGGCATAGCTGAGACCCAGGTGCAGATTTATAAATACAGCACAAATGAGGACAACAGTTTTACGGTTGATTGATTTTCCCTGGACCATCACACCTTCGCCTCCCAAACCATATCGTCGCTCAGCGCCTCTGCAATATTATCCGCATATGCATTTATCAGGGCATGCCCCTTCTCTGCCGATGCAGTCCGGGCATCTCCCATGATGCCATTCGGTGTATGCACCTCCATATGACGGAAGGTGGAAAGAATCCCCTCTTCTTCATAACGGGTATATTCTTCCGGATTTCCGAACATTTCCTGATAGCATGGATCAACCAGGGTTTCGTCGTAGGCCAGTACGATGGACGTTTCCACCTCCCCGGCATGAATCATCCCCTTCTGACGGTCCAGATACTGCGATTCATCCACATTTGCCAGACAGTTCACATGATATACAGGCACACCCAGTTCCCGGTTGATATCAATCAGTGCTACATTCATTGGAGCTGTATTTCCGCCGTGCCCGTTAATCAGAGCTATTTTGCGGAATCCCTGCGCATGAATGGCCCGGCACTGTTCCTTCAGCACCTGAATAAAAGTCAGCGGCTCTACAGCCAGGCTCCCCGCAAAATTCATATGATGCAGGGAATTGGCAATCACAAATTCCGGTGCGATAACCACAGGCAGCCCTGCCTTATCCAGACGCTCTGCTACCAGCTGGCTGAGCCACCGTGCAGTAATCAGATCCGTATTTACAGGCAGATGAGGTCCATGCTGTTCGATTGCTCCCACCGGCATAATGACAATGGCTTCACGCTCCGCCAGTTCTTTCAGTTCCGGTGAGCGGAGATGTTCCCATAAAAACCTGTTTTTCATATGTAAATTCCTCCTGTATTACTTCCTCTGTCCCCGTTTTTCTTCTCTGTCAAGAAAGCTCCGGTACGTGTCAAACCCGTACCGGTCTGTTCCTCGATGGAGAATCAGAAATCCAACAGTAATATTTACTGCCGCAAGAAAATAAATCCAAATCCGTTCCATAAACCTGACTCCCCTTATAATCAACTCTTTTCTGGTAAAATTGTACACCCCATCCTGCATAAAATCAACCAGTTTTTTCCATTCAATTTCCTTTCGGCGATTTTGGCGTAAAGATCAGTGATATCACATACCCAAAGGCGATGGCCACCGCAATTCCTGCCGAGGTTGCCTTCAGCGGCCCCATAATTGCCTCTAAAAAGCCTTTTTCAGCCCCTTCCATGGCACCTTTGGCAAGATTGTACCCAAACCCCGGAAGCGGCACTGTAGCCCCGTTTCCGGCCAGTTTTACCAGTGGTTCATAAAGCCCCACAGCCTGCAGAATCACCCCTGACACTACGAAAATTACAAGAACCCGCGGAGCTGTCAGGGTGGTTGCATCCATAAGAATCTGACCGATCAGGCAGAAACCGCCGCCAATCAAAAATGCCCATACATAGTCCATCAATCCGTTCAGTATTCCATCCATTTACTCCACCTCCAGTGCAATTGCATGCGCTATTCCAGGTATGCTTTCCCCCTGCAGCGGCGAAATCACCGACAGCATAGCCCCCGTAGACATGAGAAGCACTTTTTTCAGTTCTCCCTGCTCCATCCTCTGCAGCAGATGTCCTGCAAAAACCGATGCCGAACAGCCGCATCCGCTTCCTCCGCTGTGCACATCCTGATCTTTGGTATACAGCATGGTACCGCAGTCATCATAGCGCTCCCGGACTTTTGCAGATGGAAGCCCCGCATCCACAAGCAGATCCATGACAATTTCCCTTCCGATGAATCCAAGGTCACCGCTGACTACCAGATCGTAGTAATCAATCCCCCGTCCCGTGTCCTGAAGATGATTCAGCAAAGTGTCCACAGCTGCCGGTGCCATGGCTGCCCCCATCTGGTTGGCATCTTTAATGCCCGCGTCGATAACACGTCCGATTGTTGCAGCTGTGGCCCGTATCTTCGGGATTCCCGGTCCCGGCAGCTGCCCTGAAATGACCACTGCTCCTGCTGCTGTAGCCGTCCACTGAGCCGAGGGAGGACGCTGATTGCCATGCTCAACCGGCAGCCGAAACTGACGCTCTGCCGTACAGAAATGAGACGACGCACCTGCCAGTACATTCTCTGCAAAACCTCCGTCAATCAGAATAGAGCCCAGCACCAGCGATTCTGTCATTGTGGAGCAGGCACCATAGAGCCCAAGGAAAGGAATATGCATATCCCTGGCCATAAAGGAGGATGACATGAGCTGATTCAGCAGATCTCCGCTGAGCATCACATCGATATTTTCCTTTTCCAGTCCTGCACGCTGAATCGCTTTCATCATAGCATCCTTCAGCATTTTGCTTTCTGCCTTCTCCCAGGATTTTTCACCGTACATATCATCCTGCAGCACAATATCGAAACAACTTCCCAAAGGTCCGCCGCCTTCTTTTTTCCCTGCCACAGTTCCCCGTCCTCTTATCCAGGCCCCTGATGGAAAAATCATGCTTTGTGATCCGATTTTCTTCAACGCCATTTTTCTTATACCCCCTGTATTCTTCCAATCATCCAGTAAATCAGACCTACTGCCACAGCTGCCGATATACCGCAGACCAGAACCGGTCCTGCCACAGTAAAGAGCTTGGAACCAACACCCAGCACAGGCCCTTCTTTTTTGTATTCGATGGCCGGGGCCACCATGGAATTGGCAAAACCTGTGATAGGTACGATAACACCTGCACCGGCGAATTTTGCCAGGGAATCGAAGACTCCCAATCCGGTCAGAAGCTGGGCACTCACCACCAGGAGAATAGTCACGAAAGCTCCTGCATCAGTTTCGCTCATTCCTCCATTCTGCAGCCTCTTCTGCAGCCAGAATGCAGCAGTACAGATCAGACCGCCCACCAGAAAGGCTTTGATTCCATTACTCACATATGCCGGACTGGGTGTAAACTGTTTCACATAGTCTCCGTAGGCCTTTCCTATGTCCTTACGCAGCTTTTTTTCTTTTTCATCGCTGTCTTTCATCGTTATCCTCACTTTCCATCACTCTGCAGCTTATTTTTCCCCATTTCACAAAATCTATGCACCAGCTTGCTTTTCCCATCTGAATCGTTTATTATGAAAAGAGTAAGAAAAAACGAAAGGATTCGGGTATAACTTATGAAAATGAATTTTATTCTCGACCACGATGATTTACAGTACCAGTGTGTTCCGCTTCCTGAAGATATTCTGAAGATGAAGTGGAGCGGCCGGCTGGACCAGGCGAAAGCAATGATTGAGAACCGTCTCAGTCAGCCCAATCTGACGCATGCATACCGTGCCCGTCTGACTCTGGAGCTGAAAAGTCTCGTTCACCTGAAATCAAACTATACAATAACGAAAGCAGAAGTATTGGAAAGAATCCGCAAACGCATTCCTGACTTCACCATGGAAGAAGTGGACCAGTGTATTCTGGAAGGAAAACTGGAGTGGATTTTCATCGACGGTCAGGAAATGTTCACGCCAGATACTGTGAGTAACCTGTTTAATCAGAATCCGGATCTCTGGCCGAGAACCGCAGAAGGTGACACCAGAAGCTACGAGGCACTGGAGTCCGTCATGGCTGCACTGCCGGCTTCCGGTGAAGATATGAAAGCACATATCCATATCCGCCACGACATGCTTCTGGCAAAAGACTTCCTGGAGCCAGGCAAGACGGTTCATGCTTACCTGCCTGTTCCTCTGGAACGTCAGCAGATTAAAAATCTGAAAATCAACCACATCAGTCCTCAGCCGAAGCGCATGCCGCAGGAAGGCGATGTTCAGCCCGCTGCATATTTTGAAGAACCGGCATCCGCTGACCTGGTCTTCTCCGTAGAGTACGAGTTTGACAATGTGACCCGCTATGTAGATCTTCGGCAGATTGACCTGGATGCAGTAGCCGCTGCAGCAGCAGATGGCTATCCGGCAGAAGTCATGCCATTCCTGGAAGAATGCGGTCCTCACATCCTGTTCACACCATACCTGCGTTCCCTGGCTGCAGAATTAATTGGAGATGAAACCAATCCGCTGAAAATTGCACGCAGCTTCTACGATTACATCACCTGTAATCTGAGATATTCCTACGTCCGCGATTATGCTGCACTGGACAGTATTGCAGAATATATGGCAATCAATCAGAAGGGTGACTGCGGTGTCATGGCAATCCTGTTTATTACCCTCTGCCGTATTGCCGGCATTCCTGCGAAATGGCAGTCCGGTATCGATTCAGAGCCGAATGATATTGGTGAACATGACTGGGCTCAGTTCTATGTACCATCCGTAGGCTGGTTATACTGCGACCCATCCTTCGGCAGATCCTGCCGTCTGAGAAACAGAGAGGAAATGTGGAACTTCTTCTTTGGCAATATCGATCCTTTCCGCATTCCGCTCAACTGCGACATGCAGTACGACTTCGTTCCTGCCAAAAAGTATATCCGTTATGACCCGGTTGACAATCAGGCTGGTGAGGTAGAATATGACGATGGCGGTTACTACGGCCGCAACCGTGTTTACACCGATCTGGGAATTCGCCTGATTACGGAGGAATAGACATATGAAACGCAGCTATATTCTCGCATCCGGTTCACCCCGGCGCATTGAAATGATGCGTGCCAACGGATACGAACCGTTGGTAATGCCATCTGATATTGAAGAAAATCTGCCCCTTCACAGCGGTATGACGGAAACGGCCATGTTCCTGGCACTGAAAAAAGCCCGGGATGTAGAAGAACGCTGGCTTGCAGGCACTTTGCAAAATTCAGACGCACAGGCTTCCGGTCTTCCTCCGGTCATCATCGCTGCTGACACCATCGTTTATTATGACGGCGAAATCATGGGAAAACCAGCTGATAAGGAAGATGGATTCCGTATGCTGTCTGCACTTCGCAACAAAGCACATTATGTAGTAACCGGTGTTGCTCTGGTAGAAGCAGGTGCCCAGAATACCCGCGTATTTTACGATATCACCCTGGTATATTTCAAAGATTATACTGATGAAGAACTTTGGGCCTATCTGGAGACTGATGAAGCATACGATAAAGCCGGCGGATATGCAATTCAGGGATACTTTTCCCGATACGTGGACCACTTCGTTGGCGATTATGATAACGTGGTTGGTTTCCCATGGTTATCCATTAAGAAAGAACTGAAATATTTCGAATAAAAATCTTTACATTACAAGGAGAAAAACAATGAAAAAATTTATGACGGAATTCAAAGCATTCATCGCCAAGGGCGATGTAATGAGCATGGCTGTTGGTATCATCATCGGCGGTGCATTCACTGCAATCGTACAGTCCCTGGTAAATGACGTGATTACCCCACTGCTGGGTATCATCATGGGCGGCATCAACTTTACCGGTATTGTTGTTACCGTTGGCGAAGCACAGCTGCTGGTAGGCAACTTCATTCAGGCAATCATTTCCTTCCTGCTGACTGCAATGGTTCTCTTCTTCATCTTAAAGGCATTCAATTCCTTCAAGAAAAAAGAAGAAGAAAAGCCAGCTGCACCTGCAGAACCACCTGCACCACCTGCTGATGTACAGTTATTAACTGAAATCAGAGATTTACTGAAAAATAAATAAATTCTACTATTATTTCATTGGTCTATATCTGTAATAAAAAAGCCTCGTATCGTCTATCCGCGATGCGAGGTTTTTCTATTCTTACTTATCGTTATTTCGCTTATGGACTGTATGACGAGTGTTTCCGCAGATGGGAACCATCGAGGACTAACGAGGAATACAGATCCATAAGCATATGCCGAGGACTAGAGAGGAAGGGAGATTCACCTATCTATGTTAAGGAAGAAACTGCTCGAAAATCCCTGCTGCTCCCCGTCCTTCCAGTTCCATCAGGTCTTCATATGACTTGATGGTGTAGTAGAACAGAGGTCCCTTCCAGTGGCGTACTCCGCCGTCGAAACGGTCACGATAGTTATATGCTACAAAGTCCGGCTTACTGATAAAGTTAATCAGCAGCTGACGTACCAGGAAATTCTGGAACGGTGTAATGGTCGGCTTGTCGTGGTTGATATCTCCTGCCAGCTGTCCGCGGATGATATCCGGACGATTCATACGGAACCACTTCACAGCCGTCGGGCTGAAAGATTCGATACACCAGAGAGTCGGAGCGGAAGCAGAATATTTCTCAGTGTAGGCATCCATCATCTCTGCTGCCTTGCGGCAGAGAGCATCAGTAGTATCCACACCTTCAGAAGTCTTTCCAACCTTCAGCTCCACAATCAGCGGCACCTGGCCGGCAACCAGATCCAGCAGGTCCTGAAAATCAGGAATCACTTCCCCTTCGCTTTCTTCCAGCACATACTTCTGTGCCTCTTCCAGTGTCATATCTTCGATGATCAGATCCACACCTGCAGTACGAAGCAGGCTGGCATCATGGATTACCGCCAGCTTTCCGTCCTTTGTCAGGTGCAGGTCCATTTCCATACCAAATCCCTTTTCCACAGCCAGACGGAAGGCTGCCATGGAGTTTTCAGGAATAGCTGGTTTCTTATGTAATCCGCGGTGTGCATACCGATGCTTCAGCAGTTCCGCCAGCATATCCGCCTTGGGACTTTTCATCGTTATATTACGATTAGTCATTATGTATGCCTCCCGCATTAGTCTTCCATGTCACCCAGGGCTTCCAGCGCACTCTTTGGTGCATCCGGACGGCTGTCACCGTGCTTTACCTGAGTCATAGTGAAGAAAGCGATAGCTGCGAATACTGCAGCGTATGGGAACAGGGTCCAGTAACCAACATATTCCAGGAAGAAACCGGACAGAATCGGTGTGAATACCTGTGCGGCCATGCTGAATGTATAGTACATACCGGTGAACTTACCAATATCGCTGCCCTTGCACATTTCCACTACCATTGGGTAGGAGTTAACGTTGATGGAAGCCCATGCCACACCAACCAGTGCAAAGATGATATTGATAGTGAAGGTAGCTTCCTTAAACAGGGCACCGATGGCGAAGCAGGATGCCATCAGCACTACGCCGAAGAGAATAACCTTCTTACGGCCGATTTTGCTGGAAATCATGCCAACCGGCAGATAGGAAATAATCGCAGCAACGGTAGCAACCATGAGTGCGCCTGCAAAACCGCCGCCTTCCATACCCCAGGTTTCAGTCGCGTACTTGGAGAAGGAAGTAGTTACTGCATTATATGCCATAAACCAGAAGGATACAGACAGCAGCAGGAAAGTCAGACTGCGCTTTACATCCTTTGGCAGAGCCGCAGTACCGGACAGAGCTGCCTCTGCGTCATCATCAGCTTCTGTATCAATTCCGTGTTCCTTTTCCACTGCAATACGTTCTTCCACCAGTTTATTTTCGTTCACCTGAGTCAGCAGTACAAACAGTGCAATCAGCATCAGTGCGGAAATACCGGCAAACAGAGGCTGATAGCTTGGAGTGTCCCCTTCACCAACCAGGAACATGATCATTACCAGTGCAGACACACCGCCCACAGCGCCCATCAGATTAATGATAGCGTTGCCTTTGGAACGGAGCGGCTTAGGAGTTACGTCAGGCATGAGGGAAACAGCCGGGGAACGGAATGTACCCATGGACATGAGGGTCAGCAGGAGTGCGATAACGAAGAAACCAAGGCTGCGCATGTTGGCTGCCACCGGAATCAGAGTCATAAATACAACTGCAAGAATGGTGCCCACGAAAATGAACGGGGTACGCTTGCCGCGGCGGGTGCTTACCTTATCGGACCATGCACCGAAAATCGGCAGCATAAACAGAGCAAATACGTTATCCAGGGCCATAATGCCGCCGGACAGAGTATCACCGATGCCGAAATTATACTTCAGAATTAACGGAATAATGTTGTCATAAACCTGCCAGAAGCCGCTGATGGCCATAAAGGCAAATCCGATTAAAATCGTACGTTTGTAATTCAGTTTCATACAAGTCTCCTGTAAACTTCTTCGATATTATCTATGATAAATGTCGGTTTGGTATCACTCTTTTCCACATCTTCCAGAGTTCCCTCCCCTGAAAGAACGAAAATCGTATCAATTCCCGCATTATATCCGCATGCGATGTCGGTGTAGAGTCTGTCACCGATCATTACGGTTTCTTCCGGCGGACAGCCGTATTTATCCATGGCCATGAGGGCCATGTCCGGCTGAGGCTTTCCAATAAAATATGGCAGTCTTCCGGTGGCGTGCTCCAGCATCTGTGCCATGCTTCCGCAGTCCGGCACGGCTCCCCAGGCGGTTGGACAGACCCAATCCGGGTTCGTCGCAAAATATTCCACATTGCCTTTCGTCAGCAGCCAGCTGGCATCTTCCAGCTTCCGGTATGTCAGTTCCCGGTCAAATCCCATGAGCAGAATGTCCGTATCTTCATCTGGTGTTTCAGTAAGCAGGAAACCGTCTGCTTCCATCTGATCCCGGAAGGACTGTGTCCCCATGAGATATATTTTTTTATTCTGCCAGTCTTCGCTGTACCGTTTTTTAAGAAATGCAGCAGTGGCATCTACTGATGTTAGGAAATCCTCTGCAGCAGCGGGGATTCCCAGACGGTTCAGCTTCTCCACGTAGGCATCCACGCCCCGGGAAGAATTGTTAGTCAGGAAGAGATATCTTCCTCCAGTGTCCTTTACATGCTGCAGAAACTCCAGGGTACCGCTGAAAAGCTGGTCATCCAGATAAATCGTTCCGTCCATATCCAGAAGAAACAGCTTATTTTTCTTTAAATTATTTTCACACATACCAGCTTTCCATCCTTTCCCTAATATTTTATTATATCGAAAAAAAGCGGTGCAGGCAACAAAAATTGCCTCACCGCCTGTAAATTGATTACATGATTTTCTTCAGAAGCACCGGAGTCAGGACTGTAGTGGCAATGACTACAATGACAATCGGAGGGAACAGTGCTGCATCCAGAAGCCCCATTGCATAACCCTTCTGGGCCACAATCAGGGCAACTTCGCCTCGGGATACCATGCCGACTCCTACCTGAAGCGCCTCTCTTGATGTAAATCCGCAGACTCTGGCACCCAGTCCGCAGCCCAGGATTTTGGTCAGAACTGCCACCACCAGCAGAATCAGCGAAAATACAATCAGACTTCCCGTAATTCCTGCAAGTTCTACCTTCAGTCCCACACTTGCGAAGAAAATCGGGGAGAAGAACAGATAGGCAGGTACACTCATTTTTCTGGCCACTTCAGACTTGATTCTGCACTTTGACAGGAATAATCCAAGGAGAAAAGCCCCCGTAATATCTGCTACACCGAAGAAATGCTCTGATGCGAACGAAATCAGCAGGCATCCTGCCAGTGCATAAGTCGAAATTCTTCGTTTGTGGAAGTTAGCATCAATCTGTTCACGGAACCGTGAGATCAGTAATGCCAGAACTGCCATGAGGATGCCGTAAGCAGCTAC
The DNA here is from genome assembly GCA_045578745.1 of Anaerovoracaceae bacterium. Lineage (GTDB taxonomy): Bacteria > Bacillota > Clostridia > Peptostreptococcales > Anaerovoracaceae > RGIG7179. Next base: position 38,795 of record JAZNKW010000091.1, read on the forward strand.
TTTTAAAAGTACTCCTGTAATAGACACAGATGTATCTTTCATACTGCTGATTACCGTCAAAACTATGATTCCGATGATGTCATCCAGAACTGCAGCGCCCAGAATTGCACTGCCTACTTTGCCTTCCAGCTTACCCATCTCTCTCAAAGCTTCCACAGTAATGCTTACGGATGTAGCGGTCAGCAGAACGCCCACAAAGACTGCTTTCAGCATTTCGCTGTAGTTGGTCATATCGGTATGGAAGTAGAGAACATATGCTGCAGTTCCACCCAACAGCGGTACTGCCACACCGATGCATGCCGTTATAATACAGGCTTTGGCATTGGTTTTGATTTCATTTATGTCTGTGTCCAATCCGGCCATAAACATGAGGATGATTACTCCGATTTCAGCCGAACAGGCAATAAAGTCAGTTTCTGTAATCAGTCCCAGACAGGATGGTCCTACTACCACACCTGCCAGCAAAGCACCTACTACCTGTGTCAGGTTAAATTTGTTAGTCAGGTCTCCCAGTATTTTAGTTGTCAGTATAATAATTGCCACACTGACAAGGAAATTATAATTTTCCATTTTACTTCACTCCTTTCATTTTCATCGGCCGGATCGGCCGCACAAGGAGTTATTTTACCCCTTTCGACGGAAAATTCAAGAGTTTCATACCTTTTCTTGACGACATCTTAACCTCTTAAGTTACAGGAAAACGCGTACAGAAGTCCCCGAAATCCGAACTTCCGGACATAAAAAAGAGGACAGTCTTTCGACTGTCCTCAATTCGTTCAATTCGGTGATTCGCATATGATATATAGATATGCGTTTCAGTTTTATATTGTGTTTCAGATACTCTGCGTGAATTACTTAGCAGCGTCAGCCAGAGCTTCAGCGTTGTCCCATTCAGCAATGATCTGAGGAATTACCTTGTACAGGTCACCTACGATACCGTAGTCAGCAACTTCGAAGATAGGAGCATCTGGGTCCTTGTTGATAGCTACGATGATGTCGGAAGTCTGCATACCAGCCAGGTGCTGGATAGCGCCGGAGATACCGCAAGCGAAGTAGATCTTAGGCTTTACAGTAGTACCAGTCTGACCTACCTGGTGGGAGTGATCGATCCAGCCATTGTCTACGCAAGCTCTGGAAGAACCAACTACACCGCCAACCTTGTCAGCGAATTCCTTGATCAGTTCGAAACCTTCTGGACCACCCAGGCCACGGCCGCCGGAGCAGATGATTTCAGCGTCAGTCAGGGAAACCAGTTCCTTAGCGGACTTAACTACTTCTACAACCTTAGTTCTGATGTCAGCATCAGTTACGTTAACCTTAACGTTTACGATTTCGCCAGTAGCGCCAACTTCTCTTTCTCTCTTGGACATTACGCCAGGTCTTACTGTGGACATCTGAGGTCTAGTGTTAGGGCAGATGATTGTAGCCATCAGGTTACCACCGAAAGCAGGACGAGTCATCTTCAGACCCTGAGCCTTAGGGTCATCCTTCTTAACCTTGGAAGTGTCCAGAGTAGTGTTTTCTTCAGCGAACTGGATGTAACCATCCATGTCGATGTCCAGGTGAGTACAGTCAGCAGTCAGACCAGTGTTGCATCTAGCTGCTACTCTTGGAGCCAGGTCACGACCGATGTGAGTTGCACCGTACATAACGATTTCTGGCTTGTATTCTTCGATAGCATCGAACAGAGCCTTAGTGTAACCGTCAGTAGTGTACTGAGCCAGGATTGGATCCTGAATCATGTATACAGCGTCAGCACCGTATTCGAAACATTCTGTTGCCAGGTGGTCAATTTCGTTACCAACCAGAACAGCGCAAACCTTAGTGTCAGCACTGATTTCTCTGGATAACTTGTGACCTTCGCCGATCAGTTCCAGAGCAACGTTCATCAGCTTGCCCTGTCTCTGTTCTGCGAATACCCAAATATTCTTGTAATCAGCAAAATTTACTGCCATTTCTAATTTCCTCCCTTAAATTACATGCTTCTTCTTTAATCTGATCAGCAGATCCTGAGCCAGTTCCTTTTCGGTATCGCCAGCCAGCATCATACCCTTTCCCTTTGGCTTAGGTGTGAAGGACTTGTAAACGTTAGTTGGGGAAGCCTTCAGACCTACAGTAGCCAGGTCAACTTCGATATCTGCAGCATTCCAGATCTTGATATCCTTATTCTTGTTAAAGATACCCTTCATGTTCATGTATCTAGGCTGATTCAGTTCCTTAATACAAGTCAGCATGCAAGGAGTAGCAACCTTGATCAGTTCATAACCGTCTTCCAGCTGTCTCTTAACAGTAACTTCCTTTCTGTCTTCGGAAATGTCGAATTCTTCAACATAAGTAACCTGAGGCAGATTTAACTTTTCAGCGATCTGTGGACCTACCTGAGCAGTGTCCCCGTCGATAGCCTGACGACCAGCGAAAATCATGTCATAGTCACCGAACTTCTGAATCGCAGCAGAGATTGCGTTGGAAGTAGCCCATGTATCGGAACCACCAACTGCTCTGTCGGATACGATGATACCTTCATCAGCACCCATAGCCAGGCATTCGAAAATCATAGTTTCAGCCTGAGGAGGTCCCATAGTTACTACGTGAACGGTAACATCTTCATACTTATCTTTTAACTTTAATGCTTCTTCCAGTGCGTTCGCATCGTCTGGGTTCAGAATGGATGGAACACCGTCTCTGATCAGAGTACCGGTTTCTGGATTAATCTTAATTTCGTTTGTATCAGGTACCTGCTTTGCGCATACTAATACTTTAAAAGCCATTATATTTTCCTCCTACGTCCTATTTCTTGAAAGTCTTACCAGCGATTACCATTCTCTGTACTTCGGAAGTACCTTCATAGATTTCAGTAATCTTAGCGTCTCTCATCATTCTTTCTACTGGATAATCCTTAGTGTAGCCGTAACCACCGTGGTACTGTACGCACTTAGTAGTTACTTCCATTGCAGTTTCAGCAGCAAACAGCTTAGCCATTGCAGCAGCTTCGCTGTAGTCCATGTGCTTGTCCTTCATGTCTGCAGCCTTGTAGATCAGCAGTCTAGCAGCTTCGATCTTAGTCTTCAGATCAGCCATGCCGAACTGCAGAGCCTGCATCTGGGACAGCTTCTTGCCGAACTGCTTTCTAGCCTGCATGTATTCAACAGTTACGTCGAATGCACCCTGAGCGATACCCAGAGCCTGGGAAGCGATACCGATACGGCCGCCGTCCAGAGTGGACATAGCAACCTTGAAACCGTCGCCAACCTTACCCAGCAGTCTGTCCTTAGGAATCTTGCAGTCTACGAAGATCAGTTCAGTAGTGGAGGATGCGCAGATACCCAGCTTATCTTCGGTCTTACCGATGGAGAAGCCTTCGTCACCCTTTTCAACGATGAACGCGGAAATACCACGAGTGCCCTTGGACTTGTCTGTCATTGCCATTACTACGAAAGTATCAGCATAGCCACCGTTGGTGATGAACACCTTGGAGCCGTTTAACAGCCAGTAGTCGCCGCAGTCTTCTGCTCTGGTCTGCTGACCAGCAGCGTCAGTACCAGCACCTGGTTCGGTCAGACCGAATGCACCCAGCTTTCTGCCGGACAGCAGGTCTGGCAGGTACTTTTCCTTCTGTTCCTTGTTACCCCAAGCGAAGATTGGCCAGCAGCACAGAGAAGTGTGTGCGGAGCAGATAACGCCTGTGGATGCGCATACTCTGGATAATTCTTCTACAGTAATAGCGTAGGAAATGTGGTCTCCGCCTGCACCTTCTAATTCAGTAGGGAACGGAATACCTAACAGGCCGTACTTAGCCATCTTTTCTACAGTTTCAACTGGGAATCTGTGTTCCGCGTCGATTTCTGCAGCTAATGGTTCAACTTCAGTTTCCGCGAAGTTTCTTACCATCTGTCTTACGAATGACTGTTCTTTCGTCAGTTCAAAATTCATTTAATTGCCTCCTTAAATTATAATAACGGATCCTTTTCGCTGGTCCCGCATATCTAACCTGTGTCATTCACAAAGTTATAACATCATACATATCTATTAAACCACTTTTTTGTTAATAATGCAACAAGATTTTGCTTTTTCCGAGGCAAAAAACTTTTTTTTTGCCGTTCTTTCCCACTATAAATTTCTAGGACAAGAAAAAAATGGCAGAACTTTCTATTCCGCCATCTTTTCTGCCATCAGTTTCAGTGTTTTCTTTTCTATTCTGCAGACCTGCACCTGTGAAATACCCAGCGCATCTGCCGTCTGCTGCTGTGTGCAGTCCCGGTAATATCTCAGGATAATGATTTTTCTCTGTTCCGGTTCCAGCAGATTCAGCACTCTGGCCAGATCCATTCGGTCAACAGTCCGGTCTTCTCCATCATCCCACAGCTGCGGACTGGTTTCTGCCTCCGTTTCGCTGAGCTCCGTCATGTTCCGCAAAACATCTGCAGCCTGGTTCGCCTCTCCAATCCGGTCAGCGCTCAGTCCGGTGATTTCTGCCAGCTGACTGATGTGGGGCGATACTCCATGAATTTTAATAAAATCACTTTCAGCCCGCCGTACAGCTGTCATGTCACTCTTCAGACTGCGGCTCATTTTCAGACTTCCCTGATCCCTGAGCTGAGACCGGATTTCCCCGGTAATCACCGGCACTGCATAGGTGGAAAACTGAAGCCCCCGTTCCGGCTCAAACCGCTGTACCGCCTTCATCAGCCCCATATAACCGATCTGCATGAGATCGTCCACATCTTCTCCATATATATGGGCCAGACGCAGTGCCACCGATTTCACCAGACCCCCATGACGTTCTGCTGCCGCCTGCAGCTGATCCTTTGACAGGCTGTCCATGATTAAATACCGTAATAGGTATCCAGTTTTTTTATCATGGTTACCGTAGTTCCGCTGCCTGGTCTGGAGGCAACCCGTATTTTATCCATGAAGCTTTCCATCACGGTAAATCCCATGCCGGAGCACATTTCCCCTTCGTCGGTGGTAAAGAGCGGCTCCATAGCCTGAGCAATATTCTCGATACCCACTCCCATATCTGTTACCTTTATCATAACCGTATCCTGTGACAGACGGGCAAATTCCAGTATCATTTCTCCACAGGAGGTTCCCGGATAAGCATGAATCGCCACATTGCTTACCGCTTCTGATACCGCTGTCTTTACTTCTGTCAGTTCATCCATGGTCGGATCCATCTCTGCCAGATAAGCTGCGGCAACTGCCCTTGCCAGTCCCTGACTTTCCAGATTCCCTTCCAGCTGCACCTTCATTTTTCTATCCATTATGACACTTCCTTCCCCTTCAGTATCTTCACTGCATCCGCCTTGGTCTCCGCATATTCCATAATCGAAAAGATCCCCGCCATATTCAGAATGTTCCGTATTTTCGGACTGCAGGATACAACAGCCACTTTCCCGCCTGCCAGGTGTAATTTCCGATATCTGCCCAGTATTACACCAATTCCTGAGCTGTCCATAAATGTCACCCTGCTGAAGTCGAAAATCAGATTCCTGCTCCCGTACACTTCCAGCATATCATCAATATCCCTGCGCACTTTTGCAGCACCGTGATGGTCCAGTTCCCCAAACAGATCTGCGATCAGAATGTCACCGCATACTTCGTATATAATCTCCATTCCCCATCCTCCTTTTCCCTTGTCGTACAGATGTATTCTACCTCTTTGCAAAATCTCTGTCTTTAGGAGGTTTCGCCGATTCCCGGCGATGTGTGTCGAATCTGAATTCCTGAACGAAAAAAGAACCTCCCACGGGTTTCCCCACAGAAGGTTCTGCTGAATTGTCTCTTTATGTTTTATCCTTCCTGCTCCTGGACCGCCATGATAATCTGCGGTACCAGCTGCTTCTTTCTGGACATAAGTCCGGTAACGCGGGCGATTTTTTCTTCTTCCCACTCGATTGGAAGTCCGCTTCCTTCACCGAATGCAGACTCAATCAGCTGCCGCGCACCGTGGCCCACACAGAGGAGTCCGGTTTTTTCTGTCAGAATATTGGTCAGCATAAAGAATAGCATGGATAAGTTGCTGTTCTTCAGCTTTTCTTCCATCAGCGGCAGCAGTTCCCCGGAAAGTGCCACCAGCTCGCTGCGGTTGGTTCCGGTCAGCTGGCCGACACCAAAGGAAAGGCCTCCGGCAGTAAACCGCTTAAAGTCCTGATAGAAGATTTCTTCTGCAGTTTTTCCTTTCAGATTGCTGCCGGCTGTAAACATCCGGTCCGCAAAATCCTCCAGATCCAGACCTGCCAGTTTTGCCAGGGCTTCACATGCAGCCCTGTCCACCGCCGTACAGGTTGGAGAACGGAACAGAAGAGTATCGGAAATGATGGCACTGCAGAGGAGCCCCGCGGTCTGCGGATCAATCTCCATGCCATGTTCCTGATACATCTGGTAAATAATCGTGGAAGTGCAGCCCAGCGGCTGATTCCGGAAGAATACAGGTGAAATAGTTTCCACTGCACCGATGCGGTGATGGTCGATGATTTCCTTAATCTCTGCGTAATCGATACCGGCTACTGTCTGGTTCTTCTCATTATGGTCAACCAGGATAACCTGTTTGCCGCGGGCACCCAGCAGGTTCCGGCGGGAAATCATGCCCACGTATTTTCCCTCTTCGATTACAGGAAAATCACGGTGGCGCAGATTTGCCATTACGTCTTTTACTTCATCCAGGTAGTCAGTATCATCGAAGGTCACCAGTTTCTCCGTCTTCATGAAGAACTTGACGGGAATGCTCTGGTTAATCAGTCGGGATACTGTGAAGGTATCAAATGGTGTGGAGATAATGACACAGTCACGCTCTTCCGCCAGCTTACGGATTGTAATAGACACCGGCGCGCCCTCACAGACGATAAGACAGGCTGCTTCCATCTCAATGGCACAGAGCTGAGATTCATAACGGTTACCCAGAATTACCAGGTCGCCCTTCTGGATAAAGCTTTCCATTTTATCCGGATTGGCCGTAGCAATCAGAACCTTGCCCTGGGTAAACTGGCGTGACACATCTCCGGTCACAACTGTTCCCTGCAGAGTATCCACCATGTTTGCATAAGGTGTGGAGGCTTCGGACAGGGTGTGATTGTCATACACATTCATATAGGACTTGGCAATATCGCCTACGGTAATCAGCCCTTCCAGGCTTCCGCCGCCATCCACCACAGGTACTGTCACCACATGATTTTCCTGCATCATGTTCCATGCACGTTTAATGGAGAGATTCCGCTCTACACCCCTGGTTTTACGAATTTCAATATCCCTTACCTGGGTAGTAATATTTTCGATCAGTTCCGGTGCTTCCACCCCAAAATGATTCAGTACAAACTGTGTTTCTTCATTCATCTGGCCTGCACGTGCCGGAACATAACATCCCCCGTCCAGTCTGTGCTTCAGTCTGGCATAGCAGATTGCAGAACAGATGGAGTCCGTATCCGGATTCCGGTGGCCGATTACATAAGTGATTTCTCTGTCTGTCATGACGAATCCCTCCCTGGTCAATGGCTTCCTTCACACACTCAGTTATTTATTTTTATTCCGGGAAGATATTGATAACTTCTTTCGCCTTTACAGCCGCTTCTACCAGGCCTTCGATATCCAGTACGGATTCTGCTTCCAGAATCTTGTCCAGCTTAGGCTTTGTAGTTGGATGCTTTGGCAGGAATACGGTACAGCAGTCTTCGTAAGGCTGGATGGATGTTTCGAAGGTACCGATTTCCTGTGCCTTGTCCATGATATCAGTCTTGTCCATGGCAATCAGAGGACGCATTACCGGCATGGAAACAGCGGAGTCGGTTACCACCAGAGCTTCTGCAGTCTGGCTTGCTACCTGACCCAGATTTTCACCGGTAATCAGCATCATGCAGCCGTTGTCACGTGCAATCCGTTCTGCAATACGCATCATGAACATTCTAACATGAATGGTGGTTTCTTCTTCCGGACAGTTCTGCACGATCTGTTCCTGAATTGGCAGCAGGTTTACGCAGTGCATCTTGAAGCGGCCGCAGTAGGACGCAACAATCTTCGCCAGGTCTTCTACCTTTTCCTGAGCTCTTGGGCTGGTGTAAGGATAAGAGTGGAAGTGGACAGCTTCGATGAGCATGCCGCGCTTTGCCATCATCCATGCAGCAACCGGGCTGTCGATACCGCCGGACAGCAGTACCATACCCTTGCCGTTTGTACCCAGAGGCAGACCGCCGAATCCCTGAATCTTCGCATCGTAAATATAGGTTCTGTCGGAACGTACGTCTACATGGAGCAGTACATCCGGTTCGTGAACGTTAACTTTCAGTACTTTGCAGCCCTTCAGAACTGCAGCACCGATAACGCGGCCGATTTCAGGAGACTTTACAGGGAACGTCTTATCGGCACGCTTACCTTCTACCTTAAAGGTCTGTACGCCCTTTTCTTCAATCAGGTTCATCATGTACTTTACGGCTTCTTCACCGATTGCCTCGATGTCGGACGGTGCTTCCACAGCCTGGCTGATGGACGCCACGCCGAATACCTTGGATACCTGCTTGATGATAGCCTTGATGTCCAGTTCCTTATCGGCTCTTACGAAAATCAGACCTTCCTGACGCTTTACACTGATGCCGCCGCCGAATTCCTTCAGGTTGCCCTTGATGCGGTCAGCCAGCATCTTCTCAAAATATGGCTTATTCATGCCCTTCAGGGCTACTTCGCCGCAGCGGACGATGAGAATATTCTGTTCGTTCATTTATGTGTCTCCTTTTCTATCTGAAGCTGCCCAGCTTACGGAATCTTGCTACTGCAGCCTTAACTTTTTCCAATGTATATTCCATTTCTTCCATAGTATTGAACTCACTGAAGCTGAAACGGATAGCCCCTTCAATTTCCTTGAACTTCAGTCCCATGGCTTCCAGTACATGGCTCTGTCCCTTCTTGTTGGAAGAGCATGCGGATCCGGTGGATACGTAGATACCGTCAGTTTCCAGCGTATGCAGCAGCACTTCTCCTCTGGTTCCCAGGAAGGAAACGTTTAATACGGATGGTGCGCCATCTTCCGGGCTGTTAATAATCACATCCTTGATTTCACTCTTGATGCCTTCCAGCAGGAAGTTTCTGGCTGCCGCCATTTTCTCTGTACGTCCTGCAAAATCTCCCTGCATCAGTTCCATGGCCTTGCCGAAGCCCACGATGCCCGGAGTGTTTTCGGTACCGGAACGCATATGACGTTCCTGACCGCCGCCAATCATGAACGGTGTCAGGTTGATGCCCTTGCGTACATACAGACCGCCGATGCCCTTCGGACCGTGAATCTTATGACCGCTGACGGAGAGGAAGTCTACCCCTCTGAAATCAGACTTCAGATTCATCTGAATCTTTCCGAAAGCCTGCACTGCATCGCTGTGAAGCAGAATGTCAGTCTTGTGTTCCTTATTATATTTATCCTTCAGTGCCGCAATTTCCTTCATCGGCATAATGGTACCGGTTTCATTGTTTACACCCATAATAGAGATTAAAATGGTGTCGTCAGTGAGAGCTGCTTCCAGCTGCTCCATATTCAGGCGGCACTGTTTGTCCACTCCGATGTATTCCACGGTATAGCCCATGGACTCCAGACGGCGTGCCGGCTCTAAAATCGCCGGATGCTCCACTTTGGTGGTGATAATCTTCTTTCCGTAACGCTTGCGTGATTCAGCCACACCGTTTAATACGGTATTGTCTGATTCAGTACCGCCGGAAGTGAAATACACTTCATCTTCGGAAGCACCGATAGCGGATGCAAAGATTTTGCGGGATGCACGGACCTTCTTTTCGGCCTCCACACCCATCAGATGCAGGGAAGACGGATTGCCGTAGGATTCCCTCATCATTTCAATCATGGTATCTGTCACCTGGTCATACTGCCGGGTGGTCGCACTGTTATCCAGATATACCTGCATTGTGAACCTCTCTTTTCTTTATACTTCATCCGACTCTGCGTCGGTCACTACATTCATCCATTTTTTGCTGTAATAGCGCCAGTAACACAGCACTACCTTAATAATCTCCGAGGTGTTTGCCACTACCATAGCCCAGTGAAGCGGCATGTGGAACACCAGAACGGAGATAAATGCCAGCGGTACCTGCATCAGCATATTCAGGCCGGAATCCATGAACAGGCAGAATACCGTATCTCCTCCGGCACGCAGAATGCCGCAGATCATCATATACTCCAGCATTTTCGGCGTCATAAAGATGGCATAGACCAGAAGAGCCTTCATCAGCATCTCCGTGGTACCCGCATCAAATTCGTAAATGGCTGCCACTGGCTGGCGCATAAGAATAATCACCGCAGTCATGGTCAGATTAAGCAGCCAGGTAATATTCATTATCCGTTTGCTGTAACGCCACGCTGTCTGGCGGCGTCCCTGTCCCAGGGCTTCCCCGATGATAACTGCTGCCGCATTTCCCACGGCAAAATATACAGTCTGCGCAAAATCCGTAACCGTCACTGCAATCTGTGTCACAGCCAGGGCAGATGCACCGATTTTGCCAAATGCCATATACATGAGGGATACGGACAGCGCCCACAGGCCTTCCAGTATGATAACCGGAACAGCTGTCTTCATTACACTGGTAAAAAGATTGCTGCTGAAACCTGTCATTTCCGCCAGTTTCGCCTTCAGCGGGTGTTCTTTCCTCATATAAACTGCCGTATACATGGTAGCACATTCCAGAATGCGGGCAATGAGGGTCGCATAGGCTGCACCTTCCACACCCAGTTCCGGCAAACCCATTTTCCCGTAAATCAGACCGTAGTTTAAAACTATATTAATGCCGATGGCTATGGCATTGATAGTTGTTGGAACCTTCAGATCCTGAATACATCTGGAATTAAAGGAAATAACAAAACTCATACTGGAGAAGATATAGGAAAAACATGCAATCCTTATATAATCTGCTCCCAGCTTGATAACCTCAGTTTCTTCCGCGAAAAGCCGAATCAGCTGCGGTGCCATGAACCACGCTCCAATTACCGTCGGTATGGTAACCAGAATGCACATGAGATAGTCAATCCCAAGGATTTTGCGCAGGCTGGAAAGATCCCGCAGTCCCCAGTACTGTACTGCGTACACAGAAGCCCCGCTGAATATACCAAAAATCACTACGCTGTATATAAAGTATATCTGATTGGCCGCCCCTACTGCCGCCAGTGCATTTTCGGACACCTTGCCTACCATGATGGTATCCACCAGATTGAGTCCGATGGAAACAATCTGCTGAATCAGCACCGGTATCCCTACTTTAAACAGCTTCTGATAGAATATTCTCTTCTCTTCGTTTAAATTATATCCCTGTGTCATACCCTGTTCCATCTCAGAATCCTCCACTTTATAAGATATCACAGGTTCACCTCTTTCGTCAAATAAAAAGAGTCCCGTCCAGGGAACTTGCCTGTACGGGACCTTTTATGATAATCGATTTAATTATGCTCAGATTTTATTTTGCGTAATCGATAGCTCTGGTTTCTCTAACCACATTAACCTTAATCTGGCCAGGGTAATCCAGTTCCGCTTCAATCTTCTTGGAGATTTCACGTGCCAGGAATACAATACCATCATCGTTTACATCTTCCGGCTTAGCGATGATTCTGATTTCACGGCCAGCCTGAATTGCGAAGGACTTTTCTACACCGTTAGTAGTGTTTGCGATTTCTTCCAGCTTTTCCAGTCTCTTGATGTAAGCATCCAGAGTTTCTCTTCTTGCACCAGGTCTTGCAGCGCTCAGTGCATCGGCAGCAGCAATCAGAACTGCTTCCATGCTCTTTGCTTCGTAGTCACCGTGGTGAGCAGCCATGCCGTTGATAACCGCTTCGGATTCCTTATACTTTCTCAGTACATCGATACCGATATCTACGTGAGTACCTTCCACTTCGTGGTCCAGAGCCTTACCGATGTCGTGGAGCAGACCGGCTCTCTTAGCCAGCTTTACGTCCAGACCCAGTTCTCCGGCCATCAGACCAGCCAGGTGAGCTACTTCTACGGAGTGCTTCAGTACGTTCTGACCGTAGGAAGTTCTGAAACGCAGTCTGCCCAGCAGCTTCACCAGTTCAGGATGCAGGTTGTGGATACCAACTTCGAAAGTAGCCTGTTCCCCTTCTTCCTTGATGATTGCGTTAACTTCCTTTTCTGCCTTTTCAACCATTTCTTCGATTCTGGCAGGATGGATACGGCCGTCTACAATCAGCTTTTCCAGTGCGATTCTCGCAATTTCTCTTCTTACAGGGTCGAAGCCGGACAGAATAACAGCTTCAGGAGTATCATCGATAATCAGATCTACACCGGTCAGAGTTTCGATGGTTCTGATGTTTCTGCCTTCACGGCCGATGATTCTGCCCTTCATTTCGTCGTTAGGCAGGTTAACTACAGACACAGTGGATTCAGCCACATGGTCAGCTGCACATCTCTGGATTGCTCCGGTGATGATGTACTTCGCCTTCTTGTCAGCTTCTTCCTTTGCCTTGCTTTCGATTTCCTTGATCATGATGGAAGCATCATGGCGGATTTCCTTTTCCATGTTGGACAGCAGAATGGCCTTGGCTTCTTCTGCGGTGTAACCGGAGATTCTTTCCAGTTCTTCCATCTGCTTATTAATGAATCCATCAAGTTCTTTCTGTTTATTTACCAGGTTCTGTTCTTTCTGTGTAATGCTTTCTTCTTTCTTTTCGATGTTTGCAATCTTACGGTCCAGAGCTTCTTCCTTCTGAATCAGTCTTCTTTCGGAACGCTGCACCTCCGCTCTTCTTTCCTTGGCATCTCTTTCCGCGTCGGTTCTCAGACGGTGAGCCTCCTCCTTGGCTTCCAGAATAGCCTCTTTCTTCATGGTTTCGGATTTATTTTCTGCGTCCAGGATCAGATTCTTCGCCTTCTGCTCAGCACTTCCGATTGCCTTTTCGCCAACGTTTTTACGATAGATATATCCGATTAACGCACCGATTGCCAGTGCGACAACTGCAATAATGATTTTTGTCAGCATTGCAACACCTCCTTCTTTCTAGTCTGTTTTTTCTGTCAAAATTTTTTTATCTGATTATAATTTGCATTACATAATTAAATCTTGATATATTCATACAATATATATTATAATGTTTTAGTAAACTAAATGTCAAGTTGAAGAAGGACAAGAAATGAATAAAATTTTTAATACACTAAAGAGCTGTGACAAAATCATATTGCTCCTTGTTTTTATATTCGGATTTATCAGTTTGCTCATGCTGGAAAGCACAATCTACGACGAAGGGCTGGTACTCAACTTCAGTGAGGGACGAGCGGTTATCGTACAGGCAGTTTCCTATTTTCTGGGTGCCATATGCATTCTGGCAGTATTTGCAGTAGACTATAATTTCTTCTACGGCCTGGAAAAACTGCTTTATGTGCTCTCTATCCTGTTCCTGCTGACAGTATATATTCCGGGGCTGGGTATTTCCGCCTACGGCGCGCGTTCCTGGATTAATCTGGGCGTGACAACCCTGCAGCCTTCTGAATTCGTCAAAATCTCCTTCGTCCTGATTATGGCCGGCTATCTGTCGGAACATAAGGATGAACTGAAGGAATTCAAAGGTGTTGTAAAAGCAGTCATCTATGCTGCACCGATTATCGGTATTGTCTTAAAAGAAGACTTGGGAAGTGCACTGGTATTTGCATCCATGTGGATTTTCATGGTATTCTTCGCAGGCATCGACTACAAGGTATTCTTCCAGTGTGCCGGTCTGACTGTAGCTGCAATACCGATTGCCTACCGTTTCCTCGGGGATTATCAGAAGGATCGTATTGAAGCCTTCCTCCATCCGGATAACCTGAGCCTTCCGGGCAACTATCAGGTTTGGCAGTCCAAGATTGCTATCGGTTCCGGCGGTTTCTTCGGGACCGGACTCTTCAAAGGATCTCAGAAGGAACTGGACTTCATACCGGTTCAGCAGTCAGACTTTATCTTCTCCGTAATCGGTGAAGAGCTCGGTTTTATCGGTGGATTCGGTGTAATCCTTCTCTATGGCCTGCTGAACTGGCGCTTTACCCGTATCATCCGTGATTCCGAAGACCTGTACGGTGCGCTTATTGTTGTCGGCTTCATCGGAATGTTCCTGTTCCAGATTTTCGAAAACGTTGCCATGACCATGGGCCTGATGCCTGTAACCGGTATTACCCTGCCGCTCCTTTCCGGCGGCGGCACATCCGTGATCGCTACACTGATTTCCATCGGCCTGATCCTCAATGTAGGTGTAAACAGCAAGGCAATGAAGTTCTAAACTGTACATGAAATAACAAAAGGGATATGCACGAAGCATATCCCTTTTTTATTTTCTTAACTTATTCTCCATCCACCGCTTCTCGTATTCGGCTGCTGATGTTGCGGAAATTGTCCGCTATGTAGGTGTCCTGCATAAATACAATCGGAACACCCAGATTAGTGGATACCTGAATATTTTCGTCCATCTGAACCACGCCAAGCAGATCTCTGTGGAAGCCTCTTGTCAGATCAGAAACCTCCGGAGCAAAACCTTTGCGGATCATGTCCATATTCAGCTTATTGATAAGGAATCCGATCTTCGGAACCCCCATCTCCTTCAGCACCATGCGGACCATTTCTCCGTCACGTGCAGATGCATAGTCCGGAGATACCACGACAACCGCCAGATCTGCACCTGCAGATGCCACCGCCAGTCCGTCATCAATTCCTGCCGGTCCGTCCACAATAACGTAGTCGAAACGTTCCGCCAGTTTTTTGCAGAGAACCTTCATATGAAGCGGAGTGATTTCACCGTCAGGACGCTTCGGTGCGCCGGCCATCAGGTACAGTCCCGGAAAACTCTTATCCTTAATCAGTGCCTGCTTAATGCGGCAGACCCCCTGCATGACATCATTTACATCGTATACCACATTGTTTTCCAGACCAAGGTACAGGTCCAGATTGCGAAGTCCGGTATCCATATCAATTACAGCAACCTTATACCCCGCTGTAGCCAGTGTGGCGCCCAGATTGGCCACAAACATGGTTTTTCCGGTACCCCCTTTTCCGGATGCAACTGCGATTACTTTTCCCATTTCTTTTCCTCCAGAGTCTTACTGCATTTTCGTCGAAAAGTCAACTTCTGCATAATCCTCGCTGACTTTCAGATAATCTCCGATGACTTCCCTGGTCATAATACCTGCATTGTAGGAAGTTTTACCCTGAATCAGCAGTGCTACCACCGCAATCTTCGGGTTGTCTGCAGGAGCCATGGCAATGGTCCATGCAAAATCATCGTAGGTATCCTTAAACCGGTTGATCTGGCTCTGTGTCAGTTTGTTGCCGCTGGCCTTTATCAGAGCAGTATCTACCGTATTATTTTCTGTTGCATATTTTTTCGGATCCGCTTTCATCAGCTTTTCCATCTCTTTCTCTACATCTTCCCATGTGAGAGAAGGTGCAAGCTGAGACAGATGCTTCTTTACATAGGCAACTTCATCCTTCGGATTGATATAACCGTCTTTTTCCGCCGTACCGGTCTTACCGGCTACGGAAATCGGGAATCTGGATCCGTAGATTCCTGCCAGTGTACCGTTGGTGGTTACACGGCGCATACCTTCCAGAACGGTTGCCATTTCTTCTTCTGTAACATCAATCTGGTATGGTTCCGGCTTTACAGTTTCGCCCTCGTCTTCGATACCCTTGACGATGTTCACCTGATTTCGTTTGCCGTCATTGCCCAGTGTTGCCACATAATTTGCCATCTGCAGAGGAGTATATGCATTATCCCCCTGACCGATCGCAATATTGAATTCATCCCCGACGGTCCACTGCGCCTGATTGAAGAAGGAATACTTACACAGGTCGGCCACAGCTTCCACCTTGGACTTGCGTACTTCTGTCTGCTCTGCAATTCTGCTGATCAAAGTACCTCGGTCCGGGTTTTCTTCAATCCAGCTGCAGATGATGTCCAGATTTTCTTTCAGTCTGTCTTCATCGTTATAAACAGCTGACGGGAAATACTCCACGGCATATGCCTGCAGAGTATACCACAAGGATGCACGTGTTGCCGCCATCTTTCGTTCTGCAGATGCCAGAGGAGTGGTGGTTTCCACCAGTTCAATACCGGTTTCACTTCCCAGACCAAACTCTTCCGCTACTCCCATGATTTTTTCGATGGAGATATTATCTTCGTATCCCAGAGACTTACCGGTTTTCCAGTTTTTACCCGTAGCAATACAGTAGAAATAATAGTTACAGGAGTTCTGAATACCTTCTACCAGTGTTTCATGGCCATGGCTTCCGCCTCCCCTGTTGTAGTTGTCGCAGCCGAACCGACGGTCACCGATGTCAATATACAGGGCGTCATAAATCGTCTCCTTCGGATTAAGACCTGCCTGCAGTGCCGCAACAGAGGTTACCGGCTTAAATGTGGAACCCGGCTGTACCGCGGAACGAGTCGCAATATTATAGAGCGGCGTCGGTGCCAGGGAATCACGCGGATTGGTACTCTGTACAGAAGCCCAGTCCTTATAAGAAATCCCTTCTGCAAAAATGTTTGGATTATAGTCCGGATAGCTGGCCATAGCCAGTACATCACCGGTATCTACATCGATGGCAACCAGAGCCCCGGAACCGCAGTTCGGTGCCTTCACGGTTCCCAGATTGCCGTATTCACTCTTGAATACGGTACCGCTCTGGACACACTGAATCATGTTTTCCAGAGTTTCTTCTGCAGTTTTCTGCAAATCAATATCGATGGTCAGATATACACTCTTACCGGAAACCGGTGCAGTTTCGCTGATGGTATCGATATAGTCACCGCTGCTGTTGATCTGGATGGTTTTTACGCCGTCCACGCCATGCAGTTTGCTTTCCATGCTGGCTTCAATACCATCTTTGCCGATCAGGTCGTCAGCATCATATCCGTTTTCTTCTACGTAATACTCATATTCACTGTCGGAAATACTGCCCATGTAACCCAGAATGTGGGATGCCAGTCTTCCGTTCGGATAGATTCGCACGGTCTCAGAAGAAATTTCCACGCCCTTAAGCACGGAACCCATTTCTTCCACGTAAGCGATGGTTTCTTCGCTGACTTCTGATGCGATGGTACTGGACTGGTACTTGTTAAAGCCCAGACTCTTGATTTCCTCACGGACAATGAACAGCTTGCGAATCTGCTTATCAGACAGCTCAGCCAGTTCGCGTGCCCTTGCTCCCGCATTCTCACCTACCGTTTCCGGGGTCAGCTTATACATCTTACGAAGTGCCTGAAATGCTTCTTTCGCAGTCATCTGGCGTGTTGCCGGCGTTCCGTCCCCATTCAGTACAGGATTGCCTTCTCCGTCTGTGATTTCCACATCTTTCAGGCCGTATTTGTTCAGGAAGTTTGTCTTCTGATTGTCGTAGACCCAAGTCATGCTGCGGACTACAATCGGAGGATACACGCTGTAGGTTTCCTGCAGAACTTCCAGCGCTTCAAAACGGCTCAGTGCCGGGTCGATTTCGTACTTCAGGCGGAGCTTTTCATAAGCTTCCTCTGCTGTCAAATCAGCAGCAAAGCCCTGATCTTTCAGCCAGTCTTTCTTTTCATCATCGAAAGTGTACTTGAAATTTCCCTTTTTCGTAATTTTAATTGGGAAATTATCCACCATATTCTCATCGTCACCGTTCTTCTCCAGAAGTTTCACCAGTGAATAGGCAGAATCATTGATTTCTTCTGTCTTAAGTCCGCTGGCATTAAAGGTGACCGTAAAAATCTGTTTATTATCTGCAAGCACTCTCCCATACCGGTCCAGAATCTTCCCTCTCGGAGCCGATGTGGTAATTTCCTTGGTACTCTGTGTCTCTGCTGCAGCCTTCCACTCATCCTGCTGGATAACGGTCAGCACAAAAAGCCTTATGCAGAGAATCAGCATAAGGACAATAGTCAGTATGACAATTTGTGTGTACCTGGAATTTAAAAAGCGTTTGTTCATCTTACATACCTGTCTCTGTGATGGCGGATTACACGTTTAATCAAAATCTTATACATCACGGTAATAATCACCAGGGAATAAAGTACAATATACGGCACCTGCTGGAATACCACAGCGAAACCAACCGGATTCCCTGCCAGATGGTGCAGCCCCCAGTTTATGAAATAGTAGGCAATTACAGATACAACTGAAACTGCCCACATATTGATAATGTTTTCAATGTTGGTAAGTTCACGGATTACCACAATTCCAATGGCTACCAGAACCAGGCTGATAGGCATCGGTCCGATTACATTGCTGTACATCATGTCATACAGAACACCGAAAAGAGCCCCGAAAATGACACCGTAAATATCCTCTTCATACAGAAATGTATAAAGGATGGTCATGCAGAGAATCAGATTAGGAGTATATCCATGAATATTGATTATATTCAGCAATGATGGCTGAATCAGAAAGGCAGCCAGAAAAACTGCCCCGATTCTCAAATATCTCATAAAATCACCGCTACCTTTGTCAGACTTCTGAAATCCACAGCGGATTCCACGGTAATTTCCTTCAGCAGGGTATCGCTGTTATAGGTAATGGACTGAATGGTACCGATTTCCAGACCTGCCGGATAAGTTCCCATACCGGAAGTGATAATGATGTCACCTTCCGCTACAGCAGCATCGCCCTTCAGCATATAGCCGTTAATCTGTCCCTGCTGGTTTCCTTCCACTATGCCCAGAAGCTTTCTGTTTCTCGCAACCTTAAAGCTGACCTTGGTACCGTCATCGATGATGGAAACCACCTGTGCCCAGCCCTCGCCGGCTCTGGAGATTTTGCCCACCAGTCCGTCTCCGCTGATTACCACACAGCCTTCCTTAATCCCCGCTTCCGTACCGCGGTCGATGGTGAAAATATTGGTCCAGTTGGATCCGTCAAAAGATGTGATATCGACTGTCACCACATCAAACTTCTCGTTAGTATAGTCATAGTTCAGCAGACCTGACAGTTCCCGCAGTTCTTCCAGCTCACTCTTTTTCAGTGCTGCCTGTGCCAGTTCCAGCTCCAGTGCCGCCTTTTCTGCCTCAAGTGTTTCCACATCTTCCTGCAGCTGGCGGTATGAAAACAGTCCGGATACCGTATTTCTGACGGTTCTGGTAACCGCTGTCAGCGGATTGGACACCAGGGACATCCCCTTGTTTACCGTTCCGGTAACACCGTCTTTTGATGTACCGCCTGCGGTCAGCAGGAA
Source organism: Anaerovoracaceae bacterium (assembly GCA_045578745.1). Taxonomy (GTDB): domain Bacteria; phylum Bacillota; class Clostridia; order Peptostreptococcales; family Anaerovoracaceae; genus RGIG7179. The sequence goes on from JAZNKW010000091.1 coordinate 57,956, forward strand.
AATCAGCACCAGTGCCAGCAGAATAGCCAGGAGTCCTGCTATTAATTTGTGCTCTCTAATCCATCTCATGAAAACCCTCTGTTACTTCTTTTTTAACTATCTTCTCTTTCCGGACTGTGCGTATACCTTAAGCTTTTCGATATCTTCCAGACTCTGACCGGTACCCACTGCAACTGCTTCGAAAGCATTTTCAGCAATGGTTACACTCATGCCGGTTCTCTTGGTAATCAGCTTATCCAGATTCTTGATTCTGCCGCCGCCGCCGGACAGCATCATGCCGTGTTCTGCAATATCTGCAGCGATTTCAGGCGGTGCCTTTTCGATGGTCGCTTTTACGCCGTCTACGATAATATCCATGGATTCCTGCAGCGCAATCATCATGTCCTTATTGGTTACTTCCAGAGTCTTAGGCAGACCGGAGATAATGTCACGTCCTCTTGCATTCATGGTTTCAATAATTTCATTTCCATTTTCATCGGTATCCATACATGCACATCCGATATTAATCTTCAGATCTTCTGCTGTCTTTTCACCAATCAGCAGTGCATGGCGCTTCTTCATGTACAGAATGATGGCTTCGTTCAGCTTATCCCCTGCATGACGGATGGAAGTGCTGGCTACAATACCGCCCAGAGCGATAATTGCGATATCAGAAGTACCGCCGCCGATATCTGCGATCATGCAGCCGGTAGTACCGTCAACCGGAAGGCCTGCACCGATTGCAGCTGCCATCGGTTCTTCCAGAATGAATACTTCTGTAGCACCCATGCTTCTTACAACCTGTTCCACTGCTCTCTTTTCCACTTCAGTTACACCGCTCGGTACACCTACTACCACACGGAAGTTGCGGATTTTCTTGGCAGACAGAGCCTTTCTGATAAATTCCTTCAGCATATCTGCTGTCTTGTCAAAATCAGAAATAACACCATCCTGCAGCGGGCGGACAACTGAAATATTTTTAGGTGCCTTGCCCAGCATGTTCTTGGCATCATTACCTACTGCAAGTACTACGTGACGGCGTTCGTCAGTTGCGATAACAGATGGTTCATTTACAATGATTCCGCTGCCTTTTACATAAATCAGTGTATTGGCTGTTCCCAGGTCAATTCCCATATCCTTTGCTCTGAATAAACTAAACATATTTTACCTCCAACAAGATCAGTTACTTTTCATTCTCATTTATGCTGTCCATGATTCCCATCCCCCTCATACTGACATAAGTTCCGTCTCCCATGACCAGATGGTCCAGAATCCGGATGCCCATCAGACGGCCGCACTCCATCAGACGCAGTGTCATGTCGATATCCTGCATACTGGGTGTCGGATCTCCGCTGGGGTGATTATGTATCAAAACCATGGCTGCTGCACTTTTTTTCACTGCAGGCCGGAATACTTCTCTCGGGTGTACCAGCGTACTGGTCAGCTCTCCCACAGAGATACTCTCGGAAGAAATGATATCACCCTTTGCGTTCAGAAGAAGAATCCGGAAGGTTTCCTGCTTCAGGTCACGCATCTGTTCCATAAAAAGGGATGCGATATCTTCGGAAGATTCCACATTTACCGGACTGGCTGACGGTCTGGCCGCCATCCGCTTCCCAAGCTCAAGGGCTGCAAGGATTCTCGCAGCTTTTCCCTGACCGATTCCGTGAATTCCCATCAGTTCCTGCGGTGACATTTCACGCAGACGAAAAATGCCTTCTCCCTTTCCGATTACATCTTCTGCCAGGGCGATGGCTGATTTCTCTTTCGTCCCGCTGTTGATAATCAGGGCCAGAAGCTCCGTATTGGACAAAGTCTCCATACCCTGAAACAGCCCTTTTTCCATGGGCCGTTCTTCTGCCGGCAATGCTTTAATTTTCATAGTTTTCCTTTCTTCTCAGAAAAAACCATATCCGGCACTGCAGCAATCAACTTTCGTGTCAAAAATGCACATACTCTTTAAAATTATACCATTTTCTGCAGCATTGCACAAGTGAAGTTGCGGTAATAATTTATGAAGATTGAGCCATAATACTACTGAAAGTCAAAAGAAAAAGGAGGAACTCATATGCATTCCAGCAATCAGACAATCCGCTGCACTGTAGACCAGTGCAGATATCACGAAAAGACACAGAACCTCTGCTCCCTGGAGTCCATTACCGTAGGGACCCACGAAGCAAATCCGAAAGAAGAACAGTGCACCGACTGCTTGTCCTTTGAACGGACCTTCTAAAACTGCGTCTGTGCCCGGAGAATAGGTACGGGCCGGCCTGGCCGTCTTTCAGTCTGCCAGGCACTACCCTCTTCCTGCCCGCATATAGTGAGTATGCAGACAGAGGAGGGTACATATATGGGCAGCAGTTTTCCCAAACCATTGACAGAAAAGGAAGAACAATACTATGTACAGCAGATGGAAAAAGAGGATCCGGAAGCAAAAAACATTTTGATTGAACGAAATCTTCGTCTGGTCGCTCATATCGCAAAAAAATATACAGGCTCCGCATGGACCCAGGACGATCTGATTTCCATTGGCACAATCGGGCTGATCAAGGCAGTGAACACCTATACCAGCAAAAAAAGCACCCGGCTTGCCACCTATGCCGCGCGCTGCATCGAAAATGAAATCCTCATGAGTATCCGCGCCTCGAGGAAAAACAGGATGGAGGTTTCTCTCAACCTTCCCATTGGTACAGATCAGGACGGAAACGAAATCAGTTTCAACGATATTCTGGGGACCGACGACGATGAAATACTGGATGCAGTCAGTCTAAAAATTCAGGTCAGCAGGCTATACCACGCTTTGGGGGAGAGCCTGACCCCTCGAGAGCGCCAGGTACTGTTCAAACGGTACGGGCTGGGCGGAGAAGAACCTCTCCCTCAGCGTGAAATTGCCGAAGTGCTTGGAATCAGCCGCTCCTACGTGTCCCGTATCGAAAAAAAGGCTCTGGAAAAACTGAAACTTTCTCTTAAGGACAGCTGAATGCTGTCCTTTTTTCTTTTACGGCAGTGTTCCAGCTGCTGTGTTCAGATACTCTGTGATGTCCCGGAAAACTGGAAGGCAGGTTGCAGTTCCTGATTCTCCGTCCTCAGCCAGCACTGTAATCACAAACCCTTTCTCTCCGGCTTCACAAAATCCGCTGAACCAGCACTGCTTCACCATTCTGCCGTCCAGAGCAGCCTCGGCTGTACCTGTTTTGCCATAAACCGGACAGGGCCAATCTTCATATGCCCCGGTTCCGGACACCATGACCTGCCTCAGCAGGTCACCCAGCTGTGCGGCAGAAACCTCCGAAAGTACACGTTCTGCCGGCTGATTTCCGCCGGTATGAACCACCGAAAGGGGCACCATCATCCCGTCGGCAGCTACAGCTGACATCATTTGATGCACCTGAAGGGGAGTGGTCAGCAGCGCCCCCTGACCGATGGAAAGGTGGGAAATATCCGCTGGAGATATTCCTTCCGCAGCAGGCAGATTTCCATCCGCCGCCTCTGCAAAAGTCCCCATTACAGTTTCCCCCAGCCCCAGCCGTTCTGCCATATCCAGAATCTTTTCACGCCCCAGAGTTTTGCCCAGATGGGCAAAATAGCAGTTGCAGGAAACTGCCATCGCCTGTCTGAGATTCACGCTTCCATGACCGCCCTCAGGTCCCGCCCTGCATCCCAGAGTTACACCCTCGACTTCAGTTTCACCTGTGCACAGATACTCCCGTTCCAGATCTGCATCTCCGCTTTCCAGTGCAGCTGCAGCGATGACTACTTTGAATACGGACCCGGGAGGATACTCTCCCTGAATGCATTTGTTCACCAGCTCACCGCCATCTTTGTCCAGATACTGGTCCACCTGGTCGGGATTAAAATACGGTGAAGATACCCAGGCAAGAATTTCTCCGGTTCCCGCATCGGAAACCAGGGCTGCACCCGTCAGGTCCCGCTCATACATCGCCTTATCACAAAGTTTCTGAAGGTTCAGATCCAGAGTGGTTACCAGACCGGAAGGACGAAGCGGGTTTTCTTTCAGCAGAACAGGAGCTGAAAAAGACAGAAGGTGTCCGCTGCCGTCTGCCCTCAGCGACAGTCTTTTTTCCGTACTCTTCAGCCTTTCCTCGAAGGCTTTTTCCAGTCCTGCTGCTCCGGTCTGGTCCGCCTCATGAAGATAGCCAATCAGATGACATGCCGGCTGCTGACTGCTGTACCGGGAAGGCAGACACAAAATATAGGCATTGTACATCTCCTTCAGTTTCCGGCTGACAGTTTCATCATACAGTTCTGTCTGCCACACAGTATACTGGCTTCGGTTTCTGTCTCCTGCCGAAATCTCGGATGCGGCAGCTGCTTCCAGAAGTGAAACTGCTGTATAATCCAGTCTGTCCTTCGGCAGGAAATACCAGTATTTCTTTGTGCTGCCTGTCAAAGGCTGCAGGTTCCGGTCCAGTATCATCCCCCGGCTGTCCAAGCCTTCCACGCGTACCAGATGCTGCGCCGCCGCTGCTTCAGACAGTTCCTCGTGGCTTAAAATCTGCAGATAGAAGAACCTCCCCAGGAAGAACATCCACAGCACAGCTGCCGTAATCAAAAGCAGACGGATTCTCTGCCTGCTGACTGAATTGTCCCATTCCATAATAAAAACCCTCCGAAGTTATTATTTCCTCCGGAGGGTCTGTTTATGCTTTTTTTACTGTTCGATTGGACGGCAGATGAATTCCACCACTTCTTCGATACTCATGGTTGTGCTGTCGATTTCCACCGCATCCTCTGCTTTGCGGAGAGGAGTAATGGCGCGGTTCATATCGTTATAGTCACGCTGCTGAATATCTGCCAGTACCTGTTCAAAGGTAACGTCCTGGCCTTTTTCCTGCAGTTCCAGGGTTCTTCTGCGGGCACGTTCTTCTGCAGTTGCAGTGAGATAATACTTGTATTCCGCATCCGGAAGAACAACTTCACAGATGTCGCGGCCATCCATAATCACGGATTTTTTCTGGCCCATTCCGCGCTGTAGCTGAACAAGCTTGGCACGTACTGCTCCCAGAGCAGAACATGCAGAAGCTGCCATGGACATTTCCGGGGTGCGGATCTGATCATTTACCACTTCACCGTCCAGAATGACATCTCCGCTGGAGAAGTCGATATCGGTAGAATCCAGCATTCTCTGCAGTTCATCGTTTTCTTCCATCGGCAGTCCATTCCGTGTCATCTTCAGACCAATGGCACGGTACATGGCACCGGTGTCAATATAATCAATATTCAGGCGCTTAGCGACAGCCTTGGCAATCGTAGATTTACCGGCGCCGCTTGGACCGTCAATTGCAATCTTAAAAATATCTCTCATCGTCTACTCCTTATTTATCTTTATGTGTTCCTATCAGTTTCTCAATTTCCTTCATGAAGGTATTTACATCGGTAAACTGCCGGTATACAGAAGCAAAACGGACATAAGAAACCTCATCTACTTTTTTCAGTTCGTCCATCACCAGTTCCCCAATATAGTCACTGGCCACTTCCTTTTCCATCATGTTATTAAGCTTGCGCTCTATTTCATCGACCATGCCTTCCATAATGGCTAAAGAAACAGGACGCTTTTCGCAGGCACGGGTAATCCCTCTCAGCAGCTTGTTACGGTCAAAGGCCTCCCGCTTTCCATCTTTCTTAACTACCATCAGAATGGTTTCTTCCACCTTTTCATAAGTGGTGAAACGCTTGCTGCATCGGTCACAGCCACGGCGCCGGCGGATAGCATGTCCCTCCTCTGTTGGTCTTGAATCAATTACTTTCGTATCAGGATTATCACAAAACGGGCACTTCATAACGCTACCTCCTAATTACCAGCACTACTGTTTCAGTTTACTCATATATTATACTACATCTTGTGTCTCAGTTCAATAGTTTCTACATGCCCTCCACTTCCACGAGAATTACATCATCGCCAACCCTTCTCACATTTTCCCACCGGATAACAGTGTCTGTTTCGCCCCGGCTGAAAAACCCCATAAATCCCCGTGCACCGGGAATGACGATACCGTCAATCATACCCTTTTCCAGGTCCACCTCGATATCGCTCACGAACCCGAGACTGCGTCCGTCAAAGATATTGATTACTTCTTTGTTCTTCAGTTTGTCCGTACTTATCATAACTTATCCCTCCCTGTCCCTGCTACAGAGTATATTCCCAGGAGTAAAAAAAAGAACCGGAAGATTCCGGTTCTTAAAAACAAGCGTATTTTTTTACTATTTGGTCAGACGGTCATATACAATATCCAGACACTCTGTCAGAATAAAGTCTCTGTCCATTCTGTATTCATCAGCATATTCTCTGATGCTCATGCCGGAATACTCCTTAAATGCAGTATCATCAGCAAAGCCTGCCTCTGCCAGCATGTTCTGCAGTTCAGCTTCGTATTCCTTCTCTGTGAGAACAACGCCTTCTTTTTCTGCCATAGCATAAATCATCAGTTCACTCTTCACAGTGGATTCTGCATACAGCTTCAGATTTTCTTCGTATTCTGCCTGGTCCATGCGGAAGTAGTCATCACGGAACTCATCCCAGCTGGTATATCCATAGGTATCTGCGATTTCCTGATAGTCAGCCTGGTATGCTTCTACCGCTGCTTCTACCTTGCCTTCCGGATAGGAGATTACTTCTGTTTCATCATAAATCATGGCATACAGCTCATTTTTCAGATTGTACAGTGCATTTTCTTCCGCTTCTGCTTCCAGCTGTTCTCTAACGGAAGCACGGTATTCGTCTGCAGTCTTATAATCTGTATTATCCTTTACAAATTCATCGGTCAGTTCCGGCATAACCTTCATAACCTTGCTCTTGATGGTTACTTCGAATGTAACATCCTTGCCAGCCAGATCCGGATTATTCTGATATGGATCCGGGAACTGCAGATCCAGTGTTACAGTTTCGCCAACTGCAGCACCAATCAGGCCTTCCTCAAAACCATCAATATAACCGGCACTTCCTACCGGCCCCAGAGACGTCTCATCTGTGTTCATACCATCCTGAGTCGTTCCGTCAGCCAGAGTACCCTTATAGGAAACAACCAGATTGTCTCCCTTTTCAACAGTACCTTCTGTTACATTTTCAGACTGAGCAAACTCAGTCAGGAACTTTTCAATCGCAGCTTCCACATCACCATCAGCAACTTCCTCCGGAACAGGAGCTTCCAGGGTATAAGAATTATAATCCGGCAGAGTAATGTAAGACGCAAAATCAATGCCTTCATATTCATTGGCCAGCGGTTCATCCTTGCTGCAGCCTGTCATTACAGTCAGTCCCATGCAGAGAACGCAGATTAAAAAAACAGATACAATTTTCTTCATGTACTAATTCCCCTCTTTAATAAAGCTTTTAAACTTTTATCATTCTAACATAGTATTACGTATAATTCCATGTTTTTTTCGTGTAGATTCTGTCAGTTATCTGGCAGTTTTCACCTTGATTTCACCTGCTTCAATGAGCTGAGAAATTTCATCTGCAGCTGCTTTCAGTTCATCACTTACAAGCTGAATCGCTGTATCACTTCCGTACACGAGAGACACATGACCGAATTTAAGATCAGAAACTGTGATTTCACTTTCTCTCCAGATTTCCTCATCCGCATATTCCATTACTGCATCATAAATGGACATACCAAGGTCTTTCTTTACAGAACACAGGATTACATTATCGTAGTCCGGGTTATTAATTTTCTGGTCAGTATCGATACCAACTACATACATTTCCCTTTCACGGGCAGCCTGGAATACACCGCTTGGCGCACCTGTAACCAGATTTAAAATCACATCAGCACCCTGGTCTGCGAGCTTCAGTCCATCTTCTCTGGCGGCACTCGGATTAGCAGGATCAACAGCAATCAGACTTCTGATTACAATGTCCGGGTTGGCACGCTTTGCACCCTGAGAAAAACCGGTAATATAGTCCTTTGCATTCTCAGAGTCTTCTTCTGCGAGAGTTCCCAGGATTCCGCTTTCTGACATCTGAGCAGCGATAAAGCCAGCCAGATATGCACCCTCATTCTGAGCATAGGTAATACTCATCATGTTCGGAAGGGATTCGATTCCTTCTGCAGGATCATCCACCATGATGAATTTCACATCAGGATATTCCACTGCCACTTCTGAGATTTCATAACATTCCCAACCCACAGCAATGACCATATCCGAATCTTCAGCTGCATCCATCAGCTTCTGCTTGATACCGTCACGGTGACACTCTATATAATTCACACTGATTCCGGGATTGGTCTTCAGAAGTTCTCCGCCTTCTTTGGCAGAATCATTCAAAGACTTGTCCCCAAATGCAGAAGACACTACAAGGGTAACGGCCAGGTTTTCTTCCTCCGCTGTTTCTTCACCGCTGCCTGAACCAAAATAGAAAAATATTCCTAAAATTACAGTCAGAACGAGAAGAAGAGAGATACTTTTCTTCATAATTTCCTCCGTTATCTTTTCAAAAAAATTTAGCGCTAATATTATACCATGTAATACTGAACCTGTGCAAGGTTTTATTGGAATGATAACGCTGGAGGACTCTGGAACATGCCTATTTTCTCCCCAGATAGGCTTCCCGTATGCGAGGGTCCCGGAGCAGTTCAGAAGCCGGTCCCGAAGCAGTAATAATCCCCTGTTCCAGAACATAGGCACGGTCTGCTGCAGCCAGAGCCTTGAACGCATTCTGCTCCACCAGAAGGATGGTTTTTCCCATGGCCTTGATTTCACCGATGATTTCAAAAATTGTACTGATCAGCATGGGTGCCAGACCCAGGGAAGGTTCATCCAGCAGAATCAGTTCCGGAGAGGACATCAGCCCCCTCCCCATGGCCAGCATCTGCTGTTCTCCCCCTGATAATGTACCGGCAATCTGCTTTTCCCGCTCAGCCAGCCTCGGAAACAGACTGTACACACGCTCCAAATCCGCCAGAATGCCTTTGGCATCAGTCCGCAGATATGCTCCCATCTTCAAATTTTCCAGCACCGTCAGATTGGCGAAAATCAGACGGCCCTCCGGCACCTGGCAGATTCCGGACTTTACAATATTATGGGCCTGTGCCGGCAGCGGCTGCCCTTCATATTCAATGTCCCCCTGGTACCGAACCATGCCGCTGACCGCGTTGAGAAGAGAGGACTTGCCGGCTCCATTACTGCCGATAATGGTAACAATTTCTCCACGTTCCACATCAATATCAATTCCGCGGATGGCATGAATTCCTCCGTAATACACATTCAGATTTCTTACTTTCAGCATATTTCCTCATCCTCCTTCCCCAGATAAGCCTCAACTACATCTTTATTGTTTTGAATTTCTGAAGGAACGCCTTCTGCCAGAAACTGACCGAAATTCAGTACATAGATACGGTCGCAGAGGTTCATGATCAGATCCATATGATGTTCGATAATCACCACAGTCAGATGAAACCGGTCCCGTATATCCCTGATCAGCCCCAGCAAAGCGTGAGTTTCTTCCGGGTTCATGCCTGCTGCCGGCTCATCCAGCAGCAGAAGTTTGGGATTCAGTGCCAGCGCACGGGCAATTTCCAGTTTCCGCTGCAGACCATAAGGCAGATTGGCTGCGGTTATGTTACGGTATTCCCAGAGGCCCATCAGCTTCAGCAGTTCTTCTGTCTTTGCCGCAAGTCGCATTTCCTGCTTCACCAGCTTTTTCCCCCATGGCAAAACCACTTTGGTAAAAGGAATGCACCGCGGCAGAAAAGAAACCGCCAGCCCGTAATCAGCTAACCTGTGACATGCTGTAAGTACATTGTCATAGACAGTCAGTTTTCGGAACAGCCGTATGTTCTGAAAGGTCCTGGCCACTCCGGCCTGAGCCACCTGATAGGGCTGCAGAAACAGATTGTCTCGTTTGGCTGTACTTGCCAGAACCTTCCTCAGGAATATGATTTTTCCTTCTGTAGGTTTATAAACTGCTGTAATCAGATTAAACAGAGTGGTTTTACCGGCTCCGTTTGGGCCGATTATTCCGAAGATTTCACCTTCTTTGACTTCAAAACTTACATGGCTGACGGCAGTCAGTCCGCCGAAGTTTTTCGTAACATTATCAAGCTGTAATACAACTTTTCTCAAATCTCTCATGCTGCATCGCCTCCTTCTTTCTTTTCATCCGGCAAAACATCTGTGTCCCCGTGATTCCGCCTTCCTGTCCGTATCTTCCGCCAGATATCGGTCAGTTCCATGCCGCCCATCAGTCCCTGCGGCCGGCTGATCATAATCAGAACCACTGCTGCACCGTAAAATACCAGACGCCAGTTGGCGAAAGATCGCAGAAGTTCCGGCAGGAAAGTCAGAAGCACTGCTCCGATTACACTTCCGCCGATACTGCCAAGACCTCCGAAGATTACCATAATCGTCATTTCGGTAGATTTTGTCAGCTGGAACATGAGTGGCTGCAGGTATCCCAGATAATGTGCATAGAGTGCCCCGCCTACCGCCGCATAAGCAGCAGAAACGGCGAAAGAAATCATTTTGTACCGGAACACATGAATGCCGATTGCCTGAGAAGCCAGTTCCTCTTCACGGATTGCAATCATATTGCGTCCATGACGGGAATTTATCAGGAGTGTCAGTGCCAAAACAGCCAGGATACAGATGACCAGCGTCAGTTCAAATGTTGTAATCATGGGAATGGAAGAAATCCCCCGGGCACCGCCGAAAAAGTCCAGATTATCGAATATGAGCCGAACCGACTCTCCGAATCCCAGGGTAGCGATACAGAAATAATCCCCCTTCAGTCCCAATGTAAAATACCCTATGATCAAAGCCATCACCATAGCGGCAGCAGCTCCCAGTACCATGGCCGTGATAAACGGCAAATGATAATAAAGGGTACAGACTGCGGAAACGTAAGCGCCAATTGCCATAAATCCCGCATGCCCGAAAGAGAAAAGTCCGGTGAAGCCAGTGAGCAGAGACAGTCCCAGAACTACCATCAGATTCACACCAACGAGAATCAGGATGCCTTCGATATAAAACCAGTTGAACATATCTTCACCCCCTAAGCCTTATCTTCTGTCACCCTGCCCATCAGACCGCTCGGCCGGATGACCAGGATAATAATCAGCAGAGAAAAGGCAATCAGATCTCTGTATGTGGACGCGATATAACCTGCTCCGAAGGTTTCAATGATTCCCAGAAGCAGAGATCCCACTACAGCGCCCGGAAGGCTTCCAAGGCCGCCGAAAACTGCCGCAATGAAGGATTTATTGGTAATAACCCCGATCTGCGGATAAACGGTATACCGCATGCCGAAAAGCATACCGGCCACACCAGCCAGCATACCTCCCAGCAGGAAGATGATGAAAATTACCCGGTTCACATTTACTCCCATCAGATTGCTTGCCCTGGTATTAAAGGAACAGGCACGGATGGCAAGGCCCACTTTGGTTTTTTCGATGATAAACATCAGAACAGCCAGGCTGATGGCTGCAATGGCAAACATGAGTACATCGATGCGGCTGATGGTCACATTTCCAAGGGCTATCGGTGCAGTGGAAAACATCTGCGGATATGTACGGAAGGTAGGACCAATGGTCACAATGACCAGGTTCTCCAGGAAGATGGAAGCCCCCATGGCTGAAATAATAAAATATAAGGACGGTGCATTCCTCTTCCGCAGAGGTCTGTATGCGATTTTTTCCAGAGCCACTGCTGTCAGACCGGCCAGCAATGCTGCCACAGCCAGTGCTCCCAGAAACGGCAGGCCTCCCACTAGAGTCACCGCATAAAGTCCAAAATATGCCCCAAGCATAATTACACCCCCATGGGCGAAATTAGAGAAGTTCAGGATGCTGTAAACCAGGGAATAACCTACCGCCATCAGTGCGTATATGCTGCCGATGGACAGGCCGTTAATAATCTGCTGTATGAAAATACTCATTGTATTCCCTCCTTTCACTGAATGAAAAAGGGGCAGCAGGCGCCGCCCCTCCCTGCAGAACTTTTTATTTGTCCGGAGTGTATCTCATGATGAATTTGTACTCGAAACCATCTTTCGCAGTTTCACTTTTCACAATCTGCTGCATGGACGCTTCTTTACCCACAGGATCATGGCTGTCTTCGCCCAGTCTGATGGTACCGGTCACACCGGTAACTTCTACCTGTGTCAGAGCGGCTGCAATCGCTTCAGAATCGGCACTATCCGCCTTTTCAATGGCTGCAATCAGAAGATCAAAGGCATCATGGACCATATATGCATTGATTTCCGGTGCCACACCGTATTTTTCCTGATATGCTGCAGTGATTTCCGCTGCTGCAGGATCATTGTAGTCGAAGTGATTTACTACATAGCTGCCTTCCAGAGAATCACCGGCCATTTCAAAGAGTGTGTCTGACGGCCAGCCGTCACCGCCCATGAAGATGGCATCGATGCCCAGTTCCCTCGCCTGATTTGCAGACAGTGCTACTTCCTTATAGAAATAAGGCATCAGGATTACATCCGGATCGGTTTCCTTAATCTTTGTCAGCTGAGGACGGAAGTCCGCATCACCGGCCTTGAAACCTTCACTGGCAACTACTTTGCCGCCTTTGGCTTCAAAGGTTTCCACAAAGAATTCAGTAAATCCCTGAGAGTAATCGCTTGCTACATCGTAGAGAACTGCTGCAGTCTTCAGTCCCAGTTCTTCTGCCGCAAAACCACCGGCTACCGCGCCCTGATAAGGGTCTGTGAAGCATACACGAAAGTTATACGGGTTGATGGTACCATCCTTATTCACTGTAATTTCCGGATTGGTGGCTACAGTGGCAATATCAGGAACCTTGCCTTCATTGAGGGCCCCTTTGATTGCGATGGCCGATGCAGAAGCATTTGGACCCAGAATTGCTGATACACCGTCGTTGGCAATGAGACGCTTCACCGCATTTACCGATTCGTTGGCATCACCTTTAGTGTCGTATGTAACCAGCTCCAGCTGTTTGCCCAGCACACCGCCGGCTGCATTCTGCTCGTCGATGTACATCTGCAGTGCCTGGCTTTCGCAGGTTCCCCATGGGGCCTGGTCACCGGACAACGCACCGATCCAGCCAACTTTGATCACTTCAGGGTCTTCCGTTCCTCCCCCGCCGCATGCCGCAAAACCAAATACCAGCAGGCATACCATTACAGTTGATATTATTTTTTTCATAATCAATACTCCTTTCAAAACTTGTCTGTATTGTTTCCTGTTATCATTTTATGCGGCAGATTCAGGCAATATGACAGATCGTCCAAATACAGACAGAATTCTAACATGTATGATATTTATCTGTAAAAAAAGGCTCACTTTCCGTGAGCCCTTAGAAATACAATTTTATAACAGTCTGTTTACGATTTGACTTTCAATCTCCCGTACATCTACATTTCCATACTGATCTCCATAGGTTACAATCAGGTTGTCCCACGGTACGATGCCTGCCTGTTCATACATCCTAAGTTTCCATTTATGACGTTCCCAATACTTCGGAATATGAGGCAAGCCGCAGTGCTCGTGATAAAAGATTTTGCTGTCCCGCCGCCGCATGGACGTAATATCCGGGACGAAAGAATATCCGCCAATTTCCAGCACAGCCTCATATCGGAAGGGAACATCATGGTGATAATACTGCTCGCAGCAGACCACCTCAGCCATGGACCGTACATGAAGCCCGCGGGACGTAATCTTTGTTTTTTCCTCCGGCTTGTAGTCAGACTGGTGATATGGTGCTGCCGCCCACAGATCAGCAGAACTCATACTCTCCGTCTTCTGCCCGAAAAACCAGTCTTCCGGCAGCTTCCGATACCTCTCCGGCATTGACTGCAAAACATCTTCTGCCGCCACCGTCGCGTATTGCACTGTGCTCAGCATCAGTTTCCTCAGCTCCGGGATATTCTTTTCAAGCAATTTCATTTCCGCCTGCAGATAGGCTTTCCTCGCAAGTACTGCCGCAATCTCCGGACTTTGAGTAATGGTTTTTCGAACCCGATGTCCCGGCTCCGGCCATGTGGCATGATATAGTTCCAGTTTCCCGTTTCTGCGAACCTGGTAAAGCTCACCTTCCGGGCTTGCTGCCAGTTCTGCTTCGCACATTCTCAGCCGTTTCTCCTGCTCATCCAGCAAAATCTCCAATTCCTGCATCATTTTCATCGCATTCACTCCTTTTCTCTGCGTTTTTCGTACAGTAAGTTTGCCTGTTACATTTCGTCCAGCAAAAACACCTTAAATTGCTGGACAACTTTGCCTACAAAACAGATTCGTGCAAAAATTGGAGTGAATAGTTTAGAAAAATATAAAAATCAGATGTTACTGCATGTAAAAATTGCACAAATTCACTTGTCTGCTTCCAGTGTACAGCATCCAACGTGCGCTTTCAACCTTTTTTATACTTTTTAGTAAATTTATGTAATTTACGTTGCAGAAAAAAAACCCCCGAAGACGGGGGTCATAAAGCCTACAGCAGAGGCAGCTTCTGCATGATGATGGTGAACATTACCATGCCGAAGAGTGCAAACGGATAAGTTGCACCGTAGCCTGCAGCAGGGTCATCACTGCCTACTGCATCAGATGCAGCACCCAGACCCGGAGTGGAAGTCATACCGCCGCAGATTGCACCGGACAGCATGATCCAGTTCAGCTTGAATACATATCTGCCTACCAGGAAGCCTGCCATAATAGCGATTGCACCTACTAACAGAGATTCGATAGCCAGAACCGCACCTGCGCTCATGATCGCGTCAATCGCACCGTAACCATAGTTCAGACCTACGATTGCCAGGAAGAACGCCAGACCAAATTCTCTTAAAATAGCCAGAACCTTTGGATCCATACGGAAGGAAATCGGACCGATTTTGCCGATATAACCCAGCAGCAGGGAACCAATCAGTACACCGCCGGTAGATTCCAGGCTTACATAACCCAGAGGGCCCATGAAAATCTTAATGGAACCGATCAGATAACCGAAGAGACATACCAGCGCGAAGGAAATGAGGGAGAATTCAGTAGTTGGAACCTGCTTTACGCCGCTCACATTTCTCGCCGCTTCCATTTCCAGAGCATACAGTCTCTTTTCTTCCTCTACGTCAAATTTGAAGATAACATTGAGGAAGTTTACTGCCAGAATTACGATGATAACACCAAATGGATATGCTACAGCAGAGCCGATACCTACCTGGCCGGTAGCCTGGTTGATGAAGCTTGTCTTCTGTTCTGCAGTCAGTTCCCTTGTGTTTTCCAGAGTCATGCCGCTGTATGCAGAATCCAGCTGCAGGACATCCAGTACAATCTGCTTTTCGTTGTCGGTCAGATTCGCGAAATCGTCTGCCATTTCCGTTGCTCTGCTTTCAGAGGATTCCAGAGCGGAAGCCAGACCAGGGGAGCTGGTCATTGCACCGGTGTATACGCCGGTTACTGCAAATGGGTTAGTTCCCTTTACGAATGCAGTGCACGCATAGGTCGCACCCGCACCCACCAGAGTGATCAGCAGACCCAGAACCACGAACTTTGCACCGTACTTCTTCAGTACGATACCCATGTCCTTGGCAGCCAGCAGACCAACGCATGCTACGAAAATAATCAGGGCTGCAGAGAAGAAGTAAGTATTGATAATCTTACCGCCGTTGCCAACCATGATCTGGGTTGCCGCCTTAAAGCCTGCAGCGGTGGAATCGCCTGCTTCATAAATCTTCTGCGCGAAGCCATATACTGCCCAGCCCATCAGCAGGCCTACAAACAGGCCGCCGGATGTACCGAAGCTGAATTTGCCGAAACGCACCTTACCGAACAGCAGGCCCAGACCAACTGTTACGAACATGAGGATGAACGGATTCAGCATCAGTCCGATGAAGTCGAATTTAATAAATTCCATAACTATTGCTCCTTATTGTTTTATTATTTTTTCATTGTGCCATTCTTTTCAAAATCCGCATGCCAGCTCAGTGCTTCGTCCAGAATGTGCGGTGTCTGGCAAGGTGCTGCTTCACATGCACGATTGAAGTAATCCATCAGCTGATCACGGTAGTCAGGATGCGCACAGTTTTCAATAATCTTTACAGCTCTTTCCTTCGGGCTCAGGCCTCTCAGGTCTGCGTAGCCCTGTTCTGTTACGATGACCATCACTTCATGTTCGGTATGGTCCACATGGGAAACCATCGGAACGATGGAGGAAATAGCCCCGCCCTTGGCCACAGAAGATGTGGTGAAGATGGAGATGCCGGCATTTCTGGAGAAATCTCCGGAACCGCCGATACCATTCATCAGCTTCTTACCCATTACATGGGTGGAGTTTACGTTGCCGTAAATATCCACTTCCAGTGCCGTATTCATGGCGATAACGCCCAGACGGCGGGCAACTTCAGGGTTGTTGCTGATTTCTTCCGGACGGAAGATAATTTTATCTTTAAAGAATTCCACTTCTTCGAAGAACTTTTCCTGTCCCGCAGGAGATGGGGAGATGGAAGTGGTGGATGCCATGGTTGCCTTTCCGGAACGGAGCAGATCCAGCATGGAATCCTGTACTACTTCTGTATAGCAGGTCAGATTTTCAAATTCAGAATCAATCAGACCATAGAGCACTGCATTGGCTACAGAACCTACACCGGACTGCAGCGGCAGAAGTTCATTGGTCAGACGGCCTGCCTTCACTTCTTCCTTGAAGAAAGCGATAATGTTTTCACCGATTCTGCGTTCGTCTTCCTTGATATCTGCCAGAGGTCTGGTCTTATCGATAAAGTCGGAAATTACGATGGCCTTGATCTTATCCCAGCCGCATTCCACATAGGTGGTACCGATGCGGTCTGCCGGATGGCAGATATTAATCGGCTTTCTGTGCGGCGGATTTTCTGTGATATAAATATCGTGCATGCCTTCCAGAGCCAGCGGCTTCTTCATAGCCAGTTCCACGATAACGGTATCCGCATTCTTTACAAAGGTAGGTGTATTGCCCACAGCTGTTGTCAGAATCAGGTTGCCTTCTTCAGTAATGGCCAGTGCTTCCACCAGAGCCACATCCGGCTTCGGCAGGAATCCCATGTTCACATACTGCGGGGACTGGGACAGATGCATATCCAGGTACTTCACCTGACCTGCATTAACTGCATTTCTTAAGGTTGCATTGGTCTGATAAGGCAGACGTTTGCTGATAATTCCAGCTTCCACCATAGCGGTGTCAATTTCCGGGCCAACAGAAGCTCCGCTGAATAATTCAACCTGGAATTTTTCTCCACTGTTTGCGCGTTCTGCCAGAGCCAGAGGCACTGCCTTTGGATAGCCAGACGGTGTGAAACCGCTGACCCCAACGACCATACCATCCTGCACAAATTTCGCCGCTTCTTCCGCCGACATGATAAGGGCTTCCGCACGGTCACTTCGTAATCTTTCTTTTAATTCTACATCTAATGCCATTTGCATGCCTCCTTAGATAGATTTAAACAAGTGTTATTTTATATAATACATCAGAAAATAAAGGGACTTCAAGTATTTTTGGAAAATAAGCTCTCATAATTGTGTTATTTCATTGTGCCGCTCTCTTCAAAACGTACATGCCAAGACAGTGCTTCTTTCAAAATGTGTGGTGTCTGGCATGGCTGCTTTTCGCAGGCACGGATAAAATAGTCCATTAATTTATCCCTATAGTCGGGATGAGCACAGTTTTCAATAATTTTTACAGCACGCTCTTTCGGTGCCAGTCCCCGAAGGTCAGCATAACCGAACTCAGTCACCAGTACCATCACTTCATGTTCCGTATGGTCCACATGGGAAACCATCGGAACAATCGATGAAATGTCTCCGTTTTTCGCCGTTGAAGGAGTGGTAAATATTGTAATAGCAGCATTTCTCGAGAAATCGCCAGAACCGCCAATTCCATTCATGATACGGCTTCCCATAATATGGCTGGAGTTAACATTACCATAAATATCCGCTTCGATTGCAGTATTAATTGCAATGACACCAAGTCTGCGTATGATCTCAGGATTATTACTGATTTCCTCTGGACGAAGTACAATCTTTTTACGGAAAAAATCAATATTTTCGAATAGTCGATTATATCCATCTTCCGACAAAGTACAGCACGTTGCAGAAGCAAAATTCATTTTTCCAGATTCAATTAAATCCAGCATTCCGTCCTGAATTACTTCTGTATATGCAGTAAGATTGTTCAGATTTGAATCTTTCAGTTCCTTAAGTACCGCATTTGCCACATTCCCCAGGCCTGACTGTATTGGAGGGAGAGGCATATTTAAACGTCCAGCCTTCACCTCTCCTTCAATAAACGTCACGATATGCTTTGCAATTTTTTTCGAAATATCATCTATTGGCGTCATCTTATGAGGGCGGTCCGGCATTTCAGAGAGTACAATAGCCTTAATCTTTTCCCATCCACATGTTATGACAGTGTTTCCAATCCGATCATCCGCTCCGCGGATTTCTATCGGCTTACGGTTTGGGGGATTATTTAAAAGGACAACATCATGCATTCCCTCCATCTGCAAAGGCTTTTTCATGGCAATTTCCACAATCACATTTTCCGCCGACTGAACAAAGCATGCTGTATTCCCCACCGCAATACTTGGAATTAGGTCACCATCTTCCGTCACAGCAAGAACTTCAACAAGTGCAATATCAATTTTGGGCAGAAAACCATAATTTACATACTGCACAGAATTAGAAAGATGCATATCGATATATTCAACCTTACCCGTATTTATTAGCTCACGTATATTATCATTATGACAGAAAGGCAGCCGTTTTCGAACTGCACCGGATTTCGCCAGTTCTGAATCGATAATTCCTACTGCTGCCCCGGAAAAGATGTTGATTTTAAACGGGTCTCCCTGTTTCGCACGTTCTGCCAGTGCAAGAGGGACCACTTTAGGGTCATCAGAAGGTGTAAATCCACTTACGCCCAAAGTCATGCCATCCTTTATCAAAGTAGCTGCTTCTTCTGCAGACATGATTAGTTTTTTCCCAATCGGGTTTCGTATTCTTTCTGTCGGAAAACTGTTTATCGTCATTCTCATTCCTCCAATCATTTAAAGGAATCTCACATCTGGTTTTTTTCTGGCTGCAGACCGTTCATATTTTACATTTGGGTATCCAAGAGTGAAGGCCAGTACATATTCTTCATTCTCTTTCATTCCAATCAGTTTTTTTATATTTTTGTCATAGTCCAATGCTCGTTTAAAAAAACCGATATAACAAGCTCCGAGCCCCATTGTATTTGCAAGCAGTTCCATTCTTGATGCAGCAATTCCACCGTTCACATCCGTGAATCCGTTTTTCAAATCTGTCACAATTATTATTACAGCAGGAGCATCAAAAAAAAGCTTGTCTATATGTGAGGTTTTATAGTCCTCGTACATTTTTTTCCACGTTTTTCTGTAATGGCTGCTTTTCCCCAGATCATATGACAAATCATTTGCCATGTCGTTCAGTGCAGCAATGGCTGCATCTCTTACTATCGGTATCCTTTCTTTTAATACAATATAACGATTTGCCTGGCTGTTGCCTGCAGTAGGTGAATATCTTCCGGCTTCAATTATTTTTTCCAGAACCTCTTTTTTTATATCGTCCGTCTTATATTGTCTTATGCTTCGCCGGCATTTCAAAAGCGTCAGGAAATCATCCGCATCTACGCTGTGCAACGTTTCCGCATTGATATGTACAAGTTCCGCATCATCGTATCCCTGCATTGTAATCGCATTACACGGACATATTGCGGCACAATGTCCGCATTCATTACAGCCATCAAACTGAAATAGAATGGTTTCATCGTTAATACTAATGACACGTCGCGAGCAGTCAGATACGCACAAACCGCACAATGTGCATTTGTTTTTATCTATCGTGATTTCAGCCATTTACAATCCCTCCCATCATATTCTTACAGGGTAAGCTTTCCGGCTTTTATTTTACGATGAATCGTAGATGGATTAATTTGAAGTATTTCTGCAGTTTTTACTATGGAACCACATTCTTTATACACCTTTTTTACCAGAGAATTAAACACTTCATCATATGCCTCGGATACAGGCATGGTATTGCAAACAATAACATTCTGCTTTCCCCCGCCTTGTTCTTCAAAATCATGCAAGCTGAGGTTGTTATTTATTTCCACATCATCAACATAATCCTGTTCTGCGAGCAAAACTGTACGTTCCATGGTATTTTTTAATTCTCTGATGTTCCCAGGCCATTCATAGCTAATCAGTTTATTTAATGCCCTTTTGGATAAAGTAACGGTTTTTCCCTGTTGTTCATTATACTTCTGCAGGAAATGCTGAATCAGAGGGATAATATCCTCTCTCCGATTTCTTAAAGGAGGAATGTTAATTGGAACAACACCAAGACGGTAGTAAAGGTCCTTTCTTAAAATATTATTATCCAGGAATTGCTCTTTTTTCAGATTGGTAGCAGAAACATATCTTACATTAATCGGAATGTCTTTATTTCCGCCAACCTTTCTTATCTTGTTTTCCTGAATGGCACGGAGCAGTTTGCTTTGCATTGTATATGGCATTTCTCCCAGCTCATCCAAAAATACGGTTCCCCCATTGGCTTCCTCCAGGAGACCCTTTTTACCAAACTTATTTGCTCCGGTAAAAGCCCCCTGCTCATAACCAAAGAGCTCCGATTCCATCAGTTCATCCGGAATCGCTGCACAGTTAATTGCTACAAAAGGCTTATCTTTTCGATTGCTGCCATAATGAATTACTTTTGCAATCATTTCTTTTCCAACACCAGACTCTCCCCAAATAAAAACTGAGGAGTCGGAGGTGGCTGCTTTCAATGCAGTATTCACTACTTTTTTCATTTCATCACTGCTGACCAGATAATTTTCGTTACTGAAATACTGGCTGATTTCATTAAAACGCAAAATATCCGGTACACTGTTTGTCTTACCTGACAGCATCAGCATCTCATCCAGCATGGAGTTTTCGTAGATATCCTGCCCTGTAATCAGAACACGTTTAATCTCCCCACTTTTTGAAAAAATCGGTGTTGCTTTATTAAACAGTGTGAGGCCATTTTTGTAGGAAGTTCTGCCTATTACCGATGTTTTTTCACGAAGTACCTTGTAAAATGTCGGTTCTGTTACAACTGTACTTTTTTCTTCATAATGCTGAATCAAACTGTGTCCTGGGCCTGTTTCATTATGGGTAAGGCCAATGATTGTATACCCTGCATTGTTGAAAAATTCAATTGCTCCATCGCTATTTACAACGTTAACAGCATATTCAATACTGTTAAGGATGTCCGCTACTTCTTTGTTGAACAGAATATTGTCAAATACATAAAGAAATAGATCACTATCTTTTTCCGTCTGCAGTTTAAAAATGTCTACATTTACCTTTAAATGTCCAAAGCGAACCGTCTTATTCATGTGACTTTCCTTCTGTTTATAATTAAACAGAGGATCAATTACATAAATCGATTCCATTCTTTTATTTTGAAACACCGTTTGAATCATGACCTGCGCATGTTCATTCAGTTCCAGGATTTTTCCATCCAGACGCACAATTATTGCTGGTTTTGCAATTATATTAAATAAGATACAGTACTCGTTCATTTCAACACCTCATAACACCCTAAACTCATATAACTCTATTTATTTATTATACAACCATTTCTTTTGCTTTACAAACAACCATATTTTAACAAGTATTTGAACAACTAGGTGCTGACGAATATCTCCTCTATGCGGCCTCAAATTTATTCTTCTTTTTCATCGACAGTATATATTAATTCAAAAATTTCGAAAATCAAATCCATTTCATCCGAAAAATCAACGCCCATACATTCACTCTGTACTGAGAATATTTTTTTCTTTGCTGAACTCCATTTCGAAATATTCTGAAATCCTTCCAGCTTTGCCAGATTATTATCCACTTCTCTAAATTTGCTGTAAATAATATCTTTTGTTTTTCCTATCCCAACCACATCTCCATTGCAGCAAATCATGTTGATTTGCCCTATTGAAGGTAAGGGTTTATTATTGGCATCAAAAAAATCTACAGAAAATGACTGCGCGCATACCTTTCCATTCCTTAGTTTTGCAAACAAATCATCGTCTTCATTACTGACAAAATTCCAGAATTGATAATTATAATCCGCCATTTCAGGATTTTTCTCAACAAAACTATCCCAAAGTATTTCTGCCGGATCCTTTTGTTTTATTATTTTGGCTCGTCTATAAAACCCTGTTACAAAGAACAGACCGCTTATAATACATATAAACGGTCTGCTTTCCAGTAACCCAACGATTAAAAATGCAGCCCATATTACTAAAGATAGTATTCCGGTAGTTCTAAAATTTTTAAACATATGGGGATCCTCTTCTTTAAATTTTAAACAGTTGCTTTTCTCTTCTGCTTATTTTCCGAACGCTTTTTCAGGATCGACGGTAAAACAAGCATAATAACGGCAAATATCAATAACCCAACAGAAATTGGTTTTGTAAACAATGAGAAGAAGTTTGCCTGATTTGAAATTAATGCGGTACGCATATTGGATTCAATAATGCTTCCTAAAATATATCCCAATACAATTGGTGCCAGAGGGAATCCATTGTTAACAAGGTAATATCCAATGATACCAACTACAAGTAATACCCAGCTGTCAAAAATTCTGTTATTTACAGTAATGGTGCCTACGACACACATAAGCAGAATAATTGGGAACAATAAGTTCATAGGAACTTTTAACAGTTTAATGAATACTTTCATTAAACCCATTTCCATAATGTACATAATAATATTTGACAACAGATATGCTGCAAATATAATTGCTACAATATCCACGCTTGAAGTGAATAACAATGGACCTGGCTGAAGTCCGTGAACAACCAGTCCACCAAGCAGGATTGACGTAACAAGGTCACCTGGAATACCCAGAGTCATCATAGGAATGAGTGCACCGCCGCAGCATGAATTGTTTGCAACTTCTGATGCTACAACACCTTCAATAATACCAGTACCAAACTTTTCCGGATGATCAGAAGTCTGCATGCATGTGGAATAAGACATGAGGGAAGCAGTGGTTTGTCCAATTCCCGGAAGAATTCCAATGAAAGTACCAATTAAGCCGCCCAAAATATGAGTCTTAAGGGTTCCTTTAAGCATTTCTTTTGTAGGTACCGCTTTTACTTTACCTGGATCGGCAATTTCAAATTTTCTGTCAATCGTCTTCAGCTGCTGAAGAACTTCAGTCATTGCAAACAGGCCCATTAACACATCTAATGTATCTAAACCACCATTCAGCTGCCAGAAGTCAAATGTTAATCTTGGAACACCAGATACTGCGTCCATACCAACCATTGCAAGAATCAAGCCTATAATAGCTGCTAAAAATCCTTTTATTTTATCATCGGAACACAGAGAGATTACTACAGACAGGCCCATTAAACCCATTGCGAAATATTCCCAGGAGCCGAATAATAATGCAATTTTCGCAAGCTGAGGTGCAATCGCCATTAATAAAACAGCACTCATAATGCCGCCAATAAAAGATGAGAATATACCTATCGTCAGAGCATCATTCGCTCTTCCGTTTTTTGCCAATGGCGACCCATCAAAACACGTTACTAGTGATGCGGGCGAACCCGGGATATTTAGAAGAATAGCTGCGATTAATCCGCCTGAAATACCACCAACGTAAACACCTATTAAGGTTGTGATTCCCTGGTGTGCAGTCATAGCGAAGGTAAATGGTAAAAGCAGAGATACTGCCAATGCTGCGGTAAGACCAGGAATAGCACCGAATACCATTCCAAAGAACACGCCCGCTGTAAGCAATACGAAGAGGATTGGTTCATCTATAAAGGTCTGAAAACCCATGAATAAAGTACTCAAAGTTGCATCTCCTTTCGTTTTTTTAGTTTAGGGGGCTCATTTGAGCCCCCAGTTGTCAGACAATATTATCCGATTAATTTTGCCCATCCTTCTAACTTGGCCTGAGTTTCACCAACGATAGAAGTTAAAGTTTCTGCATCAGAGTAAATAGGTTCATAACCTAAGTTCAGGAAAGTTTCCTTACATGCATCAGTTGCACAAGCAGCTTCACATGCATCTGTTAAATATGCCTGAATTTCAGGATCAATACCTGTAGGACCCCAGATGGATCTGTGCAGACCGAATACGATGTCATATCCCTGTTCCTTGAAAGTCGGTGCATCGAAGAACTGTGTTCTTTCTTCAGAAGCAACACCTAATACTCTTAATTCACCAGAGTCAACTAATGCTTTGATTTCAGATACCTGCTGAATAACTGCATCGTTTTCACCGCTTAATACAGCAGTTCTGGATTTTGCACCGCCATCATAAGGTACATAGGTGAAGTCGTATCCGCCTACTTCTGCAAGACCATAAGCGAAAAATTCATTGGAACCGCCTCTGGATGTAGAAGCTACAGTACACTTTTCACCAGCTTCTTTTGCATATGCTACAAAATCGTCGAAGTTCTGCCATTCAGAATCTGCAGCTACTGCAATAACGTTTGCGTCTTCAACTGCAGAACAGATTGGTGTAAATTCATTGTACAGTTCTTCTTCAATTGTTCCGGACATATGCATTGCTACAATTGTTTCCAGTGCAATGGATAATAAGGTATATCCATCTGCTTCTGCATTATAGCATTCATAAGTACCAGTTAAAGAGTTTGCGCCTTCGATGTTGGTTGCAATCATTGTTTCGCCACCTAAATCAATATTACCTGCAACCGCTCTAACCATTAAGTCAGTTCCGCCGCCTGCGGAATAAGGTACGATACAGTTTACAGTTTCGGATGGGAATGCAACTTCTTCGTTACTTCCACATGCTGTAAAGCTAGTTAACACTAACATTACGCACAGTACTACTGCTAAAAACTTCTTTACCATTTTTTCTCCTCCTAAATATAAGTTTATATATGAATTACTCCAATTAGTAAAACATATCGTTT
>JAZNKW010000092.1:0-9387 GCA_045578745.1 Anaerovoracaceae bacterium
ACCCTGCATTCTGGCTGCAATCCTCTTCGAAGAATGGGACGCCGGTTCTGCCCTCTTTCCTGTATGCATCATCTGCGTATGCGTCGGATGGGTTATCCTGACACAGTTAAAATTTAAAAAAATAAATCTGCACCTTCATGAAGGATTTCTCATTGCCTGCCTGAGCTGGGTCTACTGTTCCGTTATCGGAATGTTTCCTTTCTATTTCTGCGGCAGAGAATTCCCACTGATAGGGTGTTTCTTTGAGGCGGTTGCCGGCTTTACCACCACAGGATGCACAGTGCTGGATATTAACATGATGCCTCACTGTCTTCAGCTCTGGCGTGCCATCTGCCACTGGATGGGGGGAATGGGAATCCTCATTCTGGTTCTCTCTATCTTTCCGCTTCTGGGTCTCTCCGGGCATTCCATCATGTCAGCAGAATCTCCCGGCCCTGCCTTTGAACGGCTTGGTATGAAGATTAATGAAGCAGCAAAATATCTCTATCTGATTTATACCGGATTTACGGTGACAGAGTTTCTGCTTCTGATGGCAGGACCGATGGATGCATTCACCGCCCTGACGGCAACCCTGAGCAGCATCAGTACTGCCGGATTGATTATTACGGATGAAACAGCATGGATGTTTGAAGACACCTGGTCCCGTTTTGTAATCATGGCATTTACGGTGCTCTCAACCATGAGTTACCTGACCTACTATATGATTATGCGGGGACGCTGGAGGGATGCCCTGAAAAATTCCGAATCCAGAGCATTTCTCGCGATTATCACAGCGTCCAGTTTGGCAATCGCACTGGTTCTGCGGATCAGCGGAGCCTACAGCAGCATCTGGCAGGCTCTGAAAGATGCCCTCTGCCAGGTAGTTTCCATGATTTCAACTTCCGGATATTATGTATGCGACTATATGCAGTGGCCTCCGTTCGCACAGTGTCTGCTGCTCTTTCTGCTGATCATTGGCGGATGCTCTGCATCCACCTCTGGTTCCCTGAAGGTAGTCCGGGTTCTGATTATGCTGAAACTGGCTAAGCGGGGAATTTTCCGTAAAATTCATCCCCATGCTGTAAAGCCAATCCTTCTGGAAGGACGTCCTGTTTCCTCACATATGGCATCGTCTGTCACAATGCACATCCTGCTTTACTTTGGCGTCATCATCATTGGAAGCATCCTGCTGTCTCTGAATAATCTGGACATGGAAACTACGATTACCGCCGTTGTCGGAATCATGTCCAATACAGGTCTGGCATTGGGTGAAGTTGGGACCTCCGGTTACTTCGGCATGTTCAATGGATTCTCTCAGCTGGTCCTGGCTGGGCTCATGATTGCAGGCCGACTGGAAATGTACGCAATTATCCTTCTCTTTACCCGCAGCTTCTGGCAGCCGGATAAAGCCAAGGGAATTTAACCGAATAATCACGTAAACCTCCGTTCATACTAAAAGAAAACGGAGGTTTTTTATGGTAGTAAAAGATCTGATGAGCACCGGAATCCGAACCGTACGGCCGGAAGACCCGGGAGAAACGGCTGCAGAGATTATGCGTGCGGAAGATGTGGGAATCGTACCTGTCTGCGATGCGCAGAACCACCTGCTGGGGATTTTGACGGACCGGGATCTGATTGTCCGCCGTGGGCTTTCCCGCCCCGTTTCCGAAACCATGACCTGTGATGTTCGGACAGTTTCCTCCCGTATGGACATTCACGATGCCGCCCTTCTCTTCTCAAAATACGGAATCCGCCGCCTTCCCGTGGTGGACGGAGACAAACTGGTAGGCATGCTTTCCCTGAAAGACCTGGCCAGAAAGAAAATATTCACTGCTGAAATCGGACATATCGTCTACCATGTCAGCAATTACGAACAGAAGGTTCACTGACCTTCTGTTTTTTTATTGGGACAACATTTTATCAATATAAAGTGTTGACAGCAAACCGTATTACTCATATAATACAGTTAAAAGAAGAGAAAGGCAGGTGACGGCATCATGATATCCTTCGAAAAGTTCATAATGGAAGACGGCATGCCGATTTACCTGCAGATTCTGCAGTATATAAAGCGGGGCATTATCGCCGGAACCATCGCAGACGGTGACGAACTGCCGTCACGCCGCATGCTTTCTGCTTTGCTGGGTGTAAACCCTAATACGGTGCAGAAAGCCTACCGCATGCTGGAGGACGAAGGACTGATTTCCTCCCACTCCGGCGCAAAAAGTTATATGGTACTGAACGATGAAACCATCGCCAGAGTCCGGGGCCAGCTTCTGGAGGGCGATGCTGTAAACATCGTGACTGCCATGAAGCAGATGGGACTGTCCAAGGCAGAAGCCGTCGCACTGCTGGAAAAGTACTGGGACAAGGAGGTGAATCCATGACATTCTTAACGAAAAACGCACCGCCCGGTGCCGATATACAGAACCAGGTAAACTGGTACTTTGGAGGACTGATTTTTATCGGAGTATGGAGTCTGGGTTTCCTCTTCCGATTTTCTTCCGCATATGAAAGGCTGTTACAGCAGATGGCACGACCCTACTTTGTTACAGGTGATGCCATGATGCCGGAATTTACAGAACTTCTGGGAGGCAGCCTGAGAGCAGTCTTCGTTATTGTACTGGTTCTGCTTATCTGCATCGTCATGAACTACGCATCCTTCCATCAGGGAAGCAAAAGCATCTACCTGATGAAACGGCTGCCGGACCGCTGGGAACTTCACCGCCGCTGCATCATCCTTCCCGTACTGGGAATAGCGGGCAGTTTGATTCTGGGATTCACATTACTGATGATATATTTCGCAATTTACATGCTGGTAACACCGGACCGGTGTCTGCCGCCGGATCAATGGCAGAAGTTATGGAGTGTGTTATTATGATCGAACTGAAGAATGTAAGCAAAACCTACCGCGGCAAGCGGGCACTGAAAAACGTAAATCTCACCCTTCCCCGCGGAGAAATCGTAGGCCTCTTTGGGGAGAACGGTGCCGGCAAGACCACCCTGATGAAATGCATCCTGAACCTTCATCCGTACAATGGCGAAATCACCCTGGATGGAGAGCCAATCAGCCGAAAGAACATCGTGAAGCTGTCCTTCGGCACCAGTGAGCATTCCTTCTTCCCGAATCTGACGCCCCGGAGCCACAAAGAGTTCTATAAAGAACACTTTGATACCTTCTCTGAAAAGCGGTTCGACGGCCTCATGGAATTCTTCAATCTTCCTGCTTACCGTGCAGTAAAGAACTTCTCCACCGGACAGAAAAACCAGTTTGAAGTTATCCTGGCCCTGTCCCAGGGAGCCGATTATATCCTTTTAGACGAACCTTTTGCAGGAAACGATGTGTTTAACCGTGAAGACTTTTATAAGGTTCTGCTGGGCATTCTGGAGCCTCACGAGACCGTTCTCCTGTCCACACACCTGATTGAAGAGGTTTCCGACTTCATCGGCCGTGCCGTCCTGATCCGTCAGGGGGAAATCGTAGGCGATGTGTACATGAGTGACCTGGAAGACCAGGGCATGGACCTGATGACCTACATCAAAAGCGCCTACCATTATAAAGCTGACCGCATCATCCAGGCCCTCACCAATATGACCGACGAAGAATAACAGGAGGTGAGCTCCATGAAAAAATACCTTTCCGTATTCGCACTGATTGCACAGAATTCCATATACAGGATTTTCACAGTTCTGGCACTGATGATTTCAGTGGATGCTGCTTTGGCGTGGTATCATCTGATATACAGAGGTTACGGTATTATTAATATATTCCGTTCCGGTGGCTTCGGAATTGTGCTTGCCCTCACCTTCGTCCTCATGGCAGTGGTTCTGATTCGCCGGGGCGATATTTACAGCGGACCGCAGGGTTACACCATGTACCGTCTGAGAATTTCAGAAAAAGCCGTTTTCGGGCTGCAGGTTCTGTACTGCGGACTTTGTTGGTTCATCCTGTGGGGCGTTCAGCTGGCCGCAGTCTTTGCAATCTGCAAAATCTGGTTTGCCGGCCTGGATGCTGAATCCGCTGTATTGAACAGTCAGCAGATTTTCCTCATGTTTTACATCCAGCCGCTGCCTCACAGTCTCCTTCCTATGGAAGACGGACTTGCCTGGGCTGCAAACCTGTGCATGATTGGTGCCCTGGCAGTGACAGCAGCTTACTGTATTACCGGTCACCGGGACAAAGAAAGAAATGCTCAGCTGTTTAGCACATGTGTACTGGTGATGCTGCTTTTCTGCCGGGAACTGGGAAGCTTCATCATAAATATCGCAATCATCGCAGCATGTCTGCTGGATATGACCGTATATACATACCTGGGCCTGTTTCCAAAGAAGAAAAAGGAGGTGTAGAACATGCGTAAAACACTGATTTTAATCCTGCTGCTGACATTTCTGTCTGCAGGAACCATGGCTTATGCAGCTTTTGACATCTACCCTCTTCGCAATCAGGTTTCGGTCTTCGAAATTACAGAACTATACTATGACCGTGACACTTTCGGTGATGCTTCGGCTGCAGATGGCCTGACCGCCACTCTGAAAAATGATTATTACGAAGCTATGCGCTGGAATACAAAAGTGCACTTCGGAAATGCTTTGCCGGAAACCGAAACGGAATATACCCTTCAGCTTCCGCTGAAGAAAACTACCAACTACAACCGCACCGGAAATGAAATCAGGATTCGTGCAACGGTTTCTAATGCCTTGGACGGGATAGATATCCTGAAAGACCTTGCGGAAAATCTGAAACCTGGCGAATACCGCAGTCAGAAGATTTATCTCCATGAATATACCGATTACTATACCATCGAAGCGGATCTTTTCTTTCCACATGGTTCCTGGCAGTGGAGACCGGATGGCAGTACCACTATTGACAACGAAATGGAAGCCACTCTGAAAAAGCTCTTTGACGAAAACTTTCTTTTCCCAATTGGTGAAAATGTCAGTGTGGATGGTCATGCTGAAAATAAGGAGTACGGTCCAAGTTATGGTTACTCCATCAACAGTTCCAGCGAAGGTTTCGTTCTCTCTATCAAAGAAGCCTTTGCAGGAGACAGTGCATATTTTTCGTTTAACAGTAAGGCAGAAGGCTATCGCAGCCCTAACTTATCACATCAGCTTGATACGTCATACTTGCCTCTTGGCTATGGCATTTACTGTCTCACTGTGCCGGAAGACGGCAGCCAGCCTGCTCTTACCAATGTATGCCCGCTGGAAATCGGAACCACCATACTGAAGCTGACTGCAGAAGAAGGCGGAGAAAGAGTTCTGGCACATACCGTGGAAAACGGAATCTACACGGTAAACATCATCAGTACTTCCGACAATAGTGTAAGCCAGAAGCTGGAACTGACTGAGTTCCCTGCCAACTCTGATGCCTGGGCAGCTTACGAAACTGAGGGATGCACTGCAGTGACACTAAGCCACAAGCTGGAAACCCGTCACCTGATTCTGCTTACCTGCAACGATACAGGGAAATATCAGATACTCTGGAATCAGGCAGTTCCTTCCGATCAGAGTCCAATGCTCAGTTACCATGACGGCTCTTTTAAGGATTACTATTACGACTACTCCCCTGTTATAGCCTGGAACGGCCAGTATCTGGCTTTCGGACTTTCCGAGGAATACCGCAGCGGCTTTGACCTTGCACTTTATGATGCGGATGGCCTTGTCTACAGCGGTCGCTATAACACCAGCCTGAACTTCTGGCCAGTGGGTCCGGATAAGGAAACCCCGCTGACCCTGGAATGGAAATAAAACGAGGTGACCCAATGAAACAACATGTGTCTGTATTCATACTGATGCTCCAAAGCATCCGAAATAAACTGCTCTTTCTCTTAGGCGCAGTGATTTCAGCCGACTGCATCATGTTCACACTGACTGCCCGGAAATACCTGTGGATGGAAGACATCATCTGGAAGGGCCGCATCAGCCTGATTTTCTGTGCAGCGCTGTTTGCACTGACCTATGTGCTCTCCACCTCCATGGCAGGAAACGCCAGACAGTTCTATACCCTGCAGCGGCTGGCTCTGCCGGGCCGTACGGTGTTCTGCATCCAAGCACTGGTAAATCTGACTGCCCTGCTCCTTCTTTGGGCTGTGCAGCTCATGACTATCCTTCTGCTTTGCAAAATCTATCTGTCCCGCCAGCTTGCTTCGGCAGACCACAGCCTGGATTTCTGTGAGCAGTCGGTGTTCCTGACATTTTACCGCAGCGACTTCCTGCACAATCTGTTTCCTATGGAATCGGTAATCCGCTGGTTGAGAAATCTTGCACTGTTTGCTGCCACGGCTGTATTTTCTGCCCAGGCAGCATGCAGACAGCAGAGCCGCAGAAAAATGCCTCTTGAGCCCCTTCTTATCGCTGCAACCATCTTTCTGGGTTTCCATAGTGAAATGGAGAGCAGTTATTATGATTTGGCTTTACCAGTCATGTGTGCCGCCTGGATACTCATGGTCTGGCGGACACTTTCGAAAGATGGACCATATATGGAACAGGACAGTACCACCAATACCGGATACTATAAACCGGAAGACTCTGCTGCCACCCCTGAAGAACTGGAGGTGATGAAATGAAAAAGAATATTCTGATCATCAGCCTGATTGCAGTCTTTATTCTGGGAAGCTTCACCTTCGCCTTTGCATCACTGCTTCCCCAGCGGGATAATATTCAGTTCAGCGAAACCGTCCTCTTCGGGGATCAAAAAGCGGCAGAAGGTCTGACCCTGAACTACAGAAACCACTGTGACTATCACCTCTTCTGGGATACCACCTGGATTATCGGTACACCGGCAGATACTGCAGTAGCCGACTATCGTTTTACCGCTAAAGAAGACCGTGAAGAACCGAATATGGAACCTGCAATTACTTTGGAATCCCACGATTTTAACCAATACGAAGTGAATGGGAAACCAAGCGGTCTGAAGAAAGCCTTTGAGGAACTTGCAGAGACAGCAAAAACTGACGCAGAAAACATCCGTCAGATTCATGTCGCGGATTACTACCAATACTATCCAATCAGCGGTACACTGAATCTGCCCGGTCTTAAGGAAGTCAAATGGGATGATACTTACTACGCTGTGCTGAAACAGACAAATTTAGATGAAGAATATAAGCATATTATCGATACCATGAATGCGTTCCAGGACTACTTCAAAATCCCTGTACTCTCCAATGATACAATGGAAATTCAGGTCCGTGTAAACTCCCAGGGAGATGTTACTTCCACCCGCACCGGCTATGGAACAGATACACTGTATAGTATTGAAACAGAAAGCGTGGTAACTGAAGACACCTGTTACTTTACCTTCGGCACCCGTTCCCGGAACGGCCAGTACGTGGATACCAGCCTGATTCCGGGAGGCTACGGCATCTATGCCCTGCCGTTTTCCAAAGATGGAGTTCTTCTGGACCAGATGTCCACAGCCTATCCTCTGAACCCAAGTACACAGATCGAGTCCATGAAGCTGAGCAGCGACCATTCCCACCTCTTACTCTTTACAGAAGAAACAGACGGATACTATTTCACCGAAATTAAGCTGGAAACCATGGAAATCATCCAGAAGCTGAATCTCAATGTGAATACTTTCTATGGCCATATGCTCCATGTTACGGATGACTATTTCGCCTTCTACGGTTCAGACAGCAGCGATGTCAGCGGATACCGTGTTTTCTCCCGAGACGAATCCGGACAGTTCAAATATGACTTTCTCATTCCTTCCCCTAAGGGAGAAGAACGTGATTACTTTAACTTCTACTCCGAAGCAACCTTTGCATACGATGGCGAGCGTGCTGCTCTCACAGGAACGGCAGTCTCCACATCCCACTGGAGCAGTGCTTTCACTGTAGCCGTCTACGATAAAACCGGCATGCTCTACTGCGGAGAATACAATACCGGCCAAAACTGCCGTGAAAGTTCACAGGGCCGCTATGACTGCGTCCCTGCAGCCAACCAGCTGGCAGAAATCAGCTGGAACTGAAATAAAATATTATGGCAAAGAAAAGGCCGGTAGATGTGAATCTACCGGCCTCCTCTTTTAACAGTAAGAAGAATTTCTTGTTTCCCGTTTCATTTTTTATACAACAGTTTGTTTTACGCTGCTGCAACCTCATCTTCTTCTCTGAAGATTGCGAAGTTAATGCATGCGTAAATGATGCAGAGGATTGGACATAACAGACAGAAGAATGCAAATGGTGCGTAATCAAGTACTTCTACACCCAGTACACTTGGTACATATACACCAGATGTTGTCCATGGGAGCAGGAAGCAGAAGATGGTACCGCCGTCTTCCAGTGTTCTGGACAGTACGCGCTTCTTAATCTTCAGTCTTGTGTACGCAGGCTGCATGAACTGGCCTGGCAATACGATTGCTACATACTGGGATGCACATACCATTGTAGTGATTAAACATGCGCCCAGTGTTGTGATAACCAGGGAACGGCTATTGTTAACTGCTGCAGCAAGTTTGCCCAGTACAGCTTCCATAACGCCGATTTTCTGCAGAATCTGGCCCATACCCAGTACCAGGAAGGTCAGACATACTGCACCCATCATGTTCATCATACCACCACGAGTCAGCAGCTTGTTTACATCTGCCAGTTCTGTGTTGATGGAGAATCCGCTGCCCAGGGAGTCCATGATTACCTTGAAGCCAAAGTGTGGCTGGAAAATAAATGCAGACGCAATACCTAATATGGCAGATATTACCAGGGCCATGATTGGTGGTACCTTCTTGATAGTCATGAAGATTGTGAACAGTGGAATCAACAGCAGGATTGGTGTAATGGTGAAGTTTTCAGCCATGGTTTCACGGATGCCATCGATTACGGATGTATCCAGTTCATTGCCGGAATGGCGCAGTCCCAGTACGAAGTACAGGATTGCAGAAATTACCATTGCAGGAACGGTGGTGTACAGCATGGAATATACATGGTCAAATACATCAGTACCTGCAGAAGCTGCTGCCATGTTTGTAGAGTCGGAGAACGGAGATAACTTATCACCGAACAGAGATCCGGATACGATCATACCAGCTGTCAGTGCAGGGTTGATATCAAGACCCATACCGATACCCAGTAAAGCAATACCGATTGTGGAAATTGCTGTATAGGAGCTGCCGGTAAAGAATGAAATCAGACAGCACATCAGGAAGCCGGCTACCAGGAAAGTAGAAGGTGTCAGGATACCCAGACCATAGTAAATGATTGTAGGAACGATACCGGATACAATCCAGGAACCAATAACCGCACCAACTACCATCAGGATCATCGCAGGCATTACTGCACCGCGGCATCCTTCCAGGAAGTAGTCTTCAACATCTTTCAGAGAGTGACCATGCAGCAGAGCAACAATACCCATTGCAATGGCACCAACCAGGAAGATAGCCTGTGTGTTGAACTTCAGGAATGTGAAGCCGCC
>JAZNKW010000093.1:0-4490 GCA_045578745.1 Anaerovoracaceae bacterium
GACAAGACTGAAGTAATCGACTACAAGGATGTAGAAAAGCTGAGAAAGTACGTTACCGAAAGAGGTAAGATTCTGCCTAAGAGAATCACCGGTACTTGTGCTGAACACCAGAGAGCAGTAACTACTGCAATCAAGAGA
Organism: Anaerovoracaceae bacterium; assembly: GCA_045578745.1. GTDB lineage: Bacteria > Bacillota > Clostridia > Peptostreptococcales > Anaerovoracaceae > RGIG7179. Next base: position 139 of record JAZNKW010000093.1, read on the forward strand.
GCAAGAATCGTAGCTTTACTGCCTTACGTAGCTGACTAATTATTTGCAGTCAAATACAGAACATTTAAGAGCGACCTTCGGGCCGCTCTTTTTTTATTCTCTTCCCTATTGAAGTGTGAATAAGAGAGTGCTAAAATGACAAATAGCAAGACAATTATGTGAGGTGCACTCTATGCCTGATAATACCTTAAACAGTCGGAATGAATATAACACAGCAGATATACGCAAAGAGATTATTCTGCTGATGCTGCCGATTATTGCAGAAAATTTCCTGCAGACCTTTACAGACCTGATTGCTACAGCCATGGTGGGAAGGCTGATTGACCTGGACATTTCCGCTCAGGGCATGAGCAGTAAACTGACAAACCTGGTCTATTACATTTTCCGCGGAACCAGTGTGGCGCTGGTAATACTCATCGCCAAGAGGCTGAGCAAAGACGGTGTGGATGCCTGCCGTACTATTTTCGAGAAAACGGCTGTTGCCACAACTGTAATTGCACTGGTGCTGGGTGGATTTATCTTCATGGCACCGGAAACCAGCCTTTCTGTTTTTACGAAAGATGCAGCACTGATTGCCCATGCGGTGGATTACCTGAAGATTCTGGTATTCTGCCTGCCGTTCTGGGGGATTACGGTCTGCGTGGCTTCTGCGTTCCAGGCAAAGGGCGACACGAAGACGCCGATGCTGGTGGCGGTCTTTGTGAATATATTAAATACATTCCTGTGCTGGGGTTTGATTTTCGGCAATCTGGGAATGCCGGAAATGGGATATCTGGGTGCAGCTGCAGCGCTGGTTATTTCCAGAGCCGTGGGCTGTGTCATCAGTATTTATCTGCTGTACAGCAGCCGCTGGGGTATGTTTGCCCTGCGGGGAAAACGAATACAGGAAGAAAAACTCCTGCAGAGAGTCTATGCCATCGCCCTGCCGAATGCCGGAGAGTGGTGCGTATGGCAGGTGGCTACCATTATTCTGTCCCGTATCATTCTGTCCTATGGACAGGCTGAATTTGCGGCATATCAGCTGGGGGTTCAGGTGGAATCCATGCTGGAAATCCCTGCTGTGGGCTTCGGTACCGCTGCTATGGTACTGATATCCAGGGCCATTGGACTTAATGACGAGAAGCTTTATCGGGCTTATAAAAAAGAAATGATGCGGATCTGTCTGCTGATCAGCATGATTACTACTGCCATGCTGGTTCTGATGCCGCGTATGTGCATGCGTGTACTGACAGACAGTGAAAGTCTGATTACAATCGGTATGGGTTATCTGATTGTCAATGGCCTTTCCACTATTCCTATGAACATCGGAAAGGTATATAACGGTATTCTCCGTTCATCCGGAAATAACACAATTCCTCTGAAAGTGCAGATGGTCTGCATGTGGGGAATCCGTATTACCGCATCACTGATCTGCTGTTATATACTGAAACTGCCGCTGATTTCCATCTGGTGCTGCTTCACTGCGGACCAGTTCATCAAGTTCTTTATCACAAGAACCATAACCAACCGGAAAAAGATTTTCGGGGATGTGAATGCATAAGGAACAAATGAATATTCTTTGCATATCGGGGCGGAATGCCTGCGGATAACAGACAAGAAAACTGAAAAAGCCGGGTAAGCCCGGCTTTTTTGATTGGCAGAGAAGCGGAAGGCGGCGGACAGTACGCTTCAGGGTATAAGGGCGAAATTTCAACGATTGTGGCGAAAACTGTGTATGAAATTCAATACATTCTATAATTATTCATAATAAAGCGAAAAAGCGTTAACGGAATAAAGCGGTGAAGAATCGGAAGCGCACTTCCTGCAGATGCATTTTTTAATGTCGAAAACCCTTGAAGTTTTAAGTCTTAACACAAAAATGTATAGCGCAATTCCTCAAAAGAATGTATAATAGAAGGCAAGAAAAATGCCTGAAAGGCTTATGTATGTTTATGCACAAAAATGAATAAATACTTATGGGTAAAGGAGATTTTACTATGGCAGTATTAATCAACGGACGCGACCTGACAGTGGAACAGGTCATCAGAGTTTGCCGTCACGGCGAAAAGGTGGAATTAACACCGGAAGCAGTTGAAGCTGTAAAGAAGGCAAGAGCTTATGTAGAACAGAAGGTAGCGGACAAGGCTGTTGTATACGGACTGACTACCGGTTTCGGTAAGTTTGCCAACGTATCTATTTCTACAGAGGAAACTGCACAGCTGCAGAAGAATCTGATTATGTCTCACACATGCGCAATGGGTAAGCCTTATGAACGCAAGTACGTAAGAGCAGCTATGTTACTGAGAGCAAACTCTCTGGCAAGAGGTAATTCCGGTATTCGTCTGGAAACCCTGCAGACACTGATTGATATGCTGAACGCAGGAATTCATCCGATTGTACCTGAAAAGGGTTCTGTTGGTGCATCCGGTGACCTGGCACCTCTGTCCTGCATCGCACTGGGACTGATCGGTATGGGTATGGTTGAATATCAGGGCGAAGTAATCGAAGCGAAGGACGCATTCGTAGCTGCAGGTCTGACTCCTGTAGAACTGGCTTCCAAGGAAGGTCTGGCACTTAACAACGGTACTCAGATGCTGACTGCAGTTGGTCTGAACACTCTGTACGATGCCATGAACCTGGCAAAGATTGCAGACATCGCAGGTGCACTGACCGGTGAAGCACTGCATGCCATTGCTAAGGCGTATGACCCTAAGACCCACGAACTTCGCGGACATCAGGGCCAGATCGATGTAGCAGAAAACATGAGAACTCTGCTGGAAGGTTCCAAGAATGCTCTGCCTCTGCATGCAACCAAGGTACAGGATCCATATTCTCAGAGATGTCTGCCGCAGATTCACGGTGCATCCAGAGATGCCATCAACTATGTTTATGAAGCAGTTTCCAGAGAAATTAATGCGGTTACTGACAATCCAATCGTATTCCCTGATCACGACGAAGTAATCAGCGGCGGTAACTTCCACGGTCAGCCAATGGCTCTGGCATTCGACTTCCTGAAGATTGCGATTTCCGAACTGGCAAACGTATCCGAAAGAAGACAGGAAAGACTGGTAAATCCGGCTCTGTCCGAAGGCCTGCCTGCATTCCTGGTTAAGAACGGCGGTCTGAATTCCGGCTACATGATTGCACAGTACGCTTCTGCATCCATGGTATCCGAAAATAAGGTATATGACCATCCTGCATGTGTAGACTCCATTCCAACTTCTGCAAACCAGGAAGACCACGTATCCATGGGTTCCACTTCCGCAAGAACTGCAGCAATGGTACTGGACAATGCACAGAAGGTAATTGCTATTGAACTGTCTGCTGCAGCTCAGGCAATCTGGCTGCGTCAGGAACTGGGTGAAAACGGTATTGATAATCTGGCACCTGCAACCAAGGCTGCATACGATCACATCCGCACCATTGCAGCACCGATTGAAGAAGACATCATCATGATCAATCATCTGGCAGATATGGATGAAATGGTGAAGAGCAATTCCATCTTAGAAGCAGTAGAAAAGGTTGTAACACTGAAATAAATGAAAACCGCCGGCAGGAAAGATTTTGCCGGGAAAACAGGAGGTAATATACATGTTAGACAATAAGACAATTCAGGGCGCAATGACCATTCAGCTGGGAAACGAATACCCTGACTATCCAGAGTTCCAGGAAGGTATCAGAAGAGCACCGGACAGAGGTTTCCGTCTGACCAAGGCACAGACCAGAATCGCACTGAAGAACGCACTGCGTTATGTTCCGGAAGAACTGCACGAAAAGCTGGCTCCTGAATTCATGGAAGAACTGACTACAAGAGGCAGAATCTACGCTTACCGTTACAGACCGGAAGGCAGAATGCACGGTAAGCCGATTGAAGAATATAAGGGTAAGTGCCTGGCAGGTAAGGCATTCCAGGTTATGATCGATAACAACCTGGATTTCGATGTGGCACTGTATCCATACGAACTGGTTACATACGGTGAAACCGGTCAGGTTTGCCAGAACTGGCTCCAGTACAGACTGATTAAGAAGTACCTGGAAGAACTGACTGAAGATCAGACCCTGGTTGTGGAATCCGGACATCCTCTGGGTCTGTTCCCTTCCAAGCCTGAAGCTCCACGTGTAATCATCACCAACTCCCTGATGATCGGTATGTATGACAACCTGGCTGACTGGGAAATCGCAGAAGAAATGGGCGTAGCAAACTACGGTCAGATGACTGCAGGCGGCTGGATGTACATCGGACCTCAGGGTATCGTTCATGGTACTTTCAATACAATCCTCAACGCAGGCCGTAAGGAACTGGGCGTTCCTGCAGACGGCGACCTGGCAGGCTACACCTTCGTATCTTCCGGTCTGGGCGGCATGTCCGGTGC
>JAZNKW010000094.1:0-30296 GCA_045578745.1 Anaerovoracaceae bacterium
CCGCTATTATTGAAGATCTGGGTCCGGAACATGAAGCGACCGGAAAACCTATCGTATATACTTCTGCAGACAGCGTGCTGCAGATTGCAGCTAACATCGATGTGATTCCGCTGGAAAGACTGTATGAAATCTGTCTGGAAGCACGCAGACTTCTGGTGGGTGACTGGGCATGCGGCAGAGTCATTGCCCGACCATACATTGTCAATGCTGCAGGTGAAAGAGAACGTACTTCCGACCGCCGTGACTACGCGGTGACACCGCCGGGAGACACCATTCTGGACCTGATTAAGGCAGCCGGAAAGGAAGTTTACGGCATCGGCAAGATTGGCGACATCTTCAATGAAAAGGGCCTGACCACAAATATCCACACCAAGAGCAACATGGACGGCGTGGATAAGACCATCGAAGCACTGGCCATGGATTTTGAGGGATTTGTCTTTACCAACCTGGTTGACTTCGACTCCAAGTACGGTCACAGAAGAGATCCGATTGGTTACGGAAAATGTATTGAAGAATTTGATGCCCGCATTCCGGAAATTCTGGAAGCAATGGGCGAAGACGATATTCTGATGATCACTGCGGACCACGGAAACGACCCGGTCGAAGAAGGTACCGACCACACCCGTGAATATGTTCCGCTGATTGTATACGGCAAACCTTGCAAGAAGGGTTTGAACCTGGGCATCCGTACAAGCTTTGCGGATGTGGGAACCACAGTTGCTGACCTGCTGGGTGTAGAAGGAACCGGTGTGGGAGAAAGCTTTAAGGAGGAAATTCTGTTATGAACATGGTACATATGATTCAGAAGAAGAAGGAAGGCCAGGTACTGACCAGAGAAGAAATTCAGTGGTTCATCAAAGGCTACGTGGCAGGTGACATCCCTGATTATCAGGCATCTGCTCTGCTGATGGCAATCTATTTCCAGGGACTGAACCGGGAAGAAACCTTCCAGCTGACTGACGCAATGCGCTACAGCGGCGACACCATCGACCTGTCACCTATTAATGGCGTGAAGGTTGACAAACATTCCACCGGCGGTGTAGGCGATAAAACCACTCTGGTTGTGGCTCCGCTGGCTTCTGCATGCGGTGTTCCTATCGCAAAGATGAGCGGACGCGGCCTGGGCTTTACCGGCGGCACCGTGGATAAGATGGAATCCATTCCCGGCTTCCGTACTTCACTGGAACCGCAGGAATTCCTGGACCAGGTAAATGAGACAGGTATGGCAGTAATCGGTCAGACTGCTCACATCACACCGGCAGACAAGAAGCTCTATGCTCTCCGCGACGTAACTGCTACTGTGGATAACTTCGGGTTGATTGCTTCCAGTATCATGAGCAAAAAACTGGCAGCAGGTTCTGACGCTATCGTTCTGGACGTAAAGGTAGGCGACGGTGCCTTCATGGAAAATCTGGAGGATGCCAAGGTTCTGGCAGGACTCATGGTTGACATCGGTACCGATGCAGGCCGCCGTACTGTGGCTGCCATCACCGAAATGGGCCAGCCTCTGGGTCTGGCAGTCGGAAACAGCCTGGAAGTAATCGAAGCAATTGAAACTCTGAAGGGAAAGGGCCCTGCTGATATTACCGAGCTGGCACTGAAGCTGTCCGGCATCATGGTATATTTGGGCGGCATGGCGGATTCTCCGGAAGAAGGCATGGAAAAGACCCGCAAAGCACTGGAAGACGGCAGCGGTCTTGAAAGACTCCGTCAGTTCATCCAGGCACAGGGCGGAAACCCTGCGGTAGTGGACGATTACAGCCTCTTCCCTCAGCACAGCGTGGAATGTCAGCTTGTGGCAGAGGAAGATGGTTATGTGGCATCCATTGAAGCCCGCAAAATCGGTATGGCCTCCCAGCAGACCGGAGCAGGCCGTGCCACTAAAGAAGACGATATCGACCTGTCTGCGGGGATTTTGCTGTGCAGAAAAGTGGGCGATGAAGTAAAAGCCGGCGATGTGCTGGCAGTATTCTACGGCAATGACGAAGCAAAGATGGAAGCAGCTGTGGCTATGGCAGCAGAAGCCTTCACCATCAGCAGTCAGCCGGTAGAAGCACCGCAGCTGATTAAAGAAATTATCGGACTGCAGGCATAATAAGTGATGCAAAGGAGGGAATACGTGAAATGATTGAATTAAGACACGTAAGAAAAGAATTTGATGATGTGACACCGCTGGCGGATGTAAATGTCACCATTCACTCAGGAGATGTGATTTCCGTAATAGGCCCTTCCGGGACAGGTAAATCCACACTGCTTCGATGCATCAACATGCTGGAGCCGCCGACCTCCGGAGAAATTATTGTAGACGGTCAGGTAATCAATGACGGAAAATGCGACCTGAACGAAATCCGAAAGAAGATGGGGATGGTATTCCAGTCCTTTAATCTTTTCGGTCATCTTACTATTATTGAAAATATCATGAATCCGCAGATTACTCTGCTGGGCAGATCCCGTCAGGAAGCCTATGACAAGGCCATGTCTCTCTTAAACACTGTCGGTCTCAGCTCCAAGGCATTCAACTATCCGGAAGACCTTTCCGGCGGTCAGCAGCAGAGAATTGCCATCGCCAGAACTCTTGCAATGGATCCGGATATCATTCTTTTTGACGAGCCAACCAGTGCACTGGACCCTGGTATGATCGGTGAAGTACAGGCGGTTATCCGTATGCTTGCAAAATCTGGAATTACCATGATGATCGTAACTCATGAAATGGATTTCGCACGCAAAGTTGCAAACCGTGTATTCTTCATGGATGAGGGCGGTATTTATGAGGAGGGTACTCCAAAGGAAATCTTCGAACATCCGAAGAAGCCGAACACCGTCAAGTTCATCAGAAGACTGACATCCCTTACCTACATGGTTCAGACAGACGATTACGATTTCACAGAGTGCTATGACGAACTGCAGCAGTATGCTGAAAAGCTCCTGATTGAAAATGAACGAATCAGTGACGTACAGATTGCCATCGAAGAAATTGTGGTTAATAACATTATGGAATCTACAGATTCTCCGGATGTACTGATCAGAGTGGAATACTCCGAAAAACTGGATACTCTTACCCTGAGCATCAGATACAAGGGACCTCATATCGATCCGAAAGAATCCGACAACGAATTATTCCTGGAGCTGCTGGAAGAGTCTACTACAGAACTTCTGGACAGAGTTGTTGAAACAGATAACGACATCTACAATAATCTGATTCAGCTGACATTCAAATGGGAGGCATAAGCGCTATGAAAATAACTAAAGAAAAAAGATATGCTTCATTTGCCTTTGTGCTTCTGATGACAGCTGTAATGCTTCTGGGAATGCTGTCTGCGGCATATGCAGCAGAATCCGCAGGTACAGCAATCGCGGATTACAATGGAAAGACAATCGGTGTACAGACCGGCTGTCTCTATGAGACCCATATAACAGATGAATGTCCGGACGCTGAAATTCAGTATTTCACCATGCCGCAGGACATGATTCTGGCACTGAATTCACAGAAAATCGATGCCTATCTGGTTGAAGAGGTAGGATTCTACGCTACTGCAGCCGTGCATCCTGAACTGGCACCGCTGGAAGAAAGCGCAGGTCTGTGTGAGGCCGCAGTCATCATCGGCAACAATGAAAAGCAGGAAAGACTGCTTGCAGAAGTTAACGAATTCATCGCAAAGCATGGTTCCGAAGGGGATGGTATGCTGGATGAAATGTACGATTACTGGGTTAAGGATTTTGATGCGGAAACCAGCAGAGTCGAACAGGGCGGCTTCACCGGCGAAAACGGAGAACTGGTGATTGCCTGCGAAGGCGGATACGAGCCGTTTTCCTATGTAAATGAAGAGGGCGACTGCGGATATGACGTGGATTTCGTGTACAGATTCTGCAGAGAATACGGATATACTCCGAAAATTGAGAGAGTTGCTTTCGAATCCATCGCACCTGGTGCAGAATCCGGTAAGTTCGATCTGGGCCTCAACATCATCCTCAGTGATGAAAGAGAATCCAATGTATGCCTTTCCGATGTATACTACAACTGTGAAATTTTCATGGTTGTTCTGGGTGAAACTGAGGAAGGTGCCGGTTTCCTTGCTACTATGAAGGAAAACTTCGAAAATACATTCATCGTAGAAGGACGATGGAAACTTTTCGCATCCGGTGCGGGACTTACACTGCTGATTACAGTGAGCTCCATCATCCTGGGTACTGCCATCGGTTTCGGCGTATTTATTCTCTGCCGAAAGGGTAACAGAATTATTAACGGCATTACAAACGGAACGCTCTGGCTGATTCACGGAATGCCTACGGTTCTTCTGCTGATGATTCTGTATTACATCGTCTTCGGATGGAGCCGGCTGAACGGTACTGTGGTGTCCATCGTGGGCTTCACGCTGATCTTCGCCTGTGCCATGTATGAAATGCTTTCTGTTGGATTTGGTGCCATCGGAAACGGACAGTATGAAGCAGCCACTGCTTTAGGTTATAATGAAAGTCAGAGTTTCTTCAAAATTCTGCTGCCTCAGGCTGCAAGACACTTCATGCCGCTCTATAAAAACGAAGTGGTTACCTTAATCAAGGAAACTTCTGTTGCAGGTTATATTGCCGTACAGGAACTGACCAAGATTTCTGACCTTGTCAGAGCACGTACTTATCAGGCATTCTTTGCACTGATATTTACAGCGATTATCTACTTCGTTATTTCCGGGATTCTGACAAGAATTGTCGGAGCTGTGGAAAAGAAAATTGATCCGAAGAAGCGTTCTCAGGAAAAGATTCTCGAAGGTATTACAGTAGAATAATAAAGCAGAATAAAGCGCCGCCTTTTTTAATACATTGAAAGGGAATTACCAGTACAATGTATTAAGAAGGGCGGCATTTTTTATGTGGAAAATAAAAGAATGGGACCATAAGATAAAGCGTCAGGTAATAACCGGTGTGGCCGGCTGTGCCCTGATTTTCGGAGCATTTGCCGGTGCAGCAGGAATATTGCCGCGCCATGAACCGATTGTCATCGATCCTGCTTCTGTGGTCACTGCAGGAGATGTACCTGTTTCAGAAAAGAGCGGAAAGGCATCCTTTACGGTGGAAGCAAAAGGTGCAGTTCTCCTGGATGCATGCACCGGAGAAGTGCTGTTTGAGCAGGACAGCCACAAGCAGCTGCCGCCAGCCTCTGTGACCAAGGTGATGACCATGCTTCTGGTTATGGAAGCGGTGGAAAGCGGAAAAATCACTCTGGAAGACCAGGTTACCATATCAGAACGGGCGGCCTCCATGGGCGGAAGCCAGATGTATATGGAACCGGGGGAAATGCACACAGTGGCCCAGCTTATGGAAGGGGTAGCCATGGCCAGTGCCAACGACGGCTGTGTGGCTCTGGCTGAGTATGTGGCCGGAAGTGAAGAAATTTTCGTGGAACGGATGAATGAGCGGGCAGCTGAGCTTGGCATGCGTGATACCCATTTTGTCAATACCAACGGACTTCCGGTAGCAGATCATTACGCTTCTGCATATGATATAGCAGTCATGTCGCGGCAGCTGTATCAGTTCGAAGAAACCCACAAATGGTTTACCACCTGGCAAAGCACCATCACCGTGGGTCTGCCGGGAAAGGAAAAGGAGTTCGGACTTACCAACACCAATAAATTAATCAAAACTTACACCGGCTGCAACGGAATTAAAACCGGTTTCACCAGCGATGCCGGCTTCTGCCTTTCCGCATCGGCCACCCGTGGGGAAACTCATCTGATTGCCGTGGTACTGGGCAGTTCCACCAGCAAAATCCGCAACGCCCAGGTTTCACGCCTTCTGGATTACGGTTTTGCCAATTTCGAGACGGTGGTGCTGGCAGAAGAAGGGCAGATCATGGAAACCGTCCTTATTGAGCGGGGAACTCCGCAGGCAGCGGATGCACTGGCTGCCGAAAAAATCACTGCACTGGTTCCAAAAGGAGAAAAAGACTCCGTTAAAACCAGTATAACCATAACTGAAACCATTCCTCTGCCTCTGAAAAAAGGGCAGGAGGTTGGAGTCCTGAAGGTTTATAAAGGAGAGAAGCTCCTGGCAGAGTATCCTCTTCAGGCCGCATGTGACGTGGAAAAAGCATCCTTTACGGAACTTCTCAGCCGCATGATTCATGGGGCCTGGTCCTGATTCTACATACAGAAGATGAAAGAATTGAGAAACTGCAAGGGGGCTTTGAAATGGAAAAAGAATATATCATATCATTCTCGTCGTTCTATAAAGCGGCGTACGCACAGGAAACACTGGAAAACGCAGGGATTCGTGCAAGCCTTCGGAAACTGCCTTCAGAACTGGTCCATTCCTGCGGGACCGGACTGTATCTGAGGACCGGCTCCATACAGCAGGCATCTTCCGTGCTGCAGAAAAAGCAGATTATTCCAAGAGGTATTTATGAAATACGCGGGCAGGGATACAGCGGCAGAGAATATATGAGAATACAGTAAGCGGGCATATGCCCGCTTTTTTCATGAGCTGGAAAAAAATAATTATGGTTCGACACCTGACTTCGACAGATTCTGCAGTGAGAATGGTATATGATGAATCATGTTACGCGGGAGGAACCGAAATGACAGTTTATGCAGAGTATCTCTTTCTGGAAAACTTCACAGCGGGTCTGATACTGCTTTATCTGACTGCCAGACTCGGCGGAACGGCTGCAGGAATTCTGCGGCTGACCGCAGGCGCTGTACTCAGCGGTATGAGCGGTTTTCTGCTTTTCCTCCCATTGAACAGCTTAGAGGCGGTACTGCTTCGGGCCGCTGCGGCAGCAGTAATCTGTGCTGCAGCTCTTGGAGCAGACCGTCTTCTGAAAAAAACAGCACTGTTTTTTATTCTTTCCTTTCTGACCGGCGGAGCTGCCATGGCCTTTTTCCTGTGGCAGCAGATTCCGGTTTTAGCAGGAAACGGTGTGCTGTATCTGGATTCCATGACATATCCGATACTGATACTCTGCGGAGTACCGGCAATGGTACTGGCTGCATGGTTTGTGAAGCTGGTGCGTCGGAAGCAGCGGACTGACTGGACCTGCGGGACTGCAACGCTGGAACTGGATGGACGAAGTGTACACCTGAGCGCCTGTGTGGATTCGGGAAACAGCCTGACAGAACCCATCAGCGGAAGACCGGTTATACTGATTGATGAAGCCGGGGCAAAGAAGCTTCCTTTCCGAAAAGAAGAATACCCCCAACGATATGCAGCCGTTCCCTACCGTGCTGTAGGTGTGAAACAGGGAATTCTGGAAGGACTTCGGATTGACCGGATATCCTATGAGGGAAAAGACTATCATAATGTGATACTTGCGTACTGCGAAGGGACTTTCGGGGAATTCGAAGTGCTGCTGAACAGAAATATACTGGAGGGAGGCGTGGCAGAAGATGATTCATATACATGTGGGAGACCTGAAAAGCCGGGTGGAGCGATTTTGCAGGAAACTGCCGGGGCTGCGGCGGAGAAAAGGGCCGGGCGGTTTATTCTACATAGGAGGTAATGATGTTTTGCCGCCGCCGCTGGATCCGGTGGATGAAGCACGGGTACTGCAGGAGTATGCCGACGGCAGCCAGGATGCGAGGACCATCCTGATTGAGCGGAACCTGCGGCTGGTGGTCTATATTGCCCGTAAATTCGATAATGCCGGTGTCAATGTGGAAGACCTGATTTCCATCGGCACCATCGGCCTCATCAAAGCTGTAAATACCTTCCGCATGGATAAGAACATTAAACTGGCCACCTATGCATCTCGATGCATTGAGAATGAGATCCTCATGTATCTGCGGCGGAATGTGAAGCTGAAAAGCGAGGTCAGCCTGGATGAACCTCTGAATGTGGACTGGGATGGAAATGAACTTCTTCTCAGCGATGTTCTGGGGACAGAAAATGACCTGGTCTATCACCACCTGGAGGACGAGGTCAACCGGAAACTGCTGTACACGGCCATGAAAAAGCTGGAACCGAGAGAGCGGCAGCTGATGGAAATGCGGTTCGGGCTGGTCAGCGGAAGGGAAATGACACAGAAAGAAGTAGCAGACCGGCTGGGTATCTCACAGTCCTACATATCCCGCCTGGAAAAACGGATTATTTCCAGACTTCAGAGGGAAATCCGCAAACTGGGATAACACCCTCCCTGTACATATTACATACCGGCTGATTTCCGCCGGGTGAATTTGATACAGGGATGGTGTTTTTTATGTTGAATAAAGTAGAAATCTGCGGTGTAAATACGGCCAAGCTGCCGCTTTATAAGGAAGCGGAAATGATGGAAATGCTGCTGAAAATAAAAGAAGGTGACCTGGAAACACGGGAAGAATTCATTCACGGAAACCTGCGGCTGGTGCTCAGTGTGATACAGCGGTTTTCCAGCCGGGGCGAAAATCCGGACGACCTGTTCCAGGTGGGATGTATCGGGCTGATTAAGGCTCTGGACAATTTCGACATGAGCCACGGTGTAAAGTTTTCAACCTATGCAGTGCCTATGATCATCGGCGAAGTCCGGCGCTATCTCAGAGACAACAATGCAATCCGTGTGTCCCGATCTCTCAGAGATATGGCCTATAAAGCGCTGCAGACCAGAGAAACACTGTCACGCCAGCTGCAGCGGGAGCCTACCGTGGCAGAAATTGCAGAAGCCATGGAAGCGGAACGGGAGGATGTGGTACTGGCACTGGAGTCCATTCAGGAACCGGTTTCCCTCTACGAACCGGTATTTCATGACGATGGAGATGCCATCTATGTGATGGATCAGGTATCCGACACGAAGAATACGGACGAGCGGTGGATAGAAAATCTGGCCCTGTCTGAGGCTATGAAAAAACTGACCCCAAGGGAACGGAAAATACTGAACATGCGTTTCTTTGAGGGAAAGACTCAGATGGAGGTGGCGGAAGAAATCTCCATCAGTCAGGCACAGGTCAGCCGGCTGGAAAAAAACGCCCTGAAATTCATGCGGAAATACGTCTGATTTTCTGACAGACCGGACGCTCTGTCTGTGACGGCAGGGCGTTCTTTTATTGTATGGGGCCACATTTTGTGGTAAAATATAACGGAATATGATTTCAATTTGAAACTTTTATCGGGAGGACAGTAAATGTCGAAAACCTACAGGATGACGCTGTGTGCCATACTGACCGGACTATCCATGGTCCTCAGTCTGATCAAAATCATACATATGCCTTTCGGCGGCTCCATCACGCTTTTCAGCATGCTGGCCTGCAGCCTGACCGGGTATTACTGCGGTCTGCGCTGGGGACTCACATCGGGTGTGGCTCTGGGACTGCTGAACATGGCCTTTGGCGGAGTGTTCTATCATCCGGTGCAGATTCTCCTGGACTATATCCTGGGATTCGGCGTTCTGGGACTGGCGGGTCTTTTCCGGGATGGGAAAGGCGGATTGTTCATCGGATTCGGAATGGCAGCAGCGGCCAGATTTCTCTGCAGTTTTCTGTCCGGTGTGATTTTCTTCGGCAGTTATGCACCGGAGGGAATGAGCCCGGCACTGTATTCCTTTGCATATAATATTTTCTATATTGGCGGAGAAGCGGTCCTGACTCTGGCCGTTCTGGCTGTGCCGTCTGTCCGCCGGGCTGTCGAAAGCCTGAAAGGAGGTTATCACTGATGTTTGACTCTAAGATGATACTCAGCCGCGGAGCTGAAATTGAAGACCGCCTGCGTCAGCTGGGTGCTGTTTCTGATACACCGGGCGTTCCGGGCATCTGGCGCGGCATGATGTCTGATGCAGATTTCCGCGCAAAATCTCTGGTCCGGGACTGGATGGAAGAAGCCGGCCTTTCAGTCCGCGAAGACTGTTTCGGCAATATTTACGGAAGACTGGAAGGGCAGGTTTCCGAAACCATTCTGACCGGATCCCATGTAGATACGGTGAAAGACGGCGGTCTTTATGACGGTGCCTGCGGCGTGGTGACTGCCATTGAAGCGGTGGGCGCTCTGGTGAAGGCCGGCTGGAAACCGTACTATTCTGTAGAAGTTGTGGGATTTGAAGAGGAAGAAGGAAGCCGCTTTGATCTTTCCTATCCGGGCAGTCATGTGATTGTGGGCAAGCTGGCCGAAGAAGAACTGAGCATCTGCGATGAAAAGGGCGTGTGTCTAAAGACTTTGATGGAAGAACTGGGTTATAATCCAAAAAAACTTCCGCAGGCAGACCGCCGCGGCCAGGTGAAGGAATTTATGGAACTCCATGTGGAACAGGGAGCTGTTCTGGACCGTGAAGGACTGTCTGTAGGACTGGTGGAAAATATCACGGGCATGATGAACTTCGACGTCACCATATCCGGAGAACAGAACCATGCCGGTGCCACACCAATGTACCTGCGAAAAGACCCCATGGTTAAGATGGCGGAAGTCATTCTGAAAGCAACCCAGGCAGTGAAGGCCATTTCTCCTACCGGAGTTATTACCTTCGGCGAGATGGAGCTGCACCCGGGACTGAAGAATGTAATTCCGGGAAGCGTACACTGCATCATCGACCTGCGTGACGGAAACGGTCCGGCCCTGCTGGAGGAGCAGGCTGCGGTAGAAGCCGTCCTGGAGGAAGCTTGTGCAGATGGGTTCGGAGTGGAATATAGAAGCTACAGTTACGAGCCGCCCGTTCCGATGAATGCGGAGCTTGTTGATGCTCTGGAAGACTGCACCCGGGAAGGGGAGATTCTATACAAAAGAATGAACAGCGGTGCAGGTCATGACTCCATGATCATTGCCTGGGAAATCCCGACCTGCATGATTTTCGTACCGAGCGTGGATGGAATCAGCCACTCGCCGAAAGAATACACCAGACCGGAAGACCTGAGCCGGGGCTGCGAAGTTTTGGGAAGAATGTTAATGAAACGTGCCGGCGAAAGAACCCAGCCGGATAGATAGAAAAGGAAAAGACAAACTATGTTCAGAAAATTATTTCAGCCAACAGATATGACCGTGGGGACACCCTGGAAGGCTATCGCCATCTTCTCCATCCCCATGATTATCGGAAACGTGGCCCAGCAACTCTACAGTACTGTAGACAGTATCGTGGTAGGCCACTACATCGGGGACAATGCTCTGGCAGCGGTAGGCAGTGCCGGACCGCTGATGAACATGCTGATTGCCCTGTTTATTGGAGTTTCTGCAGGTGCCAGCATCATGGTATCTCAGTTCTTTGGAGCACGTCAGAGGGAGGACTTGTCCAGAACCATCGGAAACTGTATCACTCTCTGTGCACTGATTTCTCTGCTGCTGATGACATGTGCACCGCTGATTATCCGGCCGGCACTGCGCCTGCTGAATACACCGGAATCCATTCTGGAAGACTGTGCACTGTACCTGATTGTAACCATGGTGGGAATCGCCGGCATGGCCTACTATAACATCCTCAGCGGTATCTTGCGCGGCCTGGGTGACTCTTTCTCCGCATTGATTTACCTGCTGGTGGCTACCGTTATCAATATCGCTCTGGATATTTATTTCGTAGCGGTAATCGGTATGGGGGTTTACGGCGTGGCACTGGCTACAGCCATTGCTCAGGGTGTTTCTGCACTGCTCTGCTTCTGGAAACTGGCTCATATGACCACGCTCTTTGATCTGAGACTGCATCATCTGAAACTGACCCGCCGCCATGCAGTGCGGATTTTCAAACTGGGTCTGCCAAGCGGTATTACCCAGATGATTTTCTCTTCTGCTATGATCGTGGTACAGTCCCTGACCAACTGCTTCGGCGAAATGCTCATCGCAGCCAACGTAATTGTCATGCGTGTGGATGGATTCGCCATGATGCCGAACATGTCCTTCGGTACCGCCATGACTACATATGCGGGACAGAATGTGGGCGCACAGCGCTATGACCGTGTAGGACTGGGTGCAAAACAGGGTACCATACTGGCAGTGGGATGTTCCGCTACCATTACTGTGATTATTCTGTTCTTCGGACGCCATCTGATGGGTATCTTCACCGATACACCGGAGCTGGTAGACCTGAGCTACTATATTATGACCATTCTGGCTACCGGATATCTGGCTGTGGCAGTGACCCAGTGTCTTTCCGGCGTTATGAGAGGGGCAGGGGATACCATCACACCAATGTGGATTTCCCTCTGCACCACCGTACTCTTCCGTGTACCGCTGGCTTACGGAATCTCCTTCCTGACCAGAACACCGGAACTGCCTTACGGACGTTTTGAATGTATCTGCGTTTCCCTGCTCTGCTCCTGGATTATGGGTATGCTGCTGAATGTATACTTCTACCGCAAGGGCAAGTGGAAAAATAAAGCGATTGGATAGTATAAAACAATGAACGACAAAGATTTCTTCATGGCCCGCCGTGTGGCGGAGGCTGTGGATGCGGCAGGCGGACGAACCTTCTATGTGGGAGGCTTCGTACGTGACCGGCTGCTTCATCAGCCTAATACGGACATCGATATCGAAGTTCACGGTATCCAGTCGGCTGAGCTGGAGACGATACTGGACTCCCTTGGCGGCTGTACGACAAAGGGCGCCAGCTTCGGCGTCTACGGAATCGCAGGGTGCACTCTGGATATCGCCATGCCGCGCCGCGAAGAGGCTACAGGCCGCGGTCACAGAGATTTCCAGGTTTATGTGGATCCACATCTGGGTACAGAAAAAGCATGCCGCCGCCGTGACTTCACCATGAATGCCATGATGGAAGATGTGATGACCGGTGAAATCGTGGACCATTTTGGCGGCTGGCAAGACTTGCAGGATGGTGTGCTTCGCCATGTGGACCCGGAAACCTTCGGTGAGGATCCGCTCAGAGTACTTCGTGCAGCCCAGTTTGCAGCACGGTTTGACCTGAAAATCGCCCCGGAAACTGTCGAAATATGTCGAAACATGGACCTGACTGCACTGGCACCGGAACGTGTCATGGGCGAACTGGAAAAGGCACTGCTGAAGGCCGACCGTCCATCTGTGTTCTTCGAAACGCTTCGGGAAATGAACCAGCTGAAAGACTGGTTCCCGGAAGTGGAAGCGCTGATTGGCGTAGAACAGAGCCCGGTGCATCATCCGGAAGGGGATGTGTGGAACCACACCATGTATGTGCTGGACCGGGCAGCCTGGCTTTCCGGCGGAGCAAAATACCCCGGACCGGACGGAAACGGCAGCCTGACTCCATCCTGGGAACTGGGATTTCTTATGTCTGCCCTCTGCCATGATTTCGGCAAGAGCGTTACTACAGAGGCAGGCGAGGACGGCCGGATTCATGCCCTGGGACACGAGCTGGCAGGGATGGAAATCGCGGACCGGTTTATCCGCCGTCTGACCAGAGAGCGGAAACTGCGACAGTATGTACTGAACATGACAGAGCTTCATATGAAGCCGAACATTCTGGCAGGCGCCGGAGCGAAAGTAAAATCCACCAACAAACTCTTCGATGAGTCGGTGGACCCGGAAGGTCTGATTTTGCTGGCAAGGGCAGACTACATGGGACGTGCGGAGCGGCAGCCGAATCCGGAGTACGAAGAATACCTGTGGCAGCGCCTTAATGAATACCGCAGAATCATGGACCGGCCTTTTGTACAGGGGGCAGATCTGATTGCAGCCGGACTGGTGCCGGGACCGGACTTCAGTGAAATTCTGGCTCATGCCCATAAACTGCGTCTGGCAGGAGTGGAGAAAGAAGCCGCGCTGAAGCAGACTCTGGCTTTTGCGAGAAGCAAGTCTTGAATTATGACAGAATTGATGTTATGATAAAAGATGTAGTTAAGTTCAACAATCTATAGGAGGACGAAATGATATACACAAAAGAAGTTGAAAATATGTGCTGCGTAAACAAGGGCGCATATCACGGACCTGCTCCGATTCCACAGGAAGGAAAGTGGACACAGGTAAAAGAAATTTCCGATATTTCCGGTCTGACTCACGGCGTTGGCTGGTGTGCACCGCAGCAGGGGGCATGTAAGCTGACTCTGAATGTGAAGGACGGCATCATCGAAGAAGCTCTGGTGGAAACCATCGGCTGCTCCGGTATGACCCACTCCGCTGCAATGGCTGGTGAAATTCTGATTGGCAAGACTCTTCTGGAAGCATTGAATACCGACCTGGTATGCGACGCTATCAATACTGCCATGAGAGAACTGTTCCTGCAGATTGTTTACGGCAGAACCCAGTCTGCATTCTCCGAAGGCGGTCTGGCCATCGGTGCAGGCATGGAAGACCTGGGTAAGGGCCACAGAAGCCAGGTGGGTACCATCTATACAACCAAGGCTAAGGGACCTAGATATCTGGAACTGGCTGAAGGCTACATTACAGAAATCGGCCTGGACGAAGAAAACAACATCATCGGCTACAAGTACGTAAACCTGGGCAGAATGATGGACTTCATCAAGGCAGGCAAGGACCCTATGGAAGCTATCGAAAAGGCAAGCGGCAAGTACGGCAGATTCGACGAAGCTGCCAAGAAGATTGATCCGCGTGAAGAATAGGGGGTATCGTCATGGTAACATTTGAAAATTACGACAGAAAGATAGAAAAAATCAATGACGTGCTGGCTCAGTACGGCATTAAGGACCTGGACGATGCAATGGCAATCTGCCAGGAAAAGGGCATCAACCCTTATAACATTGCTAAGGAAATCCAGCCAATCTGTTTCGAAGACGTTTGCTGGGCGTACGTAGCAGGCTGTGCTATCGCAATCAAGAAGGGCGACGTGAAGGCTGCTGACGCGGCAAAATCCATCGGTGAAGGCCTGCAGGCGTTCTGTCTGCCTGGTTCCGTAGCAGAAGACAGAAAGGTTGGCCTGGGCCACGGTAATCTGGCTTCCATGCTGCTGTCCGAAGAAACTGAATGCTTCGCATTCCTGGCTGGCCACGAATCCTTCGCAGCTGCTGAAGGTGCTATCGGTATCGCAAAGTCTGCAAACAAGGTTCGTAAGCAGCCTCTGAGAGTCATCTTAAACGGCCTGGGTAAGGACGCTGCACAGATCATCTCCAGAATCAACGGCTTCACTTATGTACAGACTCAGTTCGATTATTATACAGGTGCTCTGAATGTGGTAAATGAAACTCCATACTCCAAGGGTGAAAGAGCTCTGGTTCGCTGCTACGGTGCAGACGACGTGCGTGAAGGCGTAGCAATCATGCATGCAGAAAAGGTTGACGTTTCCATTACCGGTAACTCCACCAACCCTACCAGATTCCAGCATCCTGTAGCAGGTACCTATAAGAAGGAATGCATCGAACAGGGTAAGAAGTACTTCTCTGTTGCATCCGGCGGCGGTACCGGCAGAACCCTGCATCCGGACAACATGGCAGCTGGTCCTGCTTCCTACGGCATGACCGACACCATGGGCAGAATGCACTCCGATGCACAGTTCGCAGGCTCCTCTTCCGTACCTGCACACGTAGCAATGATGGGCTATGTGGGCATGGGCAACAACCCTATGGTAGGTGCTACCGTAGCAGTTGCAGTTGCAATTGAAGAAGCAGCGAAATAAAAATCATAAAATTTAAAACAATTCAGACCCATCCCCATAAGGCGGTGGGTCTGTAGTTTTATATAATAAACAGAAGGAAGCGAGAGGGGAATATGAACGATACTGTAAAAATCATGAGGGAACATACCTCGAAAAGAAAGTTCACAGAACAGGAAATTACTCCGGAAATGGTGCAGACCATCGTGGAATGTGCGCAGATGGCATCTACATCCAGCCATTTTCAGGCGTACACCATCATCGAAGTGAAGGACCCGGCAAAACGTGAAGTCCTGAAGGAATGCTCCGGCGGACAGAAATGGACCGTAACTGCTCCGCTGGTACTGCTCTTCTGTGCAGACCTGCACAGAAATGGAACGTATTTTGAGGGAATCGATCAGGATGTATTAAGCAATACAGAAAGCTACACCGTGGCGGTAATCGATGCAGCACTGGCGGCACAGAATGCATTTGTAGCAGCAGAAAGCATGGGGCTGGGCGGCGTAATTGTAGGTGGCATCCGAAATGATGTACAGAAGCTGATTGATACCTTCCAGCTGCCAGAGAAAACTGCACCATTATTCGCACTGTGTCTGGGCTGGCCGGCAGAAGAAAACGGAATCAAACCGAGACTGCCAAGAAATGTGGTTCACAAGATTGATACCTACACGGAAGAAGGCAATGATGAGATGATTGCTGCATACAATGCCGAAGTGAAGGAGTATTATGTAGAAAGAACCAGAGGAAAGGTTACCGACACATGGTCTGAACACTCCGGTAAGATGATGATGGCCAAAACAAGAGACGAAGTTGGTGTGGTGTTCAGAGAACACGGTTTGCTGAAGAGATAAACGAGAAAGACTGAAAAACCTCCGCCTGCAGGAAGCAGGCGGAGATTTTTGCTTGTACTATGTTCGATTATCTGTTCGAATAAAGAACGATGCAGAACATTTTGCGATTAGTTTGTTTGTTTCTTTATTATGCAATGTACCTTCCGTACGAATGATGGATTTGCCTGCAGAAATTATTTTTCCAGTGGCAATTATAGTATCTTCGAAATAAACTGGAGAAATAAAATCAACCTTTATTTCTATGGTTGGACACCAACAGCCGGTAAAGCCAATGACGGAACAGCCTGAGGCATTGTCTAGCATTGTACATATAATACCGCCATGTACAATATCTTTGCTGTTTAATGCCCAGGAGTGTATATCATATTCCATCGAGATTGTTTGATTTTCCATATTACAATTAAAGTTGTGAGGCCTCATAAATCCGTTGACACGATCACGCTGTGTTGTTTCAATGTTTTTTTCAAAATCAAGAAGATTTTGCATAACAACCTCTTTATCTGGAATTAAGATAGAATTAGACAATGTTTTTACCTCCTCTTTTATTCATTGAAGTAGACTGTCACGCTAATATGTGGAATATGCAACTGAAAAAAGAGCAGTCGCCCTGTTTACACGATGAAATAGCTGGACGGCTGCTTCTTTTTTCTGGACTTTCTGCGTCAGATACAGATTATTTTATCTGTATCTGAGTGAGTAAGAATATAAATGAAGAGAAAGTAGCATAAAATCAATTAGAGATAAGCACCACAGGATACATCTACATCAAGTCCGGTAACACTGTTACTTCTTTCTTCATCGCAGAGGAATAATACCATTTCAGCAACATCGGACATTGGAACAAGGTGCTTCAG
This sequence comes from Anaerovoracaceae bacterium, assembly GCA_045578745.1. Lineage (GTDB taxonomy): Bacteria > Bacillota > Clostridia > Peptostreptococcales > Anaerovoracaceae > RGIG7179. The sequence continues at coordinate 17,112 of JAZNKW010000094.1, forward strand.
ACAATACTGTTCCAGTGTCTTATTGATGACCTCTTCGACAGTAATGCCTCGTGCTTCTGCCTGTTTCTGATAAACTGCAGCACCACGTGCATTGTTAATTCCGCCAGGGCATACAGAGTTTACGGTAATATTATGTACTCCAAGTTCTTTGGCAAGACATCTGGTTAAGCCAATCACCGCCATCTTTGCGGCACAATATGGAGAACGATTCAGCAGAGCATGCTTTCCTGAAATAGAGGACATATTAACAATTTTACCAGCTTTCTTTTTAATCATATATGGGACAGCCAGTTTGCACATGTAAAATGTACTGTTGACATCAACTGCGAAAGTAGTTGTCCATTCTTCCATGGAAATATCCTGTACCGGTTTGGTAGGACCGGCAATTCCCACATTATTAACCAGACAGTCGATATCTCCGTAGTGCTCAATCATTGCGTTAAATACTTTTTCAACTTCTTCTGGCTTAGAAGCATCGTATTGCATTCCGTAAGCTTCAGCTCCTAATTCCCGCATTTCTGCAACCGTTTTTTCAAGAGCTTCTGCATTTACATCGCAAAGCATCAGTTTTGCTTTATTTAATGCAAAGGCAGTGGCAATTGCCTTACCAATACCATCTCCAGACCCAGTAATTAAAACGACTTTGTTTTCTAATGACATGTCAAATTCCTCCCATTGAATTATTGTGTTGCAATACACTTACGAAATAGTAAAGCAAAAAACATGCCAATGATGAAATTGAATTTGGTATATTTTTTGCATTGATAAAGTGGTAAAGTAAAGGAGGGGGAAAAATGAAATCACAATTTGATTCGGCTAATATAGGAACAATGCAGTTGAAAAATCGGTGGATTATGCTTGCCATGCATACTGGGTATGGGAATGATGATGGAACTTTCAGCGAAAGAGACTTCGAATTTTACAGATTGAGAGCCAGAGGCGGGATGGCTGCAATTACGCTAGTTGGTGCGGTGAATGACATTGGTGCTCGTCATGGAATGCAGATTCTAAATAAACCAGATTGCCAGAAGGGATTGGCAGATCTCTGCGATATAATTCATGAGTCTGATTGTAAAGTGATTATGCAGCTGTATCATGCTGGAAGAAATAATGCGGATGCTTTGCATCTGGGGCCGCCATTGGCGCCATCTGCAGTTCCTTCCCCGATTTATAAAGTTATTCCCAAAGAAATGAATGCTGATGACATTAAGAATACCATTCATGATTTCGCTGCTGCTGCAAAGGTCTGTAAAGATTGCGGTGTGGATTGTATAGAAGTAAGTGCAAGTGTCGGTTATCTCCTTTCTGAGTTTTTTTCTTCCCGTACAAATCTTCGTTCAGATGAATGGGGCGGGAGTGAAATTAAACGAATGAAATTTCCGACGGAAGTGCTAACTGCGATAAGACATGAGGTCGGACCGGATTTCCCAGTAACAATAAAAATATCTGCCGGAGATATGCTTGGTGGATATGATAATACATATATGGCTGATTTTATAAACTCATTGCCCAACGGAACACTAGATGGGGTTACCGTTACCGGAGGGTGGCATGAAGCTCCGGTTCCGCAGATTTCTTATCATGTATCTCCAGGAGGGTTCTCGCATTTTGCAAGAGATATTAAAGTGAAAACCGGATTGCCTGTAATTGCATGCAATAGAATCAACCAGGGGGACATTGCAGAAGAACTAATAGGAAAAGAATACTGTGATTTTGTGGGAGCTGCGCGTCCGTTCCTCACAGATCCGGAATTTGTAAACAAAATAAGAACAGGAGTACCTTTTAATCAGTGCCAGGGATGCAACAAAGGATGTATCGAAAATGTACTGAAGAAGAAAGATGTGTGTTGTGCGTTTAATCCTGAAGCCGGAAAAGAATATTTGTCGGCAGAAAATACAAAAAGAAAAAATATTTTAGTGATAGGAGCTGGGCCAGTAGGCTTGCAAACTGCTCTGTCGGCAAGCAGACAATCACATAAAGTTACTGTTATTACGGATGATAATAAGATTGGGGGAAAGCTTAATATCGCAGCGATTCCGCCATATAAGCAGGATCTGAAGAGATATGTTGACTACTTGAAGTATGAATTGGCTAGAAATCAGGTTGACATATTGCTTAATACGCCGGCAAACGAAGAAATAATCGAAAAACTAGGTACAGATACCGTTATTTTTGCACCAGGCGCTTTCGCAGATAAACCTGAGATTGAAGGCAGTGATGCTGGATTTTGCACTTTTGCAGAAGATATTCTTGCGGGCAATGAGGAGCCAAGGGGAAGCAGTATTGTCATTATAGGTGGAGGCATAGTTGGACTGGAAACTGCAGAATATCTGGCAGCAAAATATCCGAAAAAACACATTTCAGTTATTGAAAAGCAGGTAAAGGCCGGGAAAGCTTTAGGTGGCCTGAGATGGATTATGATGAAACATCTGAGAGAACTTCAAGTCGAGGTTATAACTTCTGCGGAAGTGCAGAAAATAGGTCCTTCCCAGGTAGAAATCAGTATAAATACAGAAGAAGGTATTTTGAATAAGAGTATCTCTGCAGATACAATTATATTTGCAGCGGGGTATATCGGCAGAGGAACACTGAATTTGGAAGCATATTTAAATGAGAAGAATATTCCTTATTATATCGTAGGAGATGCGGGGAATACAAAATGTATTTTAGATGGTATTTCCGAAGCCTATAAAATGGTGAGAAACATATAAACTCCTCTAACATGTAAAGCGGGAAGCAGATGCAGGAATGGCAAAAAGCATCTGCTTCTTGCATTTTGCAACAACATGCCGAGAAAGTGTGTTGCAAAATGCAAGAAATATTTGTTACGTAGTTCATGGAAAAAAATATAGAGGCCGAAATATGAGGAAATTACAGGCGGAGAATAATATTATAATTATTTAATTATTTGGCACGTACTTTGCAATAGTAAAGTGTGAGCAATGCATTGACTAAAAAAGAAAGGTGGATTCAGAATGAGTGACTTAAAAAATTACTTACTGGGTGACTACAGAGAGACAATGGATTATGTCAGAAAAGTCGAAAGAAACGGATTAACAAAGTTTCCTCCTTTAATTATTACATGTGCGATTACTGGAGGAATGCACGGTAAAGAATCAAGCCCTTATCTTCCAGAAGAACCGGATGAACAGGCACAGCAGGCATACGACGCTTACAACGCTGGTGCCAGCATGGTTCACATTCATGCAAGAGATCCAGTTAATGCATGGGCTACCAGTTCTACACCAGAAGCATTTAAAAAAGTAAATGCTTTAGTAAGAGAAAAATGCCCGGATTTGATTATTAACAATACGTGTGTGGGCGGAAGACGCTATATTGAAGAATCAAATACCATGGCAAACAGAATGCTGTATTCCGTGGAAGCAAAACCAGAGGTTGCAAGTGTTGATATTACCTGCTACTCCATGATTCGTAACATGCATGAACGTAAGGAACCATTGAGAAGCCCTAGACCAGCACATAAATGGAATTACAATTATGTCTGCTCCCAGACTGATGCGTTAGATACTGTAAAACAGCTTAGAGAAAATGGAATTAAGCCTGAATTTGAAGTATTCAGCCTTAATGACCTGAAATATGTTGACAATATGCTGAAGGAAGATGCATTGGATCAGCCATACTGGTTCCAGATGCTGTTTGGTGGTTCTGGTGTATATCCATGTGCAGAGAATATGATGCTTGCGTCTAAGCTTCTGCCAAAGGAATCCTTATTCAGTATCATCGGCGTAGGTGCATGCCAGACTGCCATGATTACATTAGGTATTATTATGGGCCATCATGTAAGAGTAGGGTTGGAAGATAATTTCTTCTATGGCCCGCATGAACTGGCAACAAGTAACGCCCAGATGGTTGAAAGAGTTGTGAGAATTGCAAAAGAATTAGGAAGACCAATTGCAACTCCTGCACAGGCACGTGAAATGATGGGCCTGGGTGCACCAAGAGAATATACATATTAATGCTCATTATACTTCCTCTTTAGAATAATAAATCATAATCCCTTCATGTGACAAAAGCACATGAAGGGATTACTGGAAAATCTTGCAGAATGCAAGAGCTAAATGGAGGACGTTTCTTAAAGAAAGGAAAAAGAGATGTATGTATTAGGCATTGACATAGGCTCTACTGCAAGTAAGGCAGTGGTGATGACAGATGATCGAAAAATTTATGCGAAAGCTTTAATCCCATACGGAACGGGATTCATAGGGCCAAAGCAGGTTTATGAAAAAATTTTGAGAGAAAGTAAGCTGTGCCCTGAAGATATATCAAGGACATTGGCAACAGGCTATGGCAGATTTGTTTTTGAAAATGCAGATAGTCAAAAAAGTGAAATCAGTTGCCATACCAGAGGAATATTTTATCTGAATCCTGAAATCAGAACCATTATTGATATCGGAGGACAGGATGTTAAAGCAATCCGATTAAATGAAAAAGGCACAATCGTAAACTTTACAATGAATGATAAGTGTGCCGCAGGCACAGGACGTTTTTTGGAAAATATGGCTAAAGTTTTAAATGTTGAAACGGAAGCGTTAGGAGATATATCAGAAAAGTCGAAGGAAGCTGCCGAAATCAGCAACACTTGTACGGTATTCGCAGAGTCAGAAGTCATCTCGAAACTGTCGAGCAATACGAAAATTGAAGACCTGGTTGCCGGTATTCATAAATCTGTAGCAAAGCGAGTTGCCTCACTGGCTTTCAGAAATGGAGTTGCTGAACAGGTTGCAATGAGCGGTGGCGTTGCATTGAATAAAGGAATTGTAAAAGCTCTCAAAGAGGAATTAAAAACTGATATTTTCGTTCATGAGGACTGTCAGTTCTGCGGAGCGATTGGGGCTGCCCTATATGCACTTGATGAAATGGAAAAATAATAAGCAAACACTTGTACATCAGATGAGAGAAGGAGAGATAACGTGAGCGAGGTAAAAGAACAGAAACAGAAAAAACCGATGGCGAAATCCATGGTCATGCTGAAAGCACAGACTGCAAGCATTTATGATGAAGCATGGGAGGCAAAAAAGAACGGAAAGCACGTTGGCTGGTCTACTGCAATTTTTCCACAGGAATTATGTGAGACATTTGGCATCCCGTTATTATATCCTGAAAATAATGCAGCCAGCGTATCTGCCAGACACAAAGGTTCTGAGCTGATTCAGCACGCAGAAGGTGAACTTCGATATCCGATTAATATTTGTTCCTATGCGCGTTTGAATATTGCCATGGCAGATTTGGCACAGAAGGATCAGCTTGATTGGGAAAAAACAGAACCGTATATGCCGGTTCCTACATTTCTCTGTTTGGCGAACAACAGTTGTACACAGTTAACAAAATGGTATGAAAATTTATCAAGAAATCTGGATATTCCGATTTTCTTTATGGACTGTCTGTACAACTATTATGAAGAAGAACCTGCTGACCATAAAATAAAATATGTACAGAGTCAGCTGGAAACAAACATCAAAGCGATGGAAGAATTCTTCGGAAAGAAGTTTGACTGGGACCGCTTCCTGGAAGTACAGAAACGCTCACAGATTAATGTAAAACTTTTCGATGAAATCGTAGCATTAAATCAGCACGTTCCGGCACCACTGAATGGATTTGACTTGTTCAGTTATTTAAGCTGTATGGTTATTGCCAGAGGCAAAGAATCTACAACCGAAATTCTCCTGCAGCTGAAAGAAGAATGTCTGGAACATATCGCCAATGGTACATCTACATTCGGATCAACACCGGAACTTTACCGTATGCACTGGGAAGGTATCGCTTGCTGGCCTTATTTGGGACACAATCTCAAAACCCTCAAAAAGAATGGTGTTAATTGTGTAATCAACGGTTACGTTACTGCGTGGTCCGTAAAATATGAACCGGGTGATTTATATGGTATGGCAAAAGCATATCAGCTGGCTTCTACAAACAGTTTCAGTACACCATCCATCATGGAAAAAAGAGCGAATACGATAAAGGACTTTAGCTGTGATGGTATGTTATGCCATGTGAACAGGAGCTGCAAGCTGATGACATTCCATATTTTCGTTGGTCGTGAACTTATCGAAAAGAATGCACAGGTTCCGGTAGCCAATTTTGATGGAGACCAGTCAGATGACAGAGCTTACAGTGAAGCGCAGTTTGAAACAAGACTGCAAGGTGTCGTAGAAGTAATGCAGGCAAATAAGGAGGCAAAATAAATGGAGGATATCAAAGTATTATTAAATGAATTTGCTTTCACTGCAGAGAATCCTAAAAAAATGATGGAAAAATATCTCGCAGAAGGAAAGAAGATAATTGGATGTTTTCCAATCTACACCCCTCAGCCTCTTGTTACTGCAGCAGATATGATTCCGATGGGATTATGGGGTGGACAGGTAACACCAACCGTGGCGGGAAAATACAATCCGATTTACACCTGTTCCATTATGAGATCCTGTTTGGAATACGGAATGACAGGCATATACAAAGGATTAAGTGCGGTAATGATGCCAATGCTCTGTGATACGTTCCGCGGAATGAGTTCGGGATGGAGAGCTGGTGTTCCTGATATTCCTATTATCTCCTTTATTCATCCTCAGCATAGAACGGATGCAGGTGCACACCGATTCATGGCAGAAGAATATAAGGCAGTTAAGAAACGGCTGGAAGAAATTTCAGGGATTGAAATTTCAAATGAAAACCTGAATGCAGCGATTGATCTTTATAATCACAGAAACATGCTGATGCGGGAATTTTGTGAAGTTGCGAATGATCATCTTGACATTATTACACCGGATGTGCGGCATAATATTATGAAAAGCGCTACTTTCACTGAAATCAGAGAAACTATTTCAAAGATGGAAAGCCTGATTGAATTATTAAAAGCACAGCCTGTATATAAGTTTAAAGGGAAAAAGGTTGTTCTGACTGGTATTACTGCAGAACCAATCGAATTTCTGAATTTGTTCAAGGAAAACAATCTTGCGGTTGTGGCAGATGATTTGGGACAGGAGTCCAGACAGTACAGATCTGATTATCCAACTGGAGAAGATGCAATCGAACGTTTGGCTGCACACTGGTTCGATACGAAAGGATGTTCTACAATTTACAGCCCGGATCACCGAGAACGAGGAAAGATGCTGGTTGAGATGGCTAAAGAGAAGGAAGCTGACTGTATTGCAGTTTGTCTGATGAGATTCTGCGATGTAGAAGAATATGACTATCCGTATATCTCACAGATGGCAGAAGAAGCTGGGTTATACAGTCTTTGCCTCGAAATTGACCAGAGTACACAGGATAACGGACAGTCACGAACTAAGATTCAGAGTTATGCGGAAATTTAGAAACAGGAGGTAAGACGATGAAATTAGTAGGCGTTTTAGGAAGCGGACAGATGGGAAGAGGTGTGGCACATGTAGCTGCACTGGCTGGATATAAAGTAATTTTCTATAATCACAGACTGGAGACTCTCGAAAAAGCAGTTAAGTTCATCGAAACAGAGCTGGATAAGGGAATTGCGAGAGGAAAGAATACTCCTGAAGATAAGGAAAGAACATTAGGGAATATTACTATTACAGATAAGCTGGAAGATTTAAAGGATACTGATATTATTATTGAATCCCTTCCGGAAGTCCTCGAAATTAAGCAGAAAGCATTTGCAGAACTGGATAAAATCTGTAAGGAAGAAACCATTTTCGCCACAAATACAACATCACTGAGCATTACGGAATTATCTTCTGTAACTGACAGAACAGACCGTTTTATCGGTATGCATTTCTTCAATCCAGTACATAAGATGAAGCTGATTGAAATGGTAAATGGCCTGGAAACTTCTGCAGAAACAACTGCTAAAACGAGAGAAATCGGTATTTCTTTTGGAAAGGAAGTTATTACTGTAAAAGAATCTCCAGGATTCGTAACCAGCCGTATTCAGGCGATTATCGGTAACGAAGCATTCATTATGCTGAATGAAGGGCTTGCTTCTGCAGAAGATATCGACAAAGCATGCAAGATTGGTTTGAACCATCCAATGGGACCTTTTGAAATGATTGACTTCGTGGGTCTTGATACTCGTTTAAAGAGTCTGGAATACTTATCAAAGATGTTAGGCGATAAATATAAACCGGCACCACTTCATGTTCAGTATGTTAAAGCCGGCCGCTTCGGAAGAAAAGTTGGCAAAGGCGTATATGAATATGATGAAAACGGAAAGAAGATTGAAAAATAAAACAGAGGTAAATCATGGCTGATAAAGTACTTGTCAAAATTGAAAATGAAATTGGTATTATTACAGTCAACCGTCCGGAGGTAAGAAATGCCTGTGATAAGGAAACATGGGGCCTGTTAAAGGATGCTTTTGAAACTTTAGACCAGACACCGGAAGTAAAAGTAATTCTGATTACAGGTGCAGGAGATAAGGCCTTTATTGCAGGTGCAGACTTGAATTATCTGAAAACAAGAAGTGTTCTTGAAACACTGGATTCTCAAAACAGTGCAATTGCCAGAGCAATTGAAAAAGTGAGTAAACCTACCATTGCAGTGATTAATGGATATGCTTTAGGTGGTGGCTGTGAAATTGCTCTTTCCTGTGACATACGTATTGCATCCGAAAATGCCAAGATTGGTCAAACTGAAATCAATGTAGGCATCATACCAGGTGCAGGCGGAACACAGCGACTGCGGAACATCGTCGGACAGGGAAAAGCAATGGAAATGATTTTAACGGGTGAACCCGTTTCTGCCGCAGATGCGCTTCAAATCGGTCTGATTAATAAGGTTACGTCACAGGAAACTCTTATGGATGAAGCGGTTCTTATGGCGAAAAAGATTGCATCTAAGAGTCCGATTGCAGTTAAACTGGCAAAACGTACCGTTCAGAATGGTGCGGACTTACCGATTGATACCGGTTTGCTGATAGAGGTTCTGGCTCAGTCTGTACTCTTCAGTACAAAGGATCATCTGGAGGGAATCAATGCATTTCTTGAAAAAAGAAAACCTGAATATACAGGAGAGTAATATAGTCGAATAAACTGTCTTTTAAAGAGAAAGAAGGGATTGAAAATGAGAGAAGTAGTTGTTGTATCTGCAGTAAGAACTGCACTGGGATCTATTGGTGGTACTTTAAAGAATGTGCAGCCGGAAACACTGGCGTGTGCAGTTATGGAAGGTGCTGTTGAAAAGGCCGGGATTGAAAAGGGCATAATTGATGAAGTTATTTTTGGTCAGACAAAACAGTCAACAGATGCACCTAATATTGCAAGACTGTCTGCTTTAATGGCCAGAATTCCGGAGGAAGTTCCCGCCTATACTGTTCACAGACAGTGTGCATCTGGCATGCAGGCAATTTTAAATGGTGTACAGCAGATTCAGACCGGTTTCTCTGACGTGGTTCTTGCAGGTGGTGTAGAAAGCATGAGTACTGCACCGTTTTATATCAGGGGAGCACGTTTTGGTGTAGGCAGCGGAAACAACGTTCTTGTAGACCCTAATATTGAATCACAGCCAAAATCTCAGCCAAATGATATTTATGGGACATTTAATATGATTCAGACTGCGGATAATGTAGCGAGACAGTATAATGTTACAAGAGAAGAACAGGATGAATTTGCTCTTTCCAGCCAGAAAAAGGCAATCGCAGCAATCGATGCAGGAAGATTTAAGGATGAAATTATTCCGGTTGTAATTCCTCAGAGAAAAGCGGATCCAATTGTGTTCGATACGGATGAATATCCTAAGAGAAATACCAGCATGGAAAAACTGGCAAAATTAAAGCCTATTTTCCAGGATGGCTTTGTAACAGCAGGAAATGCATCTGGACGAAATGATGGTGCATCTGCAGTAATCCTCATGTCAAAAGAAAAGGCAGAAGAACTTGGAATCAAGCCTTTGGCTAAGATTCTGGGAGCGGCTGCAGTAGGTGTGGATCCAAGAATCATGGGTATTGCACCTGTACCTGCGACACGAAAGCTTCTGGAACAGCTGAATATGACAATTGATGATTTCGGCCTGGTGGAAATTAATGAAGCTTTTGCAGCACAGTCTGTAGCATGTGCAAAAGAACTTGGAATCAAGCCGGAACGTCTGAATGTAAATGGCGGAGCCATTGCACTTGGACATCCTCTTGGTTGCTCCGGTGCAAGAATTTCTGCAACACTGATTCATGAAATGCAGAAGAGAAATGAAAAATATGGACTTGCAGCAATTTGTGTAGCAGGTGGTCTGGGTATGGCAATGGCATTTGAAAAAATGTAACGTGCATGGTTATTCCAGCACGGGGAAAGCATATAAGTTCACCTACAAGATGTTTGCAAAAGTCAATATAAAGGAGAACATAAAATGGATGTGCATGAAATCAAGAAAATCGCAATTATAGGTGCCGGAACAATGGGACCAGGGATTGCACAGACTTATGCAACCGGCGGTTATGATATCAGTATCTGGGAGCCAAATGTTGAAAACCGTGAAAAAGCAAAAGTAAGAATTTACGATGGACTTAAGGTATCGGAAGAACAGGGGTTGATAGAAGCTGGAAAGATTGATGAATATTACAGGCATGTTACTTTTGCCGGTTCTATGAAAGAAGCAGTATCCGGGGCACAGTTTGTTATGGAGATTGTAGTTGAAAAGATTGATGTTAAGAAGGCTGTTTATTCAGAACTGCTTGATTATATCGATGAAAATACGATTGTTGCATCTAACACTTCTGCCCTTAACATTTTTGAGGTCGTTCCTGAAGCAATGTTGCCGCATCTGTTAATTGTACACTGGTATGGACCAGCACAGCTGATTCCGTTGGTAGAGGTAATTAAAAGTGAAGAAGCGCCACAGTGGATGCTTGAATCTGTAATGACTCTTCTGAAAAAGTGCGGAAAAGTCCCTGTACAGATGAAGAAGTTTATTCAGGGTTACATTGTAAACCGGCTGCAGCAGTGCCTGAACCGGGAAGTATTCTTCCTTCTGGATAATGATTTCTGTACACCAGAAGATATCGATTTCGCAGCGAAGATGAGTTTCATTCCAAGAGCGATGGTCTTAGGGCTCTGCAAAAAGATAGACTTTGGCGGAGTTGACATGACCATAAACAATTACAAAGCCGAAAACTATCATATGCCTGTAAACGGGGATCAATTACCGGAAACTTTAAAGCGAATGGATGCTGCAGGGGAATACGGCATTAAAACTGGAAAAGGATTTTATGATTACACCGATAAGGATGTTGATGAACTTCTGCTGAAACGTGATGAACAGTTAGTGGAAGCATATAAGCTGGCACTGAAGTTTATAAATGACCCAGTTTAAGAGAATGAAATGAAAGAACTAACAAACAAAAAAATTCATTATGCCTGGATAATCATGATTGGATGCGGGTTGGTCACATTTTATTCAGTGGGACTGGCATTCAATTGCCTGTCAGTTTATCTGAATCCTCTGATGGAAAGTCTTGGAATAAGTAATACACTGCGGTCCAGTATGGCTATGTTTTATCAGGTAGGTAGCCTTCTGTCGTTATTCACAATTAACGCTGTTATTAAAAAAATTGGTACCAGACGGAGTGTTTTATATTCCAGTCTGCTGATGTCTGCAGGTTATCTCATATTAGCAGCTGCAAAATATATTGTTATATGCTACGTAGCAATGCTGATTATAGGCATTGGATATGGGCTTTGCAGTCTGGTTCCTGTTTCACTGTTGCTGACGGAATGGTTTGCAGAAAAGCGTGGATTAGCGATGGGGATTGCCATGTGTGGATCTGGGCTTTCCACGATAATGGCACCAGCAATGGTGACTAAAGCAATTTATGCATGGGGTGTAAATTCTGCATTTATATTGCAGGCAGCAATTATTACAATCTGTGCAGTTCTCGCTTTTGTCCTTCTTAGAGACAAACCTGCTGACCTTGGGATTTTGCCATATGGCGATAAGGCGGAATGTATTGATGAGAAGAAGGATCCTTCTGGAAAGCAGAATGCAAATCTTTGGGAGAATATAAATGATATTCGCTTTGTAATGCTTGCAGTTGCAACATTCCTTGCAGGATGTCTGATTGCACCTACTGTTCAGCATCTGTCGCCATTTGTTTCACAAAGTGGATACAGCGGTCAAATTGCTGCGACTGCAGTGTCTTTGTACGGATTCGTAATGCTGCTGGGAAAGCCTGTATTCGGAACTATTCTGGACAGGCTGGGTGTTATAAAAGGAAATACCTATGGATATATGTTTCTGATTTCAGCACTTATATCCGGAGTATTTCTCTCAAAGAATATAGCATTGGTCTATGCATTGCCGTTCTGTCTGGGAATGGGAAGTGCACCAATGGTAACAGTTGGACTCCCGATGTGGGTAACAGAAATATTCGGAAAAGAGAAAATGCCAGGTGTCTTTTCACTTATGCGAATCTGTTATACCTTCGGCGGACTGGTGGGTGCATCTGTTCCAGGTATAGTAATGGACTGCACAGGAAGCTATACGGCACTCTTCAAGCTGTATATAGTAATGGCAGTATTATCGTATATAATACTGCAACGACTTTGTATAAAAAGCTCGAAGAAAAGCGAGAGAAAGGAGACCTGAGGAAAAATGGTTAGATGGAAACGAGATGTGATTTATGGGGCTGTAATTTTAATTGCAGCTGCCGCCGGAGCTTGGGAAATCCGGGATATGAAGATTATGGGAAATCCAGCATGGATTACAAGACCTGACGTTTATATGTGGATGTGGCTGGCTATCCTTGCATTCTTCGCAGTAGCTTTGATAGGAAGAGCTTTCATAAAAAAGGATATGGAAAAGCTTGATCCGATTTGGACAAAAGAAGGTGTTTTTACAATCGCCATGATGTTCATTTACCTTCTGGTTATGGAACTCATTGGATTTACAGTTTCTACATTCCTGTTTGAATCGATTCTCATTTTTACTTATAGCTATAAAATGGGAAAGCTTAATCACAAGGGGAAAAAGCTGTATTTCACCATAGCTCTTTATATTGTGATTGCCCTTGTCGCTACTTTAGCAACCCAATATTTATTTACTGAGGCACTGTCGGTAAGACTGCCTAAAGGCAAAATATTTTAAACGACATGTTTTACTATATGGAGTAATTCATAAATAAACCTATATTTAGGACGATAAAAACTGGTAAAGAAGTTTTTAGCAGTAGTACTGTGCTTACTGTTTGTGTTAAGTAGCTTTACAGCATGTGGAAGT
>JAZNKW010000095.1:0-18965 GCA_045578745.1 Anaerovoracaceae bacterium
AAAGTAAAAGGATTGTCCCATGCACGGAACAATCCTTTTTTATTTCGCGGTTTTCATCAACCCAATTTATGGAAGATACTGTTCTATTTTCTTTTTGTAGGAGAACGCTACTTCACGCACATCCGCCAGATGCTGTTCCCATCCGTCTGCCCGAAAGAACGCAATCGCTACGCATCCCCAGATTTTGCCCTTATGATCGAAAAGCGGCATACCGGTACCGATGACGTCAATTGCCTGTTCATCGATGGATTCCGAATAACCCTGCTCCCGGATTTTGGCATACTCAGCCAGAAGCTCCTCTTTTTTCGTCAGAACAGCTGGAAAAGTCTTTTCAAAGGTATGAGTATTCAGATACTCCTCTATATAAGCTGGCTCCCGAAAGGCCATGATACATTTTCCGTAATTACCCTTATTAGGATAGTATATCCGTCCTGGAACATCGTACATTTTCATCGTATGATGTGCTTCGATTTCGATTAAAGAAATAATCTTATCTCTGTCACGGACGGCAAGCCCTACAGATTCTCCTGTTTTCTCGGAAATTTCCATCAAAATAGCTTCAATTTCCTTCATGTAATTATTATTGTAAACGTAGGCAGCACCAATATGGTACGCATTTGGACCAATTTTATATTTCTTCGTATCCCGGTCCATTACCACCATATCTTCTTCTTCAAGCTGGTAAATCGTCCGGTAAATCGTAGTAATATTGATTCCGGTTTCAGCAGAAAGCGCCTGCGCCGTGTACTCATACGGTTCTTTTGCTAAAGTTTCCAAAATAAGAATGGCTTTTTTCAAACTGCTGAGGTTCTGTTTTTCCATCATCGTGATGTGTCTCCTGAAAATAAAGTTTTCGAGGACAATTAAAATTATCCCGTTTTACTATTATATACCAGGGACCTTATTTTGAAAAGGAAAATTTCGTTATACGAAAAAAGCCGGAGTAAATTCCGGCTTTTTCTCACACGTATTTTAATTTACAGCTGATAATACACTAGAACGGACCATAATTAATATAAGTAGCAATTACTACAAATACAGCACCTACGGCATATTCAATCAGGATGCATGGCAGGAACCACTTTGCCCATTTCTGCCAAGGAATTCTTGCCAGAGCCAGACCAGCCATGAAGTAACCGGAAGTTGGAGTCCAGATGTTGGAGATACCGTCACCCAGCTGGTAAGCCAGTACAGCAGTCTGTCTGGTGATACCCAGGATATCGCCCAGAGGTGCCATGATCGGCATGGAAACAGCCGCCTGTCCGGAACCGGATGGAATCAGGAAGTTCAGCAGACACTGGAAGATGTACATACCAACTGCGGCCAGACCCTTAGGCAGATCATCAACAAGACCTGCAGAGAAGTACAGGATTGTATCCATTACGCCGCCGCTGCTCAGAATTACCAGGATTGCTCTTGCGAAACCTACAATGAGTGCACCGCTTGCCAGTGTCGCCATACCACCTGTCAGTGCATCCGCAAATTCATCCAGAGACATTCTTGCAACAATTGCGGACAGTACACCCATAATCAGGAATACAGCGGACAGCTCAGTCAGATACCAGCCCAGCTTCAGAACGCCAAAAGTGAAGATTGCGATGCATACAGCCATAATCAGCAGAATAACAACATGCTTCTTTTCCATTGGCTTCAACTGACTCATATCCAGTCTGTCTTCTCTTGCCATATCAATTTCATACATAGGGGAAAGCTGCGGATTCTTCTTAATCTTACCCGCATATCTGTATACGAAAGTAATCATTACGATGTTCATAGCCGCAAACAGGACGAATCGGAAACCCATACCGGAAGCTGCTGGCAGACCTGCGATACCCTGTGCAATACCTACGGTAAATGGAGACAGGAACGCACCTGCAAAACCTGCAGAGCATCCTACCAGAACCATAGCAGCACCAGTCATGGAATCAAATCCCATAGAAATAGCCAGAGTAACCATGATTGGAATAAACGGCAGTGCTTCTTCGGCCATACCGATGGTTGCACCACACAGTGCAAATGCAAACATTACAACCGGAATGATAACTCTTTCTTTGCCTGCCATGGAACGAGTAACCTTACACAGACCAGCCTCGATGGCACCTGTTGCTTCAATAACAGCAAAGCTGCCACCTACAATAAACAGGAAGAAAATAATACCTGCACTTTCAGCCAAGCCAGTATGGAAAGACTGGAAGAATTTAAACAGCCCCTGCGGATTTGCATCAATCATATGGAAGGTTGCCGGATCTACAACTTCACGGCCCATATCATTGATTACACGGTCATAAGCACCAGCAGGAATAACCCAGGTTAAGAGCATAGCCAGGAAAGCCATACCCATGATGATAATATAAACATTAGGAACTTTAAATTTTTTCTTTTTCTTTTCAGTTTCCAGTGTAGGCATAATGTGCCTCCTTTCTAATCATCAGAAAACATAAAGTTTTTCAGCTAAAGTCTAGGAATGGCAGAAGTCCAGTGCAGTCAGAGCATAAATCAGAGCCGCCTTAGGCAGATGATCTACCGGAATATGTTCTTCCTTGGAGTGGCAGCATGCCACAATGCCAGGACCCAGAACCACAGTCGGAATATTAGCGAAGCCCTTCAGCAGACCGCCATCAGTCCATGCAGGAAAGAAGCTCATAACAGGTTCTTCGCCAGTGGATGCAGTTACCGCTTCACGAATCATTCCTACCAGAGGATGATCCAGCTCGATTTCCATTGGAAGATGTACATAGCCCTCCTTCATGGCACTTTCTTCAGTTACCTGCATTTCACACTTAAACTTAGGATCCTTGGCAGCCAGTTCATCCAGAAGATCCTGGAACTGCTGTGTTACTTCTTCATAAGTTTCATAAGGCAGGAATCGTCTGTCAACATAAAGTTCACAGTCACCGGCTACAGTTGAAAGCTGCGTACCGCCGTGGATAACCCCATAGTTTACGGTAGCTTCCTTAAGCAGCGGATGAGTTCTGGAAAATACTTCCGGAATCAGTTTTTCTTCCATGGCATTGATAAAATCAACGGCCTTGGAGATAGCATTGATACCATCACGCTGTGCACCGCCATGCACGGTCTTTCCGATAAAGTGGAACTTGAACCACTCCAGACCTCTGTGAGCAGTGTGTACCTGCAGTTCTGTCGGTTCCCCTACGATTGCCCCATCTGCAGTAATTCCGCTTTCCAGAATGTCGATGGTACCGATACTGTTGTGTTCTTCATCGAGAACACCTGTAAAAATAATTGCTCCCTTTTCCAGTGTGCCGGTTTCCTTAATCGCAATCATCGCTTCAATCATGGAAGCCAGCGGCCCCTTCATGTCTGATGCTCCTCTGCCATACAGCTTTCCATCCACAATCTTCGGTTCAAATGCATCTTCCATATCATTTGGTTCCACGGTATCCATATGACCATTCAGCATAATAGTCTTGCCAGGCTTACCACTGTCCAGTCTGGCGATTACATTGCAGCGTCCGTCTGCAACTTCTTTCAGTTCACACGGAATACCGTTTGCGTCGAAGATGCTCTTAATGTACTTCGCTACACCGGTTTCCTGATTCGGAATACCGTAGTATGATTCGATACGAATCATGTCGGAAGTCATATCCACCAGATGATCTTCGCTGATGTGGGACATCAATACTTCTTTTAAATTACTCACTTTACGCCTCCTCTCGCCGAAAATATCTATCACATTTCGTATTTTGAAAAATGATTTCATTTTTCGTATAACAAAATATTATCATTGTGTTATACTTTTGTCAACACTTTTTCACATCTTCAAAGCCATATATAACAAATAAAAAAACAGCCGCCGAAGCAGCTGCTTTCTCATTTTTTTCAGTTCTTTATTTTTCCACCATCACCAGCAAAACCCCTTTTTTCACGCTGATTTCAGCCTTCTCACCGACGAATTCATTGCTTACCCCCAGAGGGAAGCTCCCGCTCAGTTCTCCGTCCTGCAGGCCGTATTTCAGCCCCCGAATGGACACGCCCTCTGCTCGGTCTCCCATGCAGAACACGGAAACCATGCCCCGGTCACGGGCCGGAAGTGCCAGATGTCCAGGTTTTGCTCCGTCTCCGGAAACTGCAGTCGCCCAGATGCGTCCATCCGTCATCCATCCGGTAAGGTTCCACCCCGCCAACCAGGAAAGATGCTGCAGATTGGCCACCGTATGTTCCAGCTTGCCGCCCAGACATCCATAAAACACAAATGTTTTACAGCCCTGTTCCACACCCTTCTCCATGGCGACAAAAGTATCCGTCCAGTCTTTTTCCCGCTGCAGGCGCACCACATTCCCGTGGTCCGGTTCATAACCCAGGGTGTCAAAATCCCCTACAATCATATCCGGCTGTATCCCGGATTTTTCAAGGTGTTTCAGCCCGCCATCCGCTGCAATGACATAATCTCCCGGTTTCGGCTCAAAACATGAAAATCCGGCTTCTTCCCATGGCCCGGCACCGACGATAAAGCAGATGGTCTCCCCTGCTTTTCTGCTGTTCCATTCCATTTAGATAATCCCCTCTCATCAAAAAATGAAAAGAGCCTCTGTATCAGAGGCTCCTTATTTTTTAGTAAACTACCTTGCCCAGAGTGGACAGAATCAGTTCGCTGGCAACTCTGCCGGTCTGATTCTTAATGTCGATCATAGGGTTTACTTCTACCATATCCAGAGCCAGAACCTTCTTGGATGCTGCCAGAGTTTCCACCAGGTAGAATGCTTCTCTTAAAGTCAGACCGCTGTGTACGGTAGTACCGGTACCAGGTGCGAATTCAGGAGAAATTGCGTCTACGTCGAAGCTTACATGGATACCTTCTGTACCATTGGAAGCAATTTCAATAGCCTTTTCGATGACTGCAGGCATACCCATTCTGTCGATATCCGCGATGGAGAATACGGTAACGCCGTGTTCCTTCATACGTACTCTTTCTTCGGAGTCGATATCTCTGCCCGCAATCTGTACGCAGTTTGCAGTGTCTACAAAAACAGGTTCCTGACCGTAGTCAACCATTACATCAGGGCCAGCGCCGCATACTGCGGAGAACGGCATACCGTGCATATTACCGGATGGGCTGGATTCTGCACTGTTCCAGTCGCCGTGAGCATCAACCCAGATAATGCCGATTTTGCCGAAGTGCTTGGAAGTTGCAGAAATGCTGCCTGCTGCGATGCTGTGGTCGCCGCCCAGAACTACAGGCATTGCACCAGCTTCATGGGACGCCTTCACCACTTCATACAGTCTGCGGTTGGAATCGATTACCTGTTCATAGTTTCTCATGTTATCAGCGGTTGCACCGGTCTTCAGAGGAACGATATCACCCTTGTCTTCCACTTCATAACCCAGTTCCTTAATGCCTTCGATTACGCCTGCATAACGGATTGCGCCAGGGCCCATGTTTACGCCGCGCAGACCTGCGCCCAGGTCCATCTGAACACCGATTACATCTACTTTTTTCATCTTGTAAAACTCCTTGTCCATATAATTAAAATTTAAAAATCTTTTTTACGTCGAATTCTTCCAGGTCCCTTTTATTTTACCGTATCGCAGGCCCGGTGTAAAGAAAAAAAAAGACCTGCCGGTTTCACAGCAGGTCCATAATGTCATATTTTTCTTACTTGAAAGTAACTACAGTACCAGTCTTTCCGTTCAGGGCATCGATTGCCTTGTCCAGAGAAGTGATGATAGCCTTCTTTTCAGGGAATGCAGTTACGAACTTCATAGCAGCCTTTACCTTAGGCAGCATGCTGCCAGGTGCAAACTGACCGTCTTCGCAGTGCTTTTCAGCTTCTTCCAGAGTCATGTGGTCCAGATTCTGCTGATCAGGCTTGTTGAAGTTGATTGCAACCTTTTCTACTTCGGTCAGAATCATCAGGGTGTCTACTTCCATCATTTCTGCCAGCAGTTCTGCAGCGAAGTCCTTATCGATAACTGCAGCAACGCCTTCCAGAGAACCGTCTTCCTTTTCGATTACAGGAATACCGCCGCCTCCGCAGGTGATAACGATAGTGGAATCCCACAGAGCCTTAACAGAGTCGATTTCCACGATCTTCTGAGGGATTGGGGAAGCTACAACTCTTCTCCAGCCTCTGCCGGCGTCTTCCTTCATGGTATAGCCCTTTTCTTCAGCGATAGCCTTTGCTTCTTCTTCACCGTAGAACGGACCGATTGGCTTGGTTGGATTTACGAATCCAGGGTCCTTTGCATCTACAACTACCTGAGTAGCCAGAGTTACAACCGGCTTTTCGATGTTTCTCTTCTTCAGAGCGAACTTCAGAGCCTGCTGCAGATGATAACCGATATATCCCTGGGACATGGCACCGCATACGTCAAACGGCATAGCCGGGGTTACGTCCTTTGCAGTTTCAGAAGCCAGCAGAATTCTGCCAACCTGCGGACCGTTACCGTGAACAACGCCCACTTCATAACCACTTTCTACAATTTCAGCAATACGTTCACAGGTGTTTTTAACTACTTCCAGCTGAGCTTCTGCAGTTGCAGGGCCGTTACCGGACTGTAATGCGTTTCCACCTAACGCTACAACAATTTTCTGTGCCATTTCTGTCCTCCTGTTTTCAATTAGTTATTCCCAAACAAGGGGCACCCGATGGTGCCCCTTGCTGTTACACGTTTTTTTCAGTTTGGTATTATAGCACTAACAAATTCATTTGTCTATATGCCAAATTCATTTTTTTGCACAAATTTCACTATTTTTTCTATAAATCGTCACGGTTCACCGGACAGGACATACATCTAGGGCCGCCGCGTCCTCTGGAAAGTTCCGCACTTTCCATGGTCAGCACTTTCACGCCCCTCTTATCCAGCAGATCGTTGGTTACACTGTTTCTTTCGTAAGTTACAACAGTTCCCGGTGCAATACACAGAGTATTGGAACCATCATTCCACTGTTCACGCTGTGCTGCGATAATGTCATCGCCTCCGCAGCGGATCAGTTCCACTGCAGGAAGTTTCAGTTCGAGCGCCAGGATTTTGTGCAGTTCTTCCTTCATGGAATTGAACTGCAGATGTCCGCCGGCACCCATAGTAACTTCATAAACCGCCAGAGGTCCTTCGATTTCCGGATGAATGGTGAACTTGTCATAGTCCACCATGGTGAATACGGTATCCAGATGCATGAAGGCCCGGCACTTTGGAATGTCGAATACCAGCACTTTCTTGAAGCCGGAGTTGGTCAGCAGATTCTTTGCAAAATCTTCAATGCCGGCCAGGCTGGTTCTTTCGGAGTAGCCGATGGCAACCAGGTCTCTGGACAGCACCAGCACGTCACCGCCTTCGATGGAATGCTTGCCGCGGACATCGTACCACATCGGAGTTTCCGGCAGCGCGAAATCATGGTTATACTTCACCATATATTTCAGCAGCAGGGACTCACGGCGTCTGGTCAGGGTACTCATATGATGGATGTTGATACCATCGCCCACGCAGGCACCGGGGTCTCTGGTGAAGTACAGGTTCGGCATGGGATCGCAGACGATTACATCATTGCTTTCAATCAGGTCTGCCAGAGAGTTGGTGGAATATTCACGAAGCTCTTCCATGTAGATCCCTGCGATGCAGGCTTCCACCAGTTCTTCCGGTGTCTTTGCCAGAAGGTACTGTGCAATCGCTTCCTTTCGTCCCTCTTCATGAATCTTACTCATTTCCATGAACTCTTTCACGAATGACTCTTTTACTTTCACATTCTGCAGAGCCTTGGCTGTTTCATCGATATAGTAGCAGACTTCCACACCGTTTTCTTTGAGAATGCGTGCGAATTCGTCGTGCTCCTTCTGTGCTACTTTCAGATAAGGGATATCATCAAACAGCAGTCTTCCCATGTTATTTGGGGTCAGTTTTTCCAGTTCGCGTCCAGGTCTGTGGAGCAGAACTTTATTTAATTTTCCGATTTCGGAATAGTTATGAATTCCAGGATACATCTTTAAGTCCTCCTTTTTACTTCTTTGTGCAAGCCGCAGAGAAAGGGGTCTTCTGCAGCACCGTCAGACATTCAGAATTAACCGATTGTTGCTACGATTACTGCTTTGATTGTATGCATTCTGTTTTCTGCTTCGTCAAATACTTTGGAATTTCTGCTTTTGAATACTTCGTCAGTTACTTCGCGGATGTCATAGCCCAGTTCCATCTGGGTCTTGGCCATCTTTGTTTCAAAATCATGGAAGGATGGCAGGCAGTGGAGGAACAGGCAGTCCGGATTTTCGGTGGATTCCATCAGTTCCTTTGTAACCTTATAAGGTGTCAGCAGGCGTACTCTTTCAGGAATTTCAGCCTCTTCGCCCATGGATGCCCATACATCACAGTAGATCACATCTGCGCCCTTCAGGCAGGCAGGGTCACTGGTCACTTCGATGGTAGCACCGTTTTCTGCAGCCACCTCCTGAACCCTCTTCAAAACATCCTGATCCAGCTGAGCAGCCAGCTCATCCGGTCCGTATGCCACATAGTGCATACCCATCTTTGCACAGCCATACATCCACGCATAGGACATATTGTTTCTGATATCACCGGAGAAGACTACCTTCACATGCTTCAGAGGCTTGTGGAGATGTTCTTCGATGGTCATCAGGTCTGCCAGAATCTGAGTCGGATGGTCCACGTCAGTCAGACCATTCCATACAGGAACGCCTGCATATCGAGCCAGGTCTTCCACCACTTTCTGGTCATAACCCCTATATTCAATACCGTCATAGAAACGGCCCAGTACCTTCGCGGTATCTTCCAGAGATTCCTTCTTACCAAACTGGGAACTTGCGGAATCCAGGAAGGTAACGCCTGCACCTTCATCATATGCGGCAACTTCAAATGCACATCTTGTTCTGGTAGATGTTTTTTCAAACAGCAGCACCAGATTCTTACCCTTTAATGCCTGGGTATTAATGCCTGCTCTCTTCTTCGATTTCAGATCATGAGCCAGGTCCAGCAGATAGCGGATTTCCTCAGGAGTTAAATCCATCAGCGTTAACAAACTTCTTCCTCTTAAATGTACACCCATTGTAGTTCTCCTTTCTGTTCTTCGCAAAATTGGTCTGCACCATTGGTTTTCTTTCCTTCTCACACCTTCATTCGGAGCACGTTTCTCTGCGCTCCGGATTTTACTGATTCAGGTTAACTACATTTTACCACTGCATATTTCAATGAAAAGTGCCAGTACTCTCTATTTTTTCTGTGCCAGCTGTGCCTCTATGGCCAGCCGGAGGATATCCAGACCCTGGCGGATCCGTTCTCTGCTTTCATAAGAGAAGTTCAGCCGGATATAATTTCTGCCTCCGCTCTTTCCCGGATAAAACACATACCCTGGTACAATGGACACCCCCATTCTGCGGGCCTCCACTTCCAGTTCCATGCTGTCCACTCCTTCCGGAAGGCGGCACCAGATGTAGACGCCGCCCCTCGGCCGGACATATTCCAGACCAAGAGGTTTCATCTTATCCAGTTCCCTGCACATGACTTCCTGTTTAATCGCATAATTGCTCCGGAATACGTGAAGATTCCGGTAATACCGTCCGTCATCCAGATATCCGGCAATCAGTTTCTGAGACATCCAGTCAGTCGCCACCAGGCGGACCGATACCAGATAGGACAGGCTTCTGATCAGTTCCTTATCAGCCACAACGACTGCCAGGGAAAGACCCGGCAGAAATGTCAGAGAAAAAGAGTAAATATATATGACGTTATTCTGAGTATCACTGGCCTTAATCGGCAGAGGCTTCGGTCCGCTGTACACCAGTTCTGAGGCAGCATCGTCTTCCACCACAGGAATGCGGTAGGCTTCGGAGATTTCCAGAAGGCGCTGCCGCCGCTGCCCTGAAAGAATAACACCGGTAGGATCATGGAAACTGGAATTCACATAGATGAACCGCGGTTTGTGGAGAAGAATCAGCTCCTCCAGACAGTCACACTGCATGCCGTCTCCATCTACAGGAACGGTAACCACTTTTCCTCCCGCAAGCTCCACCGCACGGAAGGCATCCGGAGATACCGGCTCCTCCATAATAACAGTGTCTCCCGGGCGCAGAAGCAGAGCCACGAGAAAGTCCAGCGCCTGGTTGGTTTCCGTCAGAATCTGTATTTCGCTCATGCCCGCCTTGATGCCCTTGGTGCTCAGAAAAGATACCAGCTTATGCCGCAGACGTTTATCCCCCTGATAGGGATTGTAAAAATACTGATCCTTCCCGCCCTCTGCAATCAGACCGGCAATCTCCGCCGCCACCTTATGCCTGTCATACACCTCAGAAGTGGAAATTCCGCTTCCCAGTGAAATCAGCTTCTCATCGCTGAACCGCTGAAATACATCATCAAAGGCAACTTCCATATCCAGATATTCATCTTTAATAAGCTCCGGCCAGTGTACCTTCTTTTTCCGGATGCGGGGAACCTCAGCAGCATTCTCCTTCTCAGGAAGAGAAACCACATATCCGTATCCCTGACGGGATTCAATCAGTTCCTCTGCCTTCAGTTCCGTATAGGCTCTGGCTACAGTATTCCGGTGCACCCCCAGCATATGAGCCAGAGACCGTTCGGAGGGCAGAATACACCCCGCCACCATTTCTCCTGACAAAATCAGACTTTTCATCTGTGCAGCAATCTGCATGTAGATTGGTGCTATGCTGTTATGATTCACCCTTATGTTCATGTTTATTCCCCCTAAATGAACCGCGTCCGCTTATTTTATTTTTTCGGCGGTTTCTGTCCATGGAACTGATAGTAGCATACTTCCAGACGGCCGTTGAAGAGTTTTCTTCTCCGGTCTGCAGGACGTCCGAAGGACTTCAGTTCCGCTGACTTGTCACTGGTTACCATAAACAGGGACCAGGTTGGATTGTCCGTAAAGAATTTCAGGAAGGACGCGTAAATCCGGTCGATGGATTTCTGATCCCCGATTCGTTCGCCGTAAGGAGGGTTGGTAACAACCACGCCGCTTTCGATTTCCGCAAAATCTTTCCGTCCAACCTTTCCTTCGATGCCCAGCTTGGTCGCATCTCCCACTGCGAAGGTAATACAGTCATCCACGCCGGCTTCTTCTGCATTTTCCATGGCAGCCTTCAGTGCTGCAGGATTGATGTCATAACCGTAGATTTCCAGTTCCGTATCGTAATCAATGGCTTCAAAGGCAGCCTTACGTTCTTCCTTCCACAGATTCTTCGGAATGGCATCCCATTCTTCTGCTGTAAACTTACGGTTCAGTCCCGGTGCAATATTTCTTCCAATCATAGCTGCTTCAATCGGCAGTGTACCGGAACCGCAGCAAGGGTCTACCATGATACGGCCCTTTTTCCAGAAGGAGAGCTGCACCAGAGCAGCTGCCAGAGTTTCCTTCATCGGTGCATCTACCATAGCCACACGGTATCCTCTCTTATGGAGACCAGGACCGGTGGTGTCCAGAGTTACCGTTACACGGTCCTTTAATAATGTAATCTTAATGTCGTAGAGGGCACCGCTCTTTTCAAAGTAATCCACTCCGTATGCATCTTTCAGACGCTCAACGATGGCCTTTTCTGCTACAGACTGGCAGGCAGGAACGGAGAAGAGCTTGGACTTGACGGAAGATCCGTTTACAACGAATTTGCCGTCAATCGGAATCCATTCTTCCCACGGAATCCCCTTTACCTGCTGGAACAGTTCTTCAAATTCCAGTGCTTTGAATTCCGCCATCTTGATCTGCACACGGTCAGCACTTCTCAGCCACAGGTTGGCACGCACCACTGCACGCTCATCCCCCATAAAGGTAATCTTGGCATCTTCTGACTGAATAATCTTATATCCCAGATTTTCAATTTCTCTCTTTACTACGGCCTCCAGACCGAAGGTGGAGGTTGCGATAATTTCCAGTTTCATGTATGGTCCTTTCTTCCGGAACCTTCCGGAGTACAAATTTTGACAGGCTGCAAAAAACAGAAACAGCGTCCCCGAAGGGACGCTGCAGCTTTTAGAGGTAAGGTGCCCTTCTGTTTAATGAATTGCCTTCCAGGGCCGGCAGTGAATCCAGTGCTGTGCCGGTTCCGATTGCAACGCATGATTTTGGGTCATCTGCGATTCTTACTTTAATTCCTGTTCTGTCTTCAATACGCTTGTCGATACCGTAAAGCAGAGCACCGCCTCCGGTCAGAACGATACCGGAGTTGCTGATGTCAGCAGCCAGTTCAGGCGGAGTCTTTTCCAGTACATTGTGTACCGCTTCTGTAATGGTGATCATGGCTTCATCCAGAGCACTCATCATTTCGTCGGAAGTTACTTCCACGCTCTTAGGCAGGCCTGTTACCAGGTCACGGCCGCGGCATTCCTGCACAACCACTTCTTCTCTAGGGAAAGCAGTACCGATAGTTACCTTCAGTTCTTCTGCAGTTCTTTCACCGATGTACAGCTTGTGTTCCTTACGCATGTACTTGATGATAGCTTCGTCGAACTTGTCGCCGGCCATCTTTACAGAAGCACTTGCTACAATGCCGCCCAGAGAAATTACAGCGATATCGGTAGTACCGCCGCCGATGTCAATTACCATAACACCGTCCGGCTTACTGATATCGATGCCTGCACCGATTGCTGCTGCTACCGGTTCTTCCATCAGGTATACGTCCTTGCCGCCTGCCTGCTGTGCCGCTTCACGAACCGCTCTCTTTTCTACTTCGGTTACACCGCTTGGAATGCAGATCATGATTTTCGGCTTGAAGAAACGGCCGGAGCCGCAGGTCTTCTTGATGAAGTACTTCAGCATTCTTTCTGTAATATCGTAGTCAGAAACCACACCGTCACGCAGAGGTCTTACTGCGATGATGTTGGACGGAGTTCTTCCCAGCATCTGACGAGCTTCTTCACCAACTGCCAGAATTTCATCGGTGTCCTTGTTCAGCGCCACTACAGATGGCTCATTCATTACGACACCCTTTCCTTTAATATAAACGAGTACATTGGCTGTACCCAGGTCAATACCGACTTCCATTCCAAATCCCATGTATTGTTCTCCTTTTCTCAAATCAAATATATAAACGAATCCTTTTCAGTGTCTGTTTTTATTGTTTACAGTCCTCTTTATATTATATATTGATTCCCGCGGATTTTCAATTTATTTGCGTGAAGATTAGATAAAAATATTTACAAGCCCTTTTGCTTCCCCCTTGACACTTCCGTTCGCATTATGCTAATATTATATGTGGTAAAAGCAAATCTTTAAGGACGATACAGAGAGATCGGCAAGATGGACATATGGAATAAGCAGGGCGAAGTAGATTCTGCCTGCTGTTTTGCTGAGTCTACACTTGTCCCCGGGACAAGTTTTTTTGTGTAAAAACGGAGGAGACCCATGACAAACACATTCAGACCAAACCTGAATACAACCGAAAATCTGGCGATTTTTGCCCGGGATTTAGAGTCCCGTTTTTCCGGTTCCCAGAAAATTTTATCCAATGAAAATGTTATTTTAATCCCTTCTTTCGTGGATGTGCATGTGCATTTACGTGAGCCGGGATTTTTTTATAAGGAGACCATAAAAACCGGCACCACTGCTGCAGCGAAATCCGGTTATGCCCACGTATTCTCCATGCCGAACCTGAAGCCGGTTCCGGACGATCTGGAAAACCTGAAGGTTCAGCTGGACATTATCGAAAAGGATGCAGTGATCAATGTCATCCCTTACGGTGCTCTGACCATTGGTGAACGCGGTGAAGACCTGGCAGACATGGAAGCCATGGCACCATATGTGTGCGGCTTCAGTGATGACGGCGTCGGCTTAAACGATATGACCCTGATGGCACGCGCCATGGAAATCGCAAAGAAGCATGGCAAGCTGGTAGTAGCCCACTGTGAAGATATGGAGCTGAGAAACGGCGGCTATATCCACGATGGAGTTTATGCCAGAGAGCACGGCCACAAAGGCATCTGCTCCGAAAGTGAATGGGCTCCGATGAAGCGCGACATCGAGCTGGCTGAAAAAATCGGCTGCGGCTATCACGTATGCCACATCTCCACCAAGGAAAGTGTGGAAATCATCCGTCAGGCCAAGGCAAGAGGCGTGGACGTAACCTGCGAAACCGCACCGCACTACCTGATCTTCTGCGATGAAGACCTGCAGGAAGATGCACGTTTCAAGATGAACCCGCCAATCAGAAGCAAGGAAGACCGCGATGCCCTCATCGAAGGCATCCTGGACGGCACCATCGACATGATTGCCACCGACCATGCACCGCACAGTGCAGAAGAAAAGTCTAAAGGTCTGGCAGACAGCCCGCTGGGCGTAGTCGGCCTGGAAACTGCTTTCGCCATGATGTACACCCATTTTGTGAAGACTGGCCGCATGTCTCTGGACAGACTGATTGAGCTGATGAGTACCAATCCGAGAAAGCGTTTCGGCCTGCCTTCCGCAGAAGAAAACATGGACTACAGCATCTGGGAAGTGGGCACCGAATACACCGTAAATCCGGAAGAATTCGCATCCATGGGCAAGGCCACACCGTTTGCCGGCATGAAGGCTTACGGCAAGTGCCTCTTCAACGTAGCCGGCGGTAAGACCGTCTGGAACGCCCTGTAACATAAAGGAGAATAAAATGAAACAGAGTATTTATGAAATCCTGGAAAACGTGGAAATCGCAAAGAACACCATGAAGATGGTGCTGGCAGGCGACACATCTGACTGCACTGCCCCAGGCCAGTTTGTAAACATCAAGTTGGACGGCTTCTTCCTGAGAAGACCGATTTCCGTGTGTGACTATAACGAAGAAACCATTACCATTATATATAAAGTAGTCGGCGGCGGTACTGAAGCCATGGCTGAAATGACCCCTGGTCAGGAGCTGGACGTGCTGATCGGTCTGGGCAACGGCTATGACATCACCAAAGTTGGCGAGGCACCGGTTCTGATCGGCGGCGGCGTAGGCGTGCCTCCGATGTACGGCCTGGCAAAATCCATCCGTCAGGCAAATCCGGAAGCGAAGGTTCAGGTAATCCTGGGCTTTAACGCAGCAGACGAAGTATTCTATGCGGAAGAATTCGAAGCTCTGGGCTGCGATGTGCACATCGCAACTGCAGACGGCTCTGTAGGCGTGAAGGGCTTTGTAACTGATGTACTGAAGAATCTGGAATACTCCTACTTCTGTACCTGCGGTCCTCTGCCTATGTTTAAGGCAATCGAAGCCATCGTAAAGACTTCCGGGCAGTACAGTTTCGAAGAAAGAATGGGCTGCGGCTTCGGCGCATGCATGGGATGCTCCTGCAAGACCAAGTACGGAAACAAGAGAATCTGCAAGGACGGTCCGGTTCTGGAAAGAGAGGAAATCATATGGTAAATACAAAGATTAACTTATGCGGTATCGAAATCGATAACCCAATCATTCCGGCATCCGGAACCTACGGATTCGGCTACGAATTCGCAGAATTATATGATATCAACTGCCTGGGTACCTTCTCCTTCAAGGGCACTACCCTGGAACCGAGATTCGGCAACCCTACTCCAAGAATTGCAGAATGTCCTGACGGCATGATCAATGCGGTAGGCCTGCAGAACCCTGGTGTGGACAGAGTCATCAGCGAAGAACTGCCGAAGCTGGCGGAAGTGTTCCACAAGCCTGTTATGGCCAACGTTTCCGGTTTCTCCGTTCCTGAATATGTGGAAACCGTAAGAAGACTGGAAAACGATCCTGCTGCAAACAAGCAGATCGGCTGGTTCGAAATCAACATCAGCTGTCCGAATGTACACGGCGGCGGCATGGCTTTCGGTACCAGTGCAAAGGCTGCTGAAGAAGTAACCAGAGCAGTCCGCGAAGTTACTAAGAAGCCAATGTTCATCAAGCTGTCCCCTAACGTAACCGACATCACCGAAATCGCAAGAGCATGCGAAGCCGGCGGTGCAGATGGTATCAGCATGATTAATACACTGCTGGGTATGCGTATCGACCTGAAGACAAAGAAGCCTGTCATCGCTAACAAGATGGGCGGTTTCTCCGGCCACGCAATCCTGCCTGTAGCTCTGAGAATGGTTTACCAGGTGTATGATGCAGTGAAGCTGCCGATTATCGGCATGGGCGGTATCACCACCGCTGAAGAAGTGGTTGAAATGATGCTGGCAGGCGCAACTGCAGTAGAAGTAGGCGCTGCCAACCTGATCGACCCATTTGCAAGTAAGCAGATTATCGAAGACCTGCCAAGGGTTTGCGAAAAATATGGAATTAAAGATTTAAATGAAATTATCGGAGGTGCACACTAATGGGTAAAGACGTAATTATCGCTTGCGACTTCGCGAGCGCGGAAGAAACATTCAAGTTCCTGGACAACTTCACAGAAGAAAAGCCTTATGTAAAGATTGGTATGGAACTGTACTATGCAGAAGGACCTGCTATCGTAAGAGAAATCAAGAGAAGAGGCCACAAGATTTTCCTGGACCTGAAGCTGCATGATATTCCAAACACAGTAAAGAAGGCAATGTCCGTACTGCGTGAACTGGATGTAGATATGACAAACCTGCATGCAGCAGGTACCATCGCAATGATGGAAGCTGCACGTGAAGGTCTGACAAGACCAGACGGCACCAGACCTCTGCTGATTGCTGTAACTCAGCTGACCTCCACTGACCAGGAAAGAATGACCAATGACCTGCTGATTAACGAACCACTGGAAAAGGTTGTTATGCACTATGCAGAAAATGCAAAGAAGGCTGGTCTGGACGGCGTAGTATGCTCCCCTCTGGAAGCTGAAACAGTACACGTAGCATGCGGCGGCGACTTCCTGACTGTAACTCCTGGCGTAAGATTCGCTGACGGCGACATGGGCGACCAGGTTAGAGTAACCACCCCTGCAAAGGCGAAGGAAATCGGTTCCGACTACATCGTAGTAGGCCGTCCGATTACCCAGGCTGAAGACCCTGTAGCAGCATACAGAAGATGTATGGCTGAATTCGTGGGCTAAAACGAAAACACCGAAAACAGAGATTTTGCACACTATACGGCATCAAGCCGTCAGAATAAAGGAGAAATAGACATGGAATTAAGAAAAGAAGTAGCTAAGGGCCTGTTATCCATCGAAGCAGTATTCCTGCGTCCGGAAGAACCGTTCACATGGGCGAGCGGCATCAAGAGCCCTATTTACTGTGACAACCGTCTGACACTGACTTCCCCTGAAGTAAGAACTCTGGTAGAACAGGGTCTGGTGGAAGTTGTTAAGGAAAACTATCCTGACTGCGAAGTTCTGATGGGAACCAGCACTGCAGGTATCGCACATGCGGCTATCGTTGGCCACATGATGAACCTGCCTATGGGTTACGTAAGAAGCTCCGCTAAGGACCACGGAAGAACCAACCAGATCGAAGGCAAGCTGCTGCCAGGTCAGAAGGTCGTTGTAATCGAAGACCTGATTTCCACTGCAGGTTCCGCAATCGACTGCGTAAAGGTTCTGAAGGAAGCCGGCGCTGAAGTTCTGGGTATCGCAAGCATCTTCACCTATGGCATGAAGAAAGGCCTGGACAAGCTGGCAGAAAACAATGTGAAAAACGTATCTCTGTGCAACCTGGATGCACTGGTTGAAGTAGCAGCGGAAACCGGTTACATCAAGGCTGAAGACAAAGAACGTATTTTAAAATTCAGAGACAACCCTTCTGATGAGGGCTGGATGAGAGGAGACAAATAAAAATGAGCGAGATCAGAAACCTTATTAACATCACAGACTTATCCCTGGAAGAAATCGACCACCTGATTGACGTTGCAAACGATATCGTGGCTAACCCAACTGTATACCAGGACATCTGCAACCACAAGAAGCTGGCAACCCTGTTCTTTGAACCGTCCACCAGAACCAGACTGAGCTTTGAAGCTGCTATGCTGGAACTGGGCGGAAGCGTACTGGGCTTCTCCGCAGCAAGCTCCAGTTCTGCTGCAAAGGGTGAATCCGTAAGCGATACCATTCAGACTGTAGGCTGCTATGCAGACATCATCGCAATGCGTCACCCTAAGGAAGGTGCACCAATTGTAGCTTCCCAGAGAACCACTGTACCTATCATTAACGGCGGTGACGGCGGCCACTTCCATCCTACACAGACTCTGACCGACCTGCTGACTATCAAGAGAAAGAAAGGCAGACTGGACAACATGACTGTAGGTCTGTGCGGCGACCTGAAGTTTGGCAGAACCGTACATTCCCTGATTGAAGCGATGATGCGTTACGAAAACGTAAAGTTCGTTCTGATCAGCCCGCAGGAACTGCAGGTGCCTGACTACGTAAAGGAAAGCCTGAACGAACACGGCGCTGAATGGGTTGAAATGGAATCCATGGAAGAAGCAATGCCTCAGCTGGATATCCTGTACATGACCCGTATCCAGAAGGAACGTTTCTTCAACGAAGAAGATTACGTAAGATTAAAGGATACATACATCCTGGATCTGGACAAGCTGTCCAATGCAAAGGAAGACCTGACCATTCTGCACCCACTGCCAAGAGTAAACGAAATCTCCGTAGAAGTTGACAATGACCCTAGAGCATGCTACTTCTTCCAGGCACTGTGCGGCAAGCACATCAGAATGGCCCTGATTCTGTTCCTGCTGGGACTGAAATAAGACATCATTGACATAGCATAATTACAGGAGGCAAACAAATGAATATAGATGGCGTAAAGAACGGTATTGTATTAGACCACATTAAGGCCGGCAAGAGCATGATGGCTTACAAGCTGCTGGGTCTGGACAAAGTAAAGAGCTGCGTAGCAATCATTCAGAACGCAGACAGCTCCAAGTACGGCAAGAAAGATATCATCAAGATCGACGAACTGATTGATCTGGATTACGACGTACTGGGCTATATCGACAGCAACATCACTGTAAACATCGTAAAAGACGGCAAGATGGTAGAAAAGAAGCACATGAAGCTGCCTACCGAACTGCGTAACGTAGTTACCTGCAAGAACCCTCGCTGCATCACTTCCGTAGAACAGGAAATCGTTCAGATCTTCCGTCTGAAGAACAAGGAAAAGAAAG